>CAZDLW010000085.1:0-19571 GCA_964505975.1 uncultured Bifidobacteriaceae bacterium | reverse complement strand
GGCGGATCCATCCGCCAGCCGGCGGCGTTCTGTGGGGTCACCGGGCTCAAGCCGAGCTACGGTCGCGTCTCCCGCTACGGCCTGCTCGCGTTCGCCTCGTCGCTGGATCAGATCGGGCCGATCACCGGCACGGTGGCCGAAACGGCACGTGCCCTGGCAGCCATCGCGGGACCGGATGCATGCGATTCCACGTCCTCGCGCGAGCCGGTTCCCGATTACCTCGCCGCGCTCACTGGCGACATCGCCGGACTGCGCATTGGCGTTCCCCGCGGCTTCGTCTCTGAGGGTGTGGAGTCGGACATCCGGGGCGCATTCGACACCGCGCTGGCCACGCTGCACAGCGCCGGAGCCACGCTCGTGGACGTCGAGTTGCCGCACGCCCGATACGCCATTCCCGTCTACTACCTGGTGTGTACCGCCGAAGCCAGTTCCAACCTCGCCCGCTACGACGGCGTGAAGTACGGATATCGCGCTGCCACCGGCGGCGACGATAGCCTCAGACATATGTACCGCCGCACGCGGGACGAAGGCTTTGGCGCGGAGGTCAAACGCAGAATCATGCTCGGCACCTACGTGCTGAGCGCCGGATACTACGACGCGTTCTATCTGAAGGCTCAGCAGGTGCGGACCCTGTTGCGGCGCGACTACGATACCGCCTTCCAGAAGGTGGACGTGGTGGCCACGCCCACTACACCGACGCCCGCCTTCCGGCTTGGCGAGAAGACCGACGATCCGCTACAGATGTATCTGGCGGACGTCTTCACCGTGAGCGCGCCGCTCGCTGGCCTTCCCGCCGTCAGCATCCCGTGCGGCTTTGCGGGCACAAGCGGCGGTGCCGATCGCCTTCCAGTTGGACTGCACCTGACCGGACGGTTCCTCGACGAGCCCACGCTGCTGCGGGTGGCCGATGCGTATCAGCGTCTCACCGATTGGCACACGCAGGCGCCCGAGCTGTAGTCGGCTCCGCGGAGGGTCCGCGCGTCGCGCGTAGGGGTCAGATCTTGTTTCTTGCACGACCGTCCTCTCGCAATCAGTGCCAACCGTCGCAGAACCTCCCCTGCTGCCATCGGGCGAGCGTGGAGTACGGCCACCCACACAACATTTTCGCGGTACAGCTCACGCTGGCCGACCTGGGCCGGAAGCCATCGACGTGTGCCGAGGATTCAATGACGGAGGGCGCGTCTGCTGGGAGCCGGGGGAGTGTCCTCTGCGGAGAGGACAGCTGCAAAAACCAAGATCTGACCCCTGGGGGTGGCGCTGTAGTGGTCAGTACCTGGAGCGCTGTTTGCTCAACGTGTAACGGAACGTCATCCAGCTCACGTCACCCATACGCACGTCCGCCGTGCCGGCCAGGTTGAGTGCATCCCCCGCGAACACGAAGGTGATCGTCACCGCTTCCTTCCAACCTCTGGGTCCGGCACGCCTGCCGACGGCGCCAGCAGGGCCCGTGACGATAGGCGGGCCCATCGCACCCGTCGCGTGCAGTTCGTTGCCGACCACCGTCGGAGCCACGAAACTCGCCCCGTCCTCGCCCCCGAGAAACGGCGTGAGCGTCCCGACGAGCGTGCCATCCACCAGCTCGATGGTGAGCGCCACGGGTTGATCGGTCCGTGTGCCGGGCGGAGGCTCGCCGATATCCCAACTCTGGGTTCCGACCCACGTCCCGACGAAACGGGTGAGAGGAACCGTTTCGGATTGTGCTGCAAGCGGAGCCGCCTGCAGCAACAGTCCTAGCAGGACGGGAAGCGTGATTCTCAGCATGACGGCCCCCCCGCTACTGTCTCGCCGTCAGCCCCGTCGTGAACAGTGTGCTCGGCGGAATCTGAATCGGCTCGTCGTCGTTCACGTTGTGCTCGTTCACAGCCGTCCAGGTGACGTATACGGAGTGCATCTCGTCCCACACCTGCTGCCCCCAGGTGACAGGTACGGTGGGATCGGGATTGAGGGGGTTGGCAGGCGAATTGTCGTAGCTCGCCAGATGCTCGAGAATCGCACCCGTCTTCACCCGCGCGGGACGCGACAGGACGTAGTAATTCTGCCATCCGTCGTCCCACTCGGGGATGTGCAGGAGTACCCGGCGCAGGCCGTCATGAGCGATGAGCGAAGTCGTCGCCACGCGGGCCCGCAAATGCATGTGCGGGCGCAGGCCGTGAATCCGTGCTTCCACCGGGAATTGGAACGCCGCCACGACCTCGTGCTTCTGCACCATCGGCGGAACGACCAGCGAGTTGTTGATGACGATGGTGGTGTTGACCTGCGTGTGTACGGGTGCCTTCGCGAACCTGAACCCGATCTTCGTCTGGTCCGTCGTCTCGCGGCCAATCGCGTTGTAGTGCATCTGGAACGAGATGGTGGTGCCCTTCGGGAAGAACTTGCCGTACCCCTCCCGCCAGATCATGGCCTCGAGTCCAGGCGAGTACAAATGGACGTTCTGGGCACCCATCATCGGGCTCTCGCCGGGCGGATTGGCCTGCGCAACGGCGTGGTGGACCACCCTGCGATTGCCCGGCCGGACCTCGATGGCCTGAATCCAGGTGTCCTCGGGAAAGACGTAGCCGGACGGATATGTCGCGTAGGGAATAGTACCGGTGGCGGGAATCGTCACCGGCTCCGCCATCTCGAGGATGAGATCCGGCGTACCGATCTGCCATCCCTCGGCATACTGGGGTGGTGGCGGCAGATCCTCCGGATCGCCCTCCGTGGCTCCGCCATCTGCCCACGCGACCAGCGTGTCGATGTCGCGATTGCTCAACAGGCGCGCGTTGCGGAACTCACCGTACCCGGGGTGGGCCCGCCACGGCGGCATGGTGCGTTGAACCACGGCCTGCTTGATCGCCCGCGCCCACGGCCGCGCCTCCTGATAGGACAGCAGCGAGAACGGGGCCACTTCACCGGGGCGATGACAGTACGCGCAGTTCTCGTACAGGATCGGCGCGACATCACGAGTAAACGTCACGTCCCGGACCTCGGACTGCTGTCCGGACAGACTGAAGGGGAACGCCACCGCCAGCATCACGACCGCCAACGCGAGGGCTCGACGCATATCGCCTCCACTCGAGGTCCGGTTGCACCGACTGCGTACTCGAACGGTTGCGCCCAGAGGCGCACGCCCACTGACAGGCGCGGCGCCACGCAGGGGGCCGCAAGACACCTGCGACCCGCACAATCGTCGTGCCGGGTGAGTGCGGTCCGGCGGCACCGACGCGTAGCATACTCGAAAGTCTGCCCGCGCACACCCGGATTGGGACCGTTATGGCGGCCAGAAACGCGAAATCAAGGGGAAGAGCCCCTTGGCTGGCTGGATGGAGGTCCGGGGAGCACCGCAGCGGATTTCGCGGCTACGCTTCGGCGTGTTTGAACGTCGGCAACTCGTAGAGCACCAGACCGCGCGACACCTCTTCCATGGCGATGCGCTCTGGCTTGAACAGCGTGATGCGCTGGCGATCGGGCGCGTCCGTCTGGTCGAGGCGGGGCAAGGCCCCCCTCCGCAGCTGCTTGGCGCGCAGCGCGGCAATGTCGACGAACAGGAAGCGGCTGTCGATGGGCGTCGCTTTCGTAGATGGTACTGGCGGAGCGGGCGCATCCACCACGGCGTCGAGCGGATCTGGTGTTTCGTCCATGAGCACCCCAGCCTAACACACCGGCGCCGATCCAGCACACCTCCTCCGGGGCGGGCCTCAGCGCCCTGCCGACACAGCGCCGGACCCGCCGTCGCCTCGGCGTGTCCGGCGCCGGCCGGATGAGACCGCGCGTGGAACCTGCGGGAGTCACGAGCCGCGTCGTACGAGAGGTCAGCAACCTCAGGCGGCCACGTCGACGTTAATCGTCCGGGGCTTTGCCTCCTCTCGATACGGCAGCGTGACCGTGAGAACACCGTTCCGATAGTCCGCGCTCACCTTCGTCGCGTCAACGGTGTTCGGCAGCGTGAACGAGCGGGTGAACGTCCCGTAGCTGCGCTCGATCCGGCGGAACTGCTCCTCCTTGATATCGGCGGGCAGCTTCTTCGTCCCCCGCATGGTAAGGGTGTTGTTCTCGACCGTCACCTCGATGTCCTCGCGCGACATGTCGGGCAGTTCGGCCTTGAGCACGAGGTCGTGACTTCCCGTCTCGTAGATATCGACGGGCGGCGTCCAGTTGCCGCGTGCCGCGACATCGTCGTCACGCAGATAGATGTCCCCGAACAGGCGGTTCATACGGTCCTGCAACGTTGCGAACTCCCGAAACGGATCGTGTCGGCTGATGGCCATGGCAATCTCCTCATGGCGGACGCTGAAACGTCCGCGTCTACGAATGCGGAATGGACGGCCGGACGGAGTGGCGGATCCACGTGTCCACCGGCCGCTACGCGTCGACGACTTCGCCCTCCTTGACGTCGTCGCTCTTGTGTGACGAGCCGGCCGCATGCGCGGCGTTCGCCTGCGACTGCGTAGTAGAGCTGCTCGGCCATCGCATGCGACGCCTTCTGCAGCTCGTCGGTGGCGCGACGGATGGCGTCGAGAGCATCCCCTCTGGCGACTTCCCGCAGCGCCGCAACCAGAGATTCGATACGGCCGACGTCGGCGGCCGGCAATCGATCCCGGTTCTCGTTGACCGTCTTCTCGACGGAATAGGCAAGCGAGTCGGCCTGGTTGCGCGCATCGATGAGCTCGCGGCGCGCCTTGTCCTCGGCCGCGTGCGCATCGGCGTCCTTCACCATCCGGTCGACCTCCGCGCGCGTCAGTCCCGAGGAGCCACTGATGGTGATCTTCTGCTCCGTGCCCGTACCGACGTCCTCGGCCGCCACATTGACGATGCCGTTGGCGTCGATGTCGAAGACGACGTCGATCTGCGGCATGCCACGAGGCGCCGGCGGCAGTCCGACGAGATGGAATCGCCCGATCGTGCGGTTGTCGCGTGCCATCTGGCGCTCGCCTTGCAGCACGTGCACTTCGACGCTCGTCTGGTTGTCCGTGGCCGTCGAGAAGACCTCGCTCTTCCGCGTCGGGATCGTCGTGTTGCGCGCGATGAGCGTCGTCATCACGCCGCCAAGCGTTTCGATGCCGAGCGACAAAGGCGTCACGTCGAGCAGCAGCACGTCTTTGACTTCGCCCTTCAGCACACCGCCCTGAATCGCGGCCCCGACCGCCACCACTTCGTCCGGGTTGACCCCTTGTGCGGCTCGCGGCCGAAGTACTCCTCGCCGAGTTGCTGGATCTTCGGCACACGCGTAGAGCCGCCAACCAGGACCACCTCGTCGATATCCGAGGGCTTCAAGCCCGTGACGAAACCACGGAGTTCGTGGTACCGAGGTCAATTCCAATGACTTTGCTCATATCGTGGGAACTCCAGACCAGATAGTAGATCTAATATGAGCGCTTGTCAAGCATGTGATATTAGCGTAAAAGACTAATATACTTCCTTGGCCTCCTGGGATAGCAATCTCTACGGCCGCGAAGCCCATATCGAGAATTCCAAACGGGCGTCCGGTAACTGCAGCCCTGTGAGAACATAGGCACGTTGGTGCAAATCCTCATTCCTCCCGGCGCGTCCCGCGACCTCGCGGAGGATATCCGCGAGCTCTTCGAGGACGTGGCCGCACACCTCGATCACGTCGCCCGCGCGTATTCCCGCGAATACCACCCGCCGCTCGACGTGCGGGAGCGCGACGACGCGATCGAGGTGATTGTGGAGGTGTGTGGTGTGCCGGCGGATCAGTTGCGGGTGCTGTTTCGCAACAACGTGCTCGTGGTCGTCGGCGAAAAGGCGCCGGTGCCAGCGTCGGGAGAGCGGATCTTCCACCTCGTGGAGCGTGAGTTCGGGCGATTCGCCCGCTGCGTGCAGCTCACCGGGGCATTCGATGTCGGTCGCGCTCAGGCCACAGTGGCCAGCGGCGAACTGTCAATCACCCTGCCCAAGCTGATCGAGCGGCGGGGGCGTTCGCACCGGATAGCCGTGTCAGTGGCGGAGGACCGCCCGCCCCTATGACCATCTTGTTCATCGGCGACATCGTCGGCCGTCCCGGACGCGAGCTCGTACGGAAGGGCTTGCCGGGGCTCGTCGAACAGCACCGTGCCGATTTCGTCGTGGCCAACGCCGAAAACGCCGCGGCGGGCTTCGGGATTACGAAGGACATCGGCGCCGCGCTGCTCGGATGGGGCGTCGACGTGATGACCACGGGCAACCACGTCTGGGACAAGAAGGAAGCCATCCCCTACATTGCTTCGGAACCGCGCCTGCTGAGGCCGGCAAACTATCCCGCCGGCGTGCCGGGACGCGGCTCCTGCGTCGCGCACTCGGGCGACGGACGCGCGGTGGCCGTCATCAACGTCATGGGCCGCGTCTTCATGCCCGCGACCGACGACCCGTTCACCGTGGTGCTCCGCGAGATCGAGGCCGTACGCCAGAAGGCCCGCGTCATCCTCGTGGACTTCCACGCCGAAGCCACGAGCGAGAAGATCGCGATGGGCTGGCATCTGGACGGCAAAGCCACGCTGGTCGTGGGCACGCACACGCACGTGCAGACGGCGGACGAGCGCATTCTGCCCAATGGCACGGGGTACCTGACCGACGCCGGCATGACGGGTCCGCACGACTCGATTATCGGCATGGAACGGGAGGCGACGCTTCGTCGCTTCCTCACGGCAATGCCGTCGAAGTTCGAGCCGGCTACGGGCAATCCCCGCCTGAACGGTGTCCTCGTCGAGGCCGATGAGAAGACAGGACGCGCCACGGGCATCGCCCGGATCAGCTACTCGGAGCAGGAACTGCTGGCTCTGGCTGCGGTCGAGACCGTACGCGGCGGCCGCGCGTCCGCCATGTGACGAGCGTGACCGATCGCTCATGAGCACTCTGTTCGATCTCCCCTTCGAAGAACCGGAACCTGAACCGGCGTCGGAGCCGATGGAGCCCGAGGCACGACGGGTCCTGACCGTCTCGGAGCTCACCGGGCGGATTCGTACGCTGCTCGAAGAACGCTTCTTCGAAATCTGGGTGGAGGGAGAGCTGTCGAACTGTCGGGTGTGGAACACCGGACATCTCTCCTTCACGCTCAAGGATGCACACGCCCAGATCAAGGCGGTGATGTTCCGGACGGCCCTGCGGCTCCTTCGTTTCAAGCCGCACGACGGTCTGCGTGTCGTGGCACGCGCACGCGTGAGTGTCTACGATCCGAGAGGCGAGTACCAGCTCGTCTGCGCGCACCTGGAACCCGAGGGACTCGGGGCGCGCCAGCTGGCGTTCGACCAACTCAAGCGACGTCTCGCATCGGAAGGGATGTTCGACAGCCGGCGAAAGCGGGCACTCCCCGCCCTTCCCCGTAAGATTGGTGTGGTCACGTCTCTCGACGGCGCGGCCGTCCGCGACATCATCAAGGTCCTGCGCCGCCGCTATGCGAACGCGCACATCGTCATTCGACCGACCCGGGTGCAGGGCGACGGCGCCGCGCTCGATATCGCCCGCGGCGTCTCGGCTATCGGACGCCTTCAGGGCGTCGACGTGGTCATCGTCGGGCGTGGCGGCGGGTCGATTGAAGATCTCTGGGCGTTCAACGAGGAGGTCGTGGCACGCGCGATTGCCGGCTGCCCGGTGCCCACGATTGCCGCCGTCGGCCATGAGACCGACGTGACGATGGCCGACTTCGTGGCCGATGTACGCGCGCCGACTCCGTCGGCTGCCGCGGAGATCGTCGTCTCGCGCAAGGACGAGTTCTGTGCGCACATCGATCGCCTCTCTCAGCGGATCACCGGCGCCATGCGATCCCGCCTTCACCGGGCGGAATCCCGCCTCAGAACGCTCCAATCGCGTCCCGGTCTCGCCGGAGCACATGGACGTGTCGTCCTGCGCGGTCGGCATGCGGCGGAGCTCACGCACGGGTTGCGCCGCGCGATGCAGGCGCACGTGTCGGCTCGCGAGCGCACCTATCAGTCGGTTCGACTGACGCTGGAGACGTTCGACTTGCGCCGGCGTCTTGGTGGCGTCCGCACGCGACTCGTGTCCGCGGATGGGAAGCTTGTCACCGCCATGGCCCATCGGCGTCACGAGGCGGACGCGAAACTGCGGAGCTCCGCGGCACGGCTCGACAGTCTGAGTCCGCTGGCTGTCCTCGGCCGGGGATACGCGGTGTGCTGGACTGCCGATCGCACGGCCATCGTTCGCGATGCAGCGGCAGTCAGTCCTGGCGACTCCGTTCACGTGACGTTGGAGCGGGGCGAGATCGAGTGCGAGGTTCGGGGCACGACGGGTGCGCGCGGGGACGGGTCGGCCCCGGGCCCGCAGCCGCGACGTACGTGAGACAACCAGTCCCCGCCCATGGGAGCCACACACACGCTATGGATGCCACCATCAAGGACTTCGAGGCCGCCATTGCGGAGCTCGAGTCGATTGTGAAGAAGCTGGAGGAAGGCGACCTGTCGCTCGAAACCTCGCTCCAGCTCTACGAGCGCGGGGTCCAGCTGTCGCGGTTCTGCCACGCGCGTCTCGAGGAAGCGGAGCGGCGCATCGAAATCCTCAACGAACGGGGCGAGCTGAGACCTGCGCCTGCGGCCCTGGGGCTGGACGAAGACGGCCCGCCCCGTGGGCGACGATGAGCCCTTCCACCGACATCCAGGCCTACGTCCACGCACGACGGGCCGAAGTAGACGCCGCGCTCCTCGACCGTCTTCCCGCCGGTTCGGACAGTCCCCGTGTCCTGGTCGATGCGATGCGATACAGCATCACCGCAGGCGGCAAGCGCCTGCGGCCGATTCTGTGCCTCGCCTGCGCCGACGCAGTCGGGGGCTCGCGGACGATGGCCATGCCCGCCGCGTGCGCGATTGAGCTGATTCACACCTACTCTCTCATCCACGACGACCTCCCCGCCATGGACAACGACACCATGCGCCGTGGACAACCAACGCTTCACGTGGTGGCGGGCGAGGCCATTGCGATCCTGACGGGCGACGCGCTGCTGACCGAGGCGTTCCACATCCTCGCGCGCGAGCCAGTAGACGGTTCGGCGGGTGTAGTGCATCGCAAGCTCCGCGCGATTGCCATCATTGCCGCAGCGGCCGGCCCCGTCGGCATGGTTGGCGGACAGGCGATCGACCTCGCGTGCGTCACGCCCGATGCCTCCGGGCGCCCATCGGCGCCGCTCGATGCGGAAGGACTGCGGACGATGCATGCGAAGAAGACGGGAGCGTTGATTCGCGCGTCCGCCGCCGCCGGCGCCATCATGGGTGGGGGCGACGACAGCGGCGTGGAGGCCATTGACCGCGCCGCAGCCGAACTGGGCCTGGCGTTTCAGATCGTGGACGATGTGCTCGATGTGGAAGGCGCGTCGGCCGAGCTGGGCAAGACAGCGGGGAAGGACGCCACTGCCGGCAAGCCCACGTACCCCGTGCTGTACGGCCTCGCCACCTCGAAGCGCATGGCGGCGGAGTGCCTCGCACGGGCCGAATCCATCCTGCACGACGCGCAGCTCGCGGACCCGCGGCTGCTCGGCATCGGTCGATGGGTCGTGGAACGAACCAGATAGACGTGCGTGCGCCGGACATGGCCCCGTCGATCTCCGATCGATGGCCGTGGCCGGGAAGGCCCACCTGTGTGACGAGTATCGGGTGAAGACTCGTCTCGACCAGCTTCTCGTCGACCGCGGCCTCGTCACCTCACGCGAACGTGCCCGCGCTCACATCCTTGCCGGGCACGTGCGCGTGGAGGGCCAGGCCGTCACGAAGGCGGGAGCGCAGGTCGCGCCCGAGGCGGAGGTCAGCCTCACCACCCCCGATCATCCGTATGTTGGACGCGGGGGAGTGAAGCTCGCGCACGCGCTCGATGTCTTCAACATCCGGGTTGACGGCCGCGAGTGCCTCGACATCGGCGCGTCGACCGGAGGGTTCACGGACGTACTGCTACAGCGCGGCGCCTCACGCGTGGTGGCGCTCGATGTCGGCCACGGACAGATCGATTGGAGTCTGCGCAACGACCCGCGCGTCATCGTGATGGAGGGCGTCAATGCCAGGCACCTGACGCTGGCGGATCTGCCGGGCCCGGTGGACGTTGTCACGATCGACGTCTCCTTCATCTCCCTGCGCCACATCCTCCCGGTCGTCCCGCCGGTGCTGCGGCCAGCGGCGGACGTCGTGGCCCTGGTCAAGCCGCAGTTCGAGGCCGGCCGGCGGGAAGTGCGTGCAGGGGTGATTCGAGACGCCGCGGTTCACGCACGGGTACTCGAGGAGATCACAGCGGCCGGTGCTGGGGTAGGATTGACGCGCGTGACATCGACGCCGTCCCCCATCGCCGGTCAGAAAGGAAACCTCGAGTTCTTTCTCCACTTCCGTCGATGACCGCTCTCACCGTTACTCGCGTCGGCGTCGTCGCCAAGCGCGGGCTGCGCGGCGCCGTCCAGCATCTCGAACGCCTCGACGCATGGCTCCGGACACGGGGCATCGAGGTGATCTACGAGACCGACACGGCAGCACTGGCCGGCGTCGGGGCGCCAGGACTCACCCGCGACGACCTGCCTGGCCAGGTGGATCTGGTGGTCGTGCTGGGCGGGGACGGGACGCTGCTCGCCATGGCCACGCGCATCGCCAGGAGCGGCCGCGAAGTCCCTATTCTCGGCGTGAATTTCGGCAGCCTCGGCTTTCTCACGGAGACCCGGATCGACGAGCTCTACACCGCACTCGAATCGGTCACACAGGGAACGGCGGCGTTCGACGAACGCGCCATGCTGGCGGCCGAGGCCTATCGCAGCGGGGAGCGCCTCGATTCGCGCATTGCCCTGAACGACGTCGTCTTCACCAAGACGGCGTTGTCACGCATCATCGAACTGTCCGTGTCGGTCGGCAGCGGCATCGTGACCAAGGTGAAAGCGGATGGCCTCATCATCGCGAGCGCGACCGGATCGACGGCGTACAACCTTGCGGCTGGAGGCCCAATCATCCACCCGCGGGTGGATGCCATCGTGCTGACGCCCATCGCTCCGCATACGCTGACCAATCGTCCAATCGTCATCCCGAGCAGCGAGGTCATCGAGGTTCGACCGCATGTCGACAACGAGACGGACGAAATCTTCGTCACCTACGACGGGCAGGCCGGATATGCGCTCAAAGAGGATCATGTCGTCCGCGTCCAGGTATCGTCGCAGCGGCTGCGCCTGGTGAAGGCGCCGATGCGGAGCTATTTCGAACTGCTCCACGAGAAGCTGAAGTGGGGTGAGCGCTAGTCCAGGTTGACCCGAACGCATGCCAAATGGCATAATGGTTTCGCCATCTGACAGACAGGGAGGCCGACGTGCGCACGGCGCCTACAGAATCCACCGAGGTCCCATCCGCGAGTTCGTCCGTGCAGCTTGCCACAAAACTGCTGGGTGGCAGACGGGTGCTGCACCGGCAGGTGGCGACCGAGGAGGATGCACACGAGTTGGTCCTGCGTGGCATTCCGGCAGAGGCGATGACCAGGCTCTTCGCCGGCGTGCTGAGTCTCTCCTCGAATGTCCTGCTGGCCACAATCGGCGTCAGCGAGCGGTCATTCGCCCGTCGCAAGGCCGCGCCAAAGACCCGATTGCCCGTTGATGAAAGTGAGCGCCTCTGGCGCTTTGCCGAAGTGTTCGGCCAGGCCACGCGCGTCTTCGGTTCGCAGGCCGAAGCCGAGCACTGGCTGGATCGGCCGGCGATCGGTTTGGATCACCGCAGACCGATCGATCTCCTTCGTACACATCCGGGGACGCGGCTTGTCAGTGAGTATTTGACGCGCATTGAGCACGGCATCTACGTATGATGCCGTTGCCTTGGGGAGCCGGGTCACCGACGGCTTGGCGGCTCGACCAACCTCCCGGTTCGAACTGGGATAGCGGCGTCGGATCTGCGAAGGTTGGCGGACGATGGAATCCGGTTGGCTATCCCGTCATCTACTGTTCCGCTGATCCGGCAACGGCCATCCTGGAAGTAGCCGTCCACAAGGGCTTCGCGGTGCTCGACGCCGTGCCTCACGTGTTGACGCGTGCACGAATCCTCGAGGTCACAGACATCCACGTCGTGATGCCAGACGACGTCCCCAACGCGGCATGGTTGACACCGGGGTCGCCGAGCGGCGGACAACAATCGTTCGGGCGCGCGTTGCTGGAAGAGCACCTGTTCGTCGTCATCCCGAGTACGGTCACCGGCCAGAGCTGGAACCTCCTGTTCAACCCTGCTCGTGCAGCGGGACGATACGAACTGGAAACGCAGAAGCGATTCGCGCTCGATACCCGTCTCAATCCGCCAGCCCGATAACACGGCCAGTCTCGCGTTCCCGCAGAACTCGCAGCCGTACTGGTCCAACCAGAGGGTCAGGGCGCAGCCTGCTGCTGCCGTTGCCGCCTGAAGAAGAGAACCTGATGCTCGTACACGTTGCGGCTGTGCTCGGCGTACGTCTCCGCGAATACGTGCGAGCCGTCGTTGCGACTGACGAAGTAGAGGTAGCGCACCTCCGCCGGCGCCAGAACGGCTTCGATCGCGCGGCGGCCGGGAGCCGCAATCGGCCCTGGCGGCAGACCTGCGTAGCGGTACGTGTTGTACGGCGAGTCGACCTGCAGGTCCTGGCGGCGGATGTTGCCGTCCCAGCGGCCGGCTTTCTGGAGTGCGTAGATCACCGTGGGATCCGCCTGCAACCGCATGCCGATCCGCATGCGGTTGCGGAACACCGCGGCCACGAGCGGGCGCTCCGCCGCCAGGCCTGCTTCCTTTTCGACAATCGAGGCCAGCGTCACGACCTGGCGGGTGGTGAGCCCCTGGGCGGCAGCGCTCGCGCGCAGATCCTCGGTGTACACGGCGCGAAACCGGTCCACCATTATCGAGACGAGACGCGTCGCGGGCGTGCCGCGCGGCAACGCGTAGGTCTCCGGGAACAGATACCCTTCGAGGTCGGGCGCATCGGGGTCGAGGTCGTGGATGAGCGACGCATTTCGGGCGGCCTCGACGAACGCATCGGCCGGCCCGAAGCCAATGGCCTCGTAAATCGTGGCTTTGTCCTCGATGGTCAAGCCCTCGCGAAAGGTCATCCGATGGGCGTAGACGTCGCCGCGGGCGATCTTCTCGACGACATCGACCGGGCT
Organism: uncultured Bifidobacteriaceae bacterium; assembly: GCA_964505975.1. Lineage (GTDB taxonomy): Bacteria > Acidobacteriota > Vicinamibacteria > Vicinamibacterales > UBA2999 > Gp6-AA40. The sequence goes on along the minus strand of CAZDLW010000085.1, from coordinate 6,523 downwards.
GAGCGGCCGATCGAAGCGGTACTCCCCCGCCTTCAACATCCCCGACCGGCCGGTCCACCAGACGGCCGCCCGGAACGTGAATTCGTTGCGGATGATTCCTTCCTGGACGAGCCGCCGCCCGATCTGCACTTGTGGCGTGCCCCTCCGGATGTCCACGAATGTCTCGGCCGCCTGCTGCCCGCCGTAGGGCTCGTGAATGCGCCCCCAGACAATACTCCCGAAGATGACCACACCAACGGCCACCACGACGACCAGCAGAGCACAGGCAAAGAGGAGTCGGCGCATCAGAGTTCGAAGTCCTGCGGTGTGCCCGACGTCGGCACGAACCGCGAGTCCAGATAATCCTGCAGGATGACGGCTGCGGCCGCCGCGTCGAGGCGCGGCTTCCGCCGGCGCCAGTCCTTCACACGCACCGCCAGTCGGCTCTCGGCCTCCCGGCTGGACAATCGTTCGTCCTGGAAGTGCACCGGCAGCCCCGTGTGGGTGTGCAGCAGGGCCGCGAACGCCTCGACCTCGGCGGTCATCTCGGTCCGGGATCCGTCCAAGCGCCGCGGAAGTCCGATGACGATGCGAGACACTGCACCTGGTTCGTCGGACAGTCGCGCGATCTCCATCGCGACCCGATCCACGGCTCCAGGCCCAAGCGTCTCCGTCCGAACGACGCCCACCGGCCGTGCCAGCGTGCCGCTGGTGTCACTGACCGCCACACCTATCCTCCGCCGGCCCACGTCCAGCCCAACAATGCGACTCACGCCTTCTCATTCTCGCACTCAATGCCGATACGGTGTATGCACGTTACGGGTCCGTAATCGGCAGGTGCCGAATACCCGATAGACGTTCAGACCACCGTTCGCTGAGATCCATGCACCGCACCTGCTTCCCTTTGTGTGGCAAGCTTTGGACCATCGCGACGCTCACTCTGGCGTTCGCCGGGGTGGCTGCCGCCCAGCTGCCCGCCCAGTTGCCGAACGAAGCCGTGCAGGTTGCTGGCCGGATTCGAGCGCTGCAACGCGAAGCGGAGCGCCTGGCCGGCGAGTCTCGAACGCTCATGGGCGAGCTGAGGAAGCTGGAGATCGAACGGGCACTGCGGGTGGAGGACGCAAAGCTGGCGGAAGCGGCAGCGGAGGCAGCCAGGCAGGACCTGGTACACATCGAGGCACGCCTCGACGAGCTGGAACAGGAGCGGCTGAATCAGTTGCCCGATCTCGAAAGACAGATGGTGGACCTGTACAAGCGCGGACGCGCCGGGAATGTCCGCCTGCTGCTCGGTGCGGGCAGCGTCCGCCAGTTCGCCCGCGCGAGGCGGGCCGTGGCCGGTGTGGCCTCGATGAGCCAACGGCGCCTGACGGAGCATCGTCGCACGCTCGAGGCGTTCCGGGAGCAGCACGCTGTGCTCGAAGAAACGGCGGGCGCGCTGCAGACGCGTGAGGCGGAGGCGAGAGAGGCTCGAGCGGCCAGCGAACGGGCCCTCGGCGCGCGACGGGCGCTGCTCGCTCGAATCGACGCTGAACGCGATCTCCACGCCCAGTATCTCGGCGAGCTGGAGGCGGTGCATGCCCGCCTCCAGCAGGAACTGGCTGCCGTTCGCCGCGCGCCCGACGCCGGAGCCGCCGAACACCCTCTCGCACAGCTGCGGCACGGGCTCGACTGGCCGGTCGCGGGAGAGCTGACCGCCGCGTACGCGGCGTCCCAGGGCCGCCTTGGCGGAACCATTTCGCGGAACGGCATCGAAATCGCCGCTCCCGAGGGCACCCCGGTGCGGGCGGTTCTGGGCGGGCGCGTTCGTTACGCCGACGTGTTTCCCGGTCTGGGGACGCTGGTCATCCTGGACCACGGCGCCAACAACTACTCGCTCTATGGCTACCTGGGAGCCGCACGTCCCGGCACGGATGACGCAATTCAGGCGGGGGCCGAAATCGGGTACGTCGGTTCCGCCCCGGCCGGTCCTCCGGCGCTCTATTTCGAGCTTCGAATCGACGGCACGTCGGTCGATCCCTTACAATGGCTCGAGCCCAGGTAGTGACATCCTGGCCCGAGCCCGCGACGTGAGCGACACGTCGCGGGTGTCTCGTCCGGATGCGGCTGCCTGACAGTCGAGGCAGCGTCCTCGAGGCTGAGCGACACAGCGGATCAGCCGCGGTCGGCTCGTGGCCTCGGAGATGTCCAAGGAGCTTCAGCATGACCTCCCGGATACGCTTGTTGGTTCTTGCCGTCTCGACCCCGATCATCATCTTTGCCGTCATTGGTGGGTATCTCGGCCAGGCGATGGCCCGGGATGAGACCTTCCGTCACCTTCGCATCTTCGAGGACGTCGTCAGTCTCGTCGTGAACAACTACGTCGAGGAAGTGGACATCCGCACGGCGATGGGCGGGGCGATGCGGGGCCTGGCCGACGGCCTGGACGCCGACAGTGCCTACCTGCCGGCAGAGATCGTTCCGCTCATCGAGGCGCCCATCGACGAGAACGCGGCGGACGTCGGGCTCGAGCTCAGACGACAGTACTACCTCCGCATCGTGTCGGCGCGGGACGGATCGCCGGCTGCCGCAGCCGGATTGCGCACCAACGACTTCATTCGCGCCATCGACGGTCGGCCCACGCGCGACATGTCCGCGTACGAGGGCGCGCGGCTGCTGCAGGGCCCCGCGGGCTCGACGGTCACACTGCTCGTCATTCGTGGCAACGCGGCCGATCCGCACGAGATCGCGCTCACCCGTCAACGCAACACCGCCCCCGCTCTGACGACGCGGATGCTCTCGGGTGGCGTGGGCTACGTGCGCGTGGCCGAGTTCACGCCGGAAGCGCCTGCCCGTCTGAAGGAGGCATTCGACACGTTGTCCAGGAGCGGAGCCACCAGCTATGCCATCGATCTGCGCGGGACGGCCCGTGGCGAGTTGGATGACGGCATCGCAGCGGCGCGGCTGTTCGTTGGCAGCGGCACGCTGGCCGTCCGGCAACTGAAGGACGCGCGCGACACCGTGAGCGCACAAGCCGGCGACGGCAGCATCACGGATTCTGTCGCCCTGCTGGTCAGCCAGGGAACCGCCGGCGCGGCCGAGTTGTTCGCCGCCGCCCTTGCCGGGAATGAACGCGCCAGTCTCGTGGGTGAGCGCACAATCGGCCGGGCCGCCCGGCAGCGACTGGTCAAGCTGCCGGACGGCAGCGGTCTGCTCATGTCTCACGTGCGATACCTGACACCGGACTCCAACAGCCCCATCCACGAACGGGGTCTCGAACCCACGGTACGGGTCGAGCAGCCGGAGGTCGAATTCGGCCTCGAACCACCCCCGGGTGATCCAACACTCGATCGCGTACTCGAGATGCTGGCGCAGAAGCGCGCCGCGTAACCGTCTCGCACGGTTGGACGCCGCAGCAGTGTTCCGATCGTTCACGCGCGGCGGCGCGTGCTCGCAGATTCGGCGCAAACGCTCGAAAAATCGCCGTTTCCTGTTGACTTCCCTCGACGGTCGCCGTATAACCCACGCGGATCCATCGCACGGACGGCGTGCGCGGCTGGCCGCGCCGCATTGTGAGGAGAGTGCATGAACAAGCAGGAACTCATCGCCAAGATTGCCAAGGACACCAATTCGTCCAAGGTGAACGCGGCAGCCGCAGTCGATTCCCTGATCGACGGCATCACCAAGTCACTGAAGAAGGGAAACTCCGTCACCTTCATCGGCTTCGGCACGTTCAAGACGTCGCAACGGAAGGCGCGCACCGCGCGCAACCCGCAGACCGGAGCCGCCATCAAGATTCCCAAGCGGCGCGTCGTCCGCTTCACGGCCGGCAAGGCATTGAAGGACGCCGTCCGATAGGCGGACGGGCCGCTCCGCCGACAGGAGGCGGGCCGTCGAGCCTGCCTTCCTGGATGCGGCGGGTCGGAGAGTCCGTTCATCCAGTCGCTCACCCCTCCCAGGTCCTCGGGCCGCTTTGCTATACTGGCGGTTCGGGTTACGCCTGACTTTGCAACAGACAGGCGCGTAGCTCAGTTGGTTAGAGCGCCTCCCTGACACGGAGGAGGTCAGTGGTTCGAGTCCACCCGCGCCTACCAGTATCGGCCGTCGGTCTCCGGGCTCCGCGGTCGTGACGCAGGCACCGAGACCAGACCGACGGGAAGTACAACGAAATCGGTTATCTCTTGCCGCGCTCCGCGCGGCCAGGACCGCTCTACGATCGGATGCAACGAGGACGACATTCGCGTTCGGGGCCCGCAGAGCGGTCCAGAGAAGCGCCACACCGTTTAGTTCGATGAGCCAGGTCACCGTTACGCTGCCGGATGGGTCCAGCCGTCGTGTCTCAGCCGGCACGAGCGTGCGTGACGTGGCGGCGGACATCTCTCCGCGTCTCGCCAGGGCTGCTCTCGCCGCCGTGGTGGACGACCGGCTCGTCGACCTCTCGCATCCGCTGACGAGCGACGCGCGTCTGCGCATCGTGACCCCAGACAGCCCGGAAGCGCTACCGCTCTACCGGCACAGCACGGCGCATCTGATGGCCGCAGCGGTCACGAGCCTCTTTCCGGGGGTGCAGTGCGGCATCGGGCCCGCCATCGAAGACGGCTTCTTCTACGACTTCGTCGTGCCTCGGCCGTTCGTTCCCGAGGACCTCGATGCGATCGAGCGCAAGATGCGCGAGCTCGCCCGGGAAGACCTGCCGTATGAACGGCAGCTGTGGCCACGAGACGAGGCGACCCGCTTCTTCGCCGGCCGCGGCGAGCCGCTCAAAGTTCAATTGATCGAAGAGAAAACCCAAGGCGAGCGCGAGGTCTCCTGCTACACGATCAAGGACAGGGATACCTTCGTCGATTTCTGCGTCGGTCCGCACGTGCCATCGACCGGCAGGCTGAAAGCATTCAAGCTGCTGAGCACGTCGAATGCCTACTGGAAGGGCGATGCGCGGAATCAGCCGATGCAGCGGATTTACGGGACGGCGTTCTGTGCGGACAAGGAGCTGCAGGAATACCTCCACCGCCTGGAGGAGGCGAAGAAGCGCGACCATCGAAAGATCGGACGCGAGCAGAAGCTGTTCATGTTCCACCCGTGGGCACCCGGTTCGACCTTCTGGCTCCCGAAAGGCACCGTGCTGTACAACACGCTCGCGAACTACATGCGCGGCGTGCTGCAGCCAGCGGGCTATGTCGAAGTGAAGGCCCCCCTCGTGTTCAACAAGGCGCTGTGGGAAACGTCGGGCCACTGGCAGCACTATCGGGAGAACATGTTCCTCGTGGAGTCCGAAGGGGAACAGATGGGCCTCAAGGCGATGAACTGCCCTGGCCACTTCCTCCTGTATGCGAGCGAGGTCCGAAGCTACCGCGACTTGCCCATTCGATTTCACGAGCAGACGCCACTCCATCGAAACGAGGCCTCCGGCGTGCTCTCGGGACTGACCCGGGTACGGCAGTTCGCACAGGACGATGCGCACTGTTTCGTGATGGAGTCGCAGATTGGCGAAGAGGTGGAGCGCCTGCTTCGGCTCATCCGGAGCGTCTACGGCGACTTCGGCCTTCAACCGGAGATGAAGCTGTCCACTCGGCCCGAGGAGTACCTCGGCACCATCGACACGTGGAATCACGCCGAGGCGGAACTGAAACGAGCGCTCCACGCGACGGGCGAGCGGTTTGCGATCAACGAGGGCGACGGGGCATTTTACGGGCCCAAGATCGACTTCGACGTGACCGACGCCATCGGGCGGAAGTGGCAGTGTGCGACGATTCAGCTGGATTATATGCAGGCGGAGCGATTCGACCTCACCTATGTGGGTGCCGATAACGCTCCGCATCGGCCTGTGATCATCCACCGCGCGATCTTCGGGAGCTTCGAGCGGTTCGTGGCGCTGCTCGTCGAGCACTTCGCTGGGGCCTGGCCGCTGTGGCTGGCGCCGGTGCAGGCCGTCGTGCTGCCGATTTCCGACCGCCACCTGGAGTATGGGCGCAGGATTCGCGGAGCGCTGGCCGAAGCAGGACTCCGTGTGGAGCTGGACGATCGTCAGGAGAAGATCGGCTATAAGATTCGTGAAGCCCAGCTGCAGAAGATACCGTATATGCTTGTAGCCGGCGACAGGGAGGCCGCCGACGGCACGGTGGCCGTGCGCAGCCGTGCTGCCGGAGACCTGGGACCACGCAGCGTGACGGATTTCGTGAGGGCGGCGCACGAGGAAATCGCCAGCCGGGACAGTGGCGGTCCGCCCGCCGCCGAGAAGCAGCCAGCGTGACGGGAGCCCCACCGGCGCCCCTGGTGGGTGTCGGGCGGGTCCGTCGTGCACAGACCAACGCCCATAACCGTCGGAGGAACCTATCGCCTACGATCGCTCGCCCAGACGTGACGACCGTGTTCGCATCAACGAACGCATCCGGGTCCGCGAGGTTCGGGTCATCGATGAAACCGGACAGCAGCTCGGGATCATGCCGCCGCCGCAGGCGGTCGCCATCGCGCGTCAGAAGGGTCTCGACCTCGTCGAGATTTCGCCGACCGCCGTGCCGCCCGTCTGTCGGATCATGGATTTCGGGAAGTACCAGTACCAGGAGCAGAA
>CAZDLW010000084.1:0-19611 GCA_964505975.1 uncultured Bifidobacteriaceae bacterium | reverse complement strand
GCCGGGCGCATCGGCGCCCTCGGTGCACCAGCCATTTCGTGGACACACCACTAGATTCGATTCGCCAGGGTGACCGGGCCCCGAGCCGTGTCTCGGATCGATACGCTGCCGCCTCAACGCTGGCTGACCCGCGCCGCATGCTGGGACAGCCCGCAATGCCGGTCCAGGCTTACCAATTCCAGGGAAGGCGGCGACCGCTGCGGCGCAGGATCAGCGCACGGTGTGTCTCATACAGCAGATCCGGCGACGGCGCAGGGAGCGGGAGGAACGAATCGGCACCAGCCTGACGTGCCGCTTCGCGCTCTTCAAGGAGTGATGCGACGATGATCGATGTGGCGTGATCGGCCAGACGACGCAGGTCGCGCACGATCAACAGGCTGTCGTCAGCCGACAGCACCGCGACCACGACGTCCGGTGCGCTCTGCCGCAGCTGCTGCAGCGCGTCGGCGAGCTCATGGCACTGGTAGACCATCAACCCGTTCGCACGCCACAGGTCAACATCGATGGGCGATGATCTATCCCTGTCCAGCAACAAGACGGTTCCGCGCATCCAGTGGCAGTGCTGCGAGGGAATACATCAGGCCGGTTTCGCCGGTCACTACCAGATTCTCCTACGACCACCCCTTGGAGGGGTGGGCCGAGTTCGGGCGGAAGGCGGCCCCTACGAACTGACGGTTTCGTGCCTATGTGGTCGTCGCTCTCGACGGTGGACACCTCGAACCGACGAGTGGAGAGGTGGACCTTACTGACTCGAGTTCCGCGCCTCATCAGCACGTGATCCGCTGAGCGAGTAACGGAGCCCCAGGTTGCCCTCGTGGCACGCATACTCCGCCATCAGGTACTCCGGGTCGCGGTGAAGCGGAAACGCCACAGTCCACGGTGCAGTCCACGTTCGCGGATCGGTGACCGTGGCCTCGTAGCGAATCACGTCGGGCGACACACGCGTGAACCGCTCGACCACCATGGCCTCCGGGCTGGGCGGCACGCCTCCGCCGCTGATCCCGAACCCGATCCGGCTGGTGAAGTTCCGCGTCTCCACGACAAGCGTGTCTCCGTCCCAGCGTCCGCGCGCGTCGCCCATGTACTGCCGGACCGACGCCGGAACGTGCGGCCGCCCGTCCAGCAGGATGACACGGAAGTCGTGCACCATTTCGTACCGCATGGCGACAACGCCGGGCCCCTGCGTGATGTCGATGCCGCTGTTGTACAACACCGGCAGCGTGGACCCCAGCACGCCGCGCGAGATGCAGCGCTCCCACATGGTGAAGTCCACTGGCCCCCGCAGCGGGGCGTTGCCCATCGTTCCGCGCGGCAGCGTCTGACGCCGAGCCTCCCCTTCCGGTGTCAGCGGCGGCATCCGGCCGTCCGGCGGATCGACGAGCAGCGACGTCTGGCGTTGTGTCTTGCCCCATTCCACCCAGTGACCGGGCGCGCCCGTCGGTCCGCCGGCCCCATCACGCGCCATCGCCGCAATGCGCTCGTCCTCTCGCCGTTCGACGATCGCGTGCTCCTCAGCCGTCATGAAGATCCGCGTACCGTACTGGACGGGCCGCTCCACCGGCACACGGACCATGTCGATGCTCGGCCAGATGCCGGCAATGTCCGGATCGCCCCACGGCGTGCGCGGCACGACATAGCCCTCGAGCGTTGGCGCCACCTGTTCGGCCGGCGTCTGCGACTCACTTCGTACCGGCGCCACCAGCGTCGCCAGGACCGCACACATCGTCACCACAACACTGCGCCTTCGATTCATCCGTTCATCTTACGCGGGTCAGCGCGCGACGCGCGAGCGCCAGCCGCCCGGGCTGCCGTCGCACAGCGCCAACGATGTCTCTGGTTTTTGCTCAGCCGGTTGTTACAGCACACCAAGATTGTGTCCGCGTGTGCATGAATTCCGACCGTTCAAGCCGTCTGGTCCGACCGCGTGACCGATCGCCCCAGCACGGCCAATTGCTCGGAAGCGCCGCCAAGTCTGTCGAGCGCCTGTTCGAGTGCCTGGACGGTTTCGGGTTCAGCGCGGTCCGCCGCCGCCGTCCAGGCCCGGTTCACCTGGCGCTCGGCCGCGGCAAACACATCCATCAGACGGGCGAATCCTGCAACACCATATCGACCGACCAGCTCTCGTCGGGCATCGACAAATGCGGCCAGGCGTTGCTGGACGGTCTCGATACGGCGCATGACTTCGTCGAGTCTCTCGGTCTCCGGCAAGCCTGGCAGCGCACGCAGCAGGTCCTCGACTTCCGTCCGCGCCGCAATCAGCAGCGCCGCGGGTGACGAGCCGCCCGCGTCACTGGATCCTATGATCTCGCTCACTTCTCCACGATCGGCGCGGCGGACGAGGAACGCGCCCGCCAGCATTCCGACCATCGCGACCAGAAACAGCCATCCCAGGTCCCAGCGTGCCAGGGAAAACTCCTTCACGCGTACGCGCTCCACCCCGTGGGATGCCAATCGCTCGACGAGATCTCTCGTGATCAGGACGGGCTCGTCTACCGGGCCTGGCGCCACGAGAGGCTGATCCGGCTGCAACGGATCCAGTCCTGCGGGAGCAGCCAACGTCAGCAGTTCGGAACTGGCTGCCACCCGGTCGAGCCGAGGCGCGTACGCCGTGATGGCGGCAAAGGTCCCCGCGACCATCGACGCAGTAATGAGGAGATACGCTGCCAGTCGCATCGGTCAACTCGTTGCAAGCACGTACATGTTGATCACCAGGGCCAGAATCGACTCTCCCACGATCAGTCCGGCGCTGAACGGCACGCCCCAGGCCTCCGCCCACGTCCTCCCCTTCATCACTGTCACCACGATATTGGCGACGCAGCCGATGCCGTACGTGGCAATGAACAGAAAGGGCAGATACATCGACAACCCCACGAGCACCCCGAGACCCGGAAAGATCCCCAGGCCGAGGAGTGCGCCCATGATGGTACCGATTCCATAGAGGGCATAGGGCATGTCTCCTCCCTGTACGCCCGTCACGACCGCCTGCAACGCCTGAGCCTGGGGAGCCGGTGTGGGCGTGTCAGGACCGAGTGGCACACCGAACTGCGCGATGTTCGCAGCGGCAATCAGCAGCACGGTGAAGAGCGCGACGATCGGGCCAATCCAGACCACGGACAACTGGACGAATTGTTGCCGGCGTGGGATCGCGCCCACGAGGTACCCTGTCTTCAGGTCGCCCATCATGTCGGCCGCCTGCGCAATGGCCACGCAGATTGCCGCGCCGATCATCACCGCGGCCAGCACGCCACCAGTGCCGACGGCCAGCAGCACCAGCACGACGGTGAGCAGCGCGAGTCCCGAGATCGGTGACCAGTCCGTCATGCCCGTGGCCTGAGCGATGACGATTCCGGCGAACCAGATCCAGATGGCGCCACCGAGTGCGATGATGAGCGCCCGCACGTAGCGATTCAGGCCCGACAGCCAGCCTGGCCTCAGAGACCCCTGCCCCCCCAGCGCCGCATCCTGTTGCGACGGAGCCAGCAGCGCCCATGCCTGGGCCGTCTCGAGCGACGAGAAGGCGATTCGATGGCCGCGGTGCTCGGTGGTCTCGGCTACATCCGTGATCCGCTGGCCACCAATCGGGTCGACGTTGTTGATCGGCGTGTCCACCGCGCGCGCTGCGGCAATGAACAGGAGCAGAACGCCGGCGAGTACGACTGCCCCAAGCAGCCGGGCGTTCACCTCATCGCCCTGGCGGCGGATTGTACGAGCCGCCACGATAGATCGGATGGCCTCCCTGGTGGCGGGCAGCGAGAACAGCACGCCCATGAGGGCGCCGCCGACCAGGAGGCCAATGCCCAACGGACGATTGAACGCACCGAATCCGTAGGCCGGGGCCTGCGCGGCCGACACCGTTTCCGGCATCCAGCCCATGGCAAACGCGAACGGGGTGAGCACGAAGTAGGCAAGGATGCCGCCGGCAAGCACGAACAGTCCGGGACGACCGGTGAGGTACCCCGCTCCGAGCGCGAACGGGGCAATCGCGAACACGAGTTGAAACTGCGACGGCAGCCTGAACAACTGTCCGATGTCAACGGCGTCGTTTCCGACGAAGCCCTGCTGGTTCGCGCCCAGCACGGGCAGGTCCGCCAGACCGGGCAGGCCGAACACCGGCAATTGTGTTGGAACGAAGATCACGGCGCCCACGACCATGCCAACCGCGAGCACCACCGACTTCGCGGCGCCGGCGCCAGGAGATTTCAGAATCGACGCCACGGCCGTGGCCGATGGAAAGCGCAGTCGCTCGATGTCGAGCATCTGCTTCCGCATGGGAATGATGAACGCCGTTCCCAGAAACGCCCCGGCCACACAAGCCAACACCAGCATCCAGAAGTCGGCGCTTCCGGCGCTGAGCTCGTGGCCGAGCAGCAGCAGCACGGGCACCGTGAAGATGACGCCTGCATTGGAGATGTTGATGGCCGAGGCCACCGTTTGCGCGATGTTCGTCTCGAGGATGCTTCCCTTCCGCAGCAATCCGCGGAGCACGCCGAATCCGAGCACGGCGGCAATGGCGGAGCCGACGAGGGTGAACCCGATCTTGAGTCCCGCGTAGGTAATGGCCGCGTTCATGATGATGCCGACGGCAATCGCGAACACGACCGCACTGACGGTGACTTCGCGATACGTCCCCGCCGGCGCGCGGTTGGAAAGCTCTAAGGCTGCAGTCTCTCGATGATTCACGGGCATGTCCTGGTGCAACGAGGCGTAGATGATACACGTGACGTTGCTCTGACGCCCTTGGCGGATCCGTGGCCCAGCGAGGCTGTGCCTGAGACCAGTGGGAAGAACGACGATCGAAGCTTCACCTCGCCGAGTGGCTGTACCGTCGCGCCACGCTCCGCCGGGTGGCGCCGGCGTTTCCTCCTCAGACAGGCTGCGGTCGTCGGCACACCATCATGCTCAATTCCAACGATCTGCCTCCCACGCAATCTCGAAGACTTACTAAATTCCGCGGCCGCGGCACTCTCTCGAGCAGACAAGAGTTTCTGAATCTTGGAAGAAGAGCGGCAGGTCCAGGCCACGGATCGCGTCGGTTGAGCGGCATCAGACCCGTGTCCTCGAGGACGAGATAACCGCCGCCGGCAGTGTCTACCGTCTCGATCACCCGGGGGATATGTGCCTGCGACAGGCCTTGCAGCAGGTCGGATTCCTGCCGCATGTCCAGACGGCGGGGCGGGGCCGTGTCGTTCCGGATCTTCAGAAGGACCGGCGAGGAGTCGCTCCGCCGGCGTGCCCGCAACACCGCGGCACCGTGCACGCGCACAAGCCGCTGGTGCCGCGCGAGTCGTAGGTCGCCGCCCCGTCGCAACCCAACTGAGCTCCGGGACCTAGTCTTGTGCGGCGAGCGCAATGCGTACAGTCACGATGGGCCGCTCTTGCGCGAGCCGCGTCACCTGTTCGGCCGCCCGATACCCATCCTTCGTGACCCGTACACGCTTCTCTCCAAACGGCAGGTACCTGACGGTCAGTGGCGTGACCCCCCAGCCGATACCGTTCACGGTGACGTTCGCACCGGGTGGATCCGAGACAACCACCAGTCGCCCGTCGTTCGGTGCGGCTGTTCGTCCCGGCTGCGGCGAGTATGGCACACCGACGAGAACGCGCAGTCGCTGGTCACTTCGTGACGCCAGGCTCGGCCCAGAATCGAGGGGCTCGGACAGCAACTGCGATGGGTCGTCTGCAGATGTCCTCGCCGTATCCAACGGTGAGAACACAGCTGCATCCGGCGCCGGCGGCGCAAACGCCGCCGGCTCCACCAGAGAACTCATCGTCTGCACGGGCTCGGCGGTGAGGACCGTCATGCCGCTCGTCGCCATCAACGTCCCGGCCGACAACTCGTTCCACGGTACAGCGTTGGGCGATTGACCTTCGGTGGCCATTCGCCGTTCAGCCATCCCGCCCGTCCACAGCGCAAGCAGTGCGAGCACTTGGAGAGACATCAGCACGGTTACAGCAACCCGCCACGTGGTCCGGTGATCCGGTGCCAGCCAGGCGGCGAGATTGTTCCTGGCCCACCATCCGTATACGGAGCATACGGTCTGCACCTGACCAGGTATGTACCGGGCTCGATCGATCAGATGACGGCATCGGGACCGCTTCCTGCGCAACCAGGCCGCATATCGGACCCTCGCCGGGCGCCACCTGTTCGTGACAGGTCGCCAGGCCACCTGGGCCCACCAGACCCTGGCGGTAGGCAGCCACGGGGCTCCGCCTTTTGTCCTTCGACTGTCGCTCAGGACAACCCCGATCGAGTCGAGCGGTGATCTCCCCGCCGAGCCCTGCGACTGGTAGCCGGGATCTCTTGCCGCATGTTGCGCGGCCACGCGCGCTATGCGGTCAAGTGCGACGAGGACACGGCTCGCGGTTCGGGCCGCATACCGGTCCAACACGGCGCTGAAGTACCGTCGCGATTCGGACATCCCCCCGCTGGCTGCCGAGTTCTCTTCGTCTGGGACTGTTCCAGTTGCGTCGACCGAGGGCGCAGACGGGTGTTCGGAGTCGAATCTCAGGAGCGACGGACACTCTATCGGCTCCTGCAACGGTCCTCGTGCACCGGGTTCCGCACCAACAGGTTCGGCGGACGCCCGAACCTTCGTACGCCGGTATGCCCCGCCAGAGCCATGACGAGGCCGTGAGCCTTCGCCGTCGGGACCGTTCTGCCAGGAATCGAGCGGATCTCGACGAGATTCATCCATAGCCTCAACGCCTGAGATGGCCGGATTGTACATCCAGCCAGGCGAATAGCGGGCAAATTCTTCGTGACGAGCCGAGGACACTGCGTGTGGAGCCGGCTCACACCGTTCGGCCAAGGAGCTCGTGCAAGCGTTCGACGAGCGCGCTGGCCGTGAAGGGCTTCTGCAGGAACCCTCGCGAATCCTGGAGATCTCGAGGGTCGATGGCGTTCGCGGGGTGTCCCGACATGAGGAGCACCGCCGTCCCAGGTGAGAGATGCCTCACCTGTCGAGCCAGCTCGGGTCCGCTCAGCCGTGGCAAGGCCACGTCGGTCAGAAGCACATCGAACGCGCGATTCCGCGCGAGCTCGAGTGCCCCCTCGGCAGTGCCGGCGGTCGCTACGTCGAAGCCGTGCATGTCCAGCAGGGTGGTCAGCACCTCCCGCACGGCGTCAAGATCCTCCACGAGCAGGACACTCGGCTTCGGGACCCCCACGTCAACTATGGGTGGCCGAGCCGCGGCATGTGCCCCGCGAGCCAACGGCGGCAACAGGATCGTGACGGTCGTCCCATGGCTGACGGCGCTCTCCACCCAGATGTAGCCGCCGCTCTGTTTCACGACCCCGTACACCGAGGACAGGAGCAGCCCCCCTCGTGCACCACTCTTGGTCGCAAAGAACGGCTCGAACAAGTGCGGCAGGGCCTGTTCTTCCACACCAAGTCCGGTGTCGCGGACGCGCAGGCGCACGTATTCCCCCGACGGGAGCCATGGACGCCCCCGGCGGTCGCTATCGCGGACGGCATACGTATCGCTTGCGATTGAAAAGGTGCCGCCGACGGGCATCGCTTCCAGTGCCGTGGCTGCCAGGTTCGACAACACTTCCTTGAGTTGTTCTGCGTCGACCCGCACCTGCGGCACCACCGGGCTCAGCTCAGTGACGACCTGGACGTACTTGCCCATCGCCTTGCGCAGCGCCGGCACCGAGTCGGACACGACAACGTTCACATCGACAGGTGCGGGGACGAGCGTCTGTTGCCGGCCAAAGGCCAGCAACTGGCGGGTCAACATGGCCGCCTGACGACTCGCCTCCGAGATGGCTTCGGCCGCCGCCTTCAACTGATGTCCGTCAGGAAGGCGCTGATCGAGAAGCTCGGCGTTGCCGCTGACCACCAGCAGGAGATTGTTGAATTCATGTCCCAGGCCAGCGGCCAGGCGTCCGACCGCTTGCAGTTGGCGGAGCTCGGGCCTGTCGGACGCGTCGGTCTGCGAGTGCTCCGAAGCGGCGATTGTCGTGCGGCGGCGACGACGGGCGACGGCATGCCGGACGGCCCGTGCCACGCCCGGCACCGTGGTCTGCGTGGCCAGCACGTCGTCAGCAATGACGAGCAGTTCGAGCACGGCTGGTTCATCGACGTCGGCCAGAACGATGAGCGGAAGGTGGGGACGCAGCGTAGCGATTGCAGCAGCGTGCTGTACGGCGGCGTGTCCTTCGAGCACGATGGCGTCTACGGCCGCCGCCCTCACGACGTCGAGATCGGGTTGCGGTGGAGTGGTCACCACCATGACCGACGGACTATTCCATGACCGGGAAGGCATCGAGAATGACGGGAAGGGCGTTCAGATTATAGTCGAGTTTGATTGAGACGTCTCCTGTGTACATTTCCTGTTGCACACGGTGACACGCCTCCTCGTCATGAATTCGCTCGACGAGCGACATGGCACAAATGATCTGGACCAGCCACGGGAATCGCTATCCCCGCGGTTGGGGCCACATAGCGGTCCAAGGCGTCCTTGGCTGGTGAGAAGCTTGCACAGCATGAGCGTATGACTGTTCGACTGTCCACTCATCGTTACCCGGTCTGCGTGGCCTTCATCCTGGGTCTTTCGATGGCCTTCCCCGCCGCTCAGACGAAGGTGTCGCTGGACAACAATCGATATTCGACTGCCGACGACGTGAAACTGGGGCAACAGGCGGCAGCCGAGATTCGCAAGGAACTACCGATGCTCCGCGACTCACAAGTGGACGCGTGGGTTGCGGAGGTCGGCCGAAAGCTGGAAGCCGCAATCGCTCCCGAGTTCCAGCACGACGGATTCCGCTACACCTTCGAGGTGGTCAATCAGCGCGAAATCAATGCCTTCGCCCTGCCTGGCGGCCCCATGTTCCTCAACCGCGGGATGATTGAGGCTGCCAACACCGAGGCCGAAGTTGCCGGCGTGATGGCTCACGAGATTGCGCACGTGGCCCTGCGCCATGGCACGGCGCAAGCCACAAAGGGACAGCGGTTCCAGTTGGGTGCGTTGCTCGGGCAGGTGGCCGGCGCCGTCATCGGAGGCACGGCGGGCAGCGTCATCGCCAATGCCGTACCCGCGGGTCTGGGTACGTATTTCCTGCGGTACGGTCGGGAATACGAACGCGAAGCGGATCTGTTGGGGGCGCAGATGCTGGCGCGAGCGGGGTATGACCCGCGCCAGATGGCCAACATGTTCAAGACCATCGAGTCCGAAGGTGGAGGGCGCGGGCCAGAGTGGTTGAGCAGCCATCCCAACCCGGGTAATCGGTACGATGCCATCAATCGCGAAGCCGCAATGCTGGGCGTGGAAGGCAACGCCGACACGGGACGGTTCCCTGCCATCAAGGCCCATCTCGAGGGAATGTCCCCGGCGCTCACCGCCGAAGAGATCGCCAAGCGGCGGGCATCGTCAGCCGGTAACACTCCCGCGAACGCACCGACCGGCGGATCGGCTGTACGTGTCCAGCCACCGTCGTCCCAATATCGCACGCACCAGCCAGACGCGACGTTGCGCCTGAGCGTGCCATCCAACTGGTCGTCGGTCAACCGGAGCGGTCGCGGCATGACCTATGCGCCAGAGGGGGGCGTCCACCGGTCCCAGAACGGACAGACCGCCTTCACGCACGGTGTGCAGATTGGCGTTGCGGACGGGACTGGAAACCTGCAGCGTGACACGGAGCAACTGCTGTCGGCGTTCGCACGAACCAACCCGCAGTTGAGACAGCAGGGGGGCTTGCGTCGGGAACAGCTTGGAGGGCGTTCCGGTCTGATGACCTCACTTGTGAACGTGTCTGAAGTCACGGGTCAGCGAGAGGCTATTACGCTGTCCACGACGCATCTTCCCGATGGGAGCCTGCTCTATCTCATTAGTGTGGCACCCCAGAGTGAAGCCGGGACGTACGACGCCGCGTTCCGCCGCGTCCGCCAGTCCGTCCAGATTGCGCGCTGAGGGTCGGAGGCTCTTCCTGTAATTCCGACCCGGAGGAAGTGCTTCGACGTTCCTGTGTGTGGTCGCCTCCAAGGCGAGATCTTTGCACTCCCGCCCGGTGGAGGCGATCTGATGTCAATTCTTGCGACAGTGCTGGCCTATTGTGGCTGGATCGGAATTCCTGCAATCTCGACGGTTGCACTTGGGGGGGATCTCCAACTTCTGGCTGTGCTGGCGCTGCAGGTCGAGCCGCCCACGACGGACCCCACGAGCACGAACCCCGCGCTCTGGGCCAATCTGATCTGGGTGTTCCTGGGAATCGTGATGCTCGTACTCCTCGTCGGTGCCGCGTTGTTTGCCGTGCGACGGTCGGGCGACCGGCGGATGGGCTGACGACTCCGGGAGTAGCGGAGGTTACGGTTTGGGCGCGCGAATCTGATTATCCGGTTGTTTCAGCTCGTGCCAATCAGCTGGTGGCATGTAGCGTGCCGACGTGCTCCTGCGGCGATGCGACCTACGGCTCGCGCGACAGGAGTCGGGCAACGCATCCGGGGCATGAGGACCGAGCTGGGTTGCGGACCCAGCGCGGGTCGCGGGCAGCGGGTGGAGGCTGTGTTTTACCGCGCAACGCCACCCCGACGCGCAGGCGCGTCGGGGACCCGGCCGTCGTCGGGAGTGAGACGCAGGGGCACATCGGCACGACGACGCGGACACAATCTGGGCGTGCCGAAGCAACCGAATAAGCAGGAGTCGCCTACCTGAATATGCGCCAAATGCCACGGCCGATCGCTCCGAAGAACCCTTCGACCGATCGCTGGGCACGTTGCCTCACGGTTCCCTGGTGGATCGGACAGAAAGTGCTCGGTACGTCGTCTCCGCGTTTGAAGTACTCCGTATACGTCGGGCACGTATCCATGGCGCGGTGGTACGAGAGCCTGCACAGCGTCACAGGTCGCATCTCGGCAGGTGCGACGAACGGCTCGGCCGGGAACCATCGCGCCGACCGGCGCATGAAGTCGGCCCAGATCGGCAGCGCGACCCGCGATCCGGACGCTCCATCCCTGATCGTCCGGGGTTGGTCGAACCCCACCCAGACACCGACGACGACCGACGAGGAAAAACCCACGAACCAGGCGTCGCGGTTCTCGCTCGTGGTGCCGGTCTTGCCGCCAACGATCCCCCGCACACCAAGCGTGCGCGCACTTGACGCAGTGCCCCGCTCGATGACATCCCCGAGCATGCTCACCATTTGAAAGGCCGCCTGCTCCGAGAGTACCCGCTGCCGCTCGACAGGTGCCTCGAAGACGCTGTGGCCGGCTGCGTCAATCACGGTGCGGATCCCGCGAGGATGAACGCGGTACCCCAACGATGGAAATGCGGCGTATGCCGCCGTGAGCGCGAGCGGCGTCACGAGGCCGCTGCCAAGTGCGAGCGACGGCACGTCCGGCTGATCGTCCACTCCAAGGCTCGAGGCCAGACGCAGCACCGGCCTGCTGCCGACCTGCTGCTGGAGGAGCACCGCGGCAGCGTTCCTCGATGCGAGTAGTGCGTCACGAAGGGTCATTGCGTCCTCGGCGTCCACGCGTTCGTCGCGTGGGATCCAGATGCCATCGCCTGCTCGCACCGATACGCTGTTCAGACCATCGATCACCGAGATCGGCGACTGCCCGCGTTCGAGGGCCGCTGCGTACACGAACGGCTTGAAGGCCGACCCCGGTTGTCTGCGGCTGTTCACCGCCCGGTTGTACTGCGTCGTCTCGAAGCTCGCCCCCCCCACGATCGCCAGGAGATCCCCGGTGTGTGGGTCCAGCGCCACGAGTGCCGCCTGCAAACCACTGATGCCCAGGCGTCTCAGTCCATCGCGGACGGCGGCCTCCGCGGCGTCCTGCACGTCCGGTAGAAACGTCGTGTAGACCTTCCAGTGCGGCGGGTTGTCGTCGCCATGCAGCCGCCTGAACTGCTGCCGCAGGTACTCCTTCGCGTACCCGTGCCGCGCCTGGGCGACGGCAGGTCTGGGCGCTATCCGAATCCGTTCTGCGCGCGCCGCGTGTTCCTGCTGTGGCGTGATCATGCCCTCTTCGCGCATGCGCCGCAGCACTATGAGACTGCGTTCCCGTGCGGCATCGAACCGGCTCCATGGCGAGTACACGGCTGGCGCCCGGATGACGCCGGCGATGAGTGCGGCTTCTCCGAGCGTGAGGTCGGAAGCGGGCTTGCGCAGCATACGCTGCGACATCGTTTCGACCCCGTATATTCCCCCGCTCAGGTAGACGCGGTTCATATACAGGTGCAGAATCTCCTGTTTCGTCAGCGCGATCTCGAGCAAGAACGCCAGAGCCGCTTCCTCGATCTTCCGTGTGTAACTGCGCGTATTCGAGAGAAACAATGTCCGCGCGAGCTGCTGGGTAATCGTGCTGCCACCCTGAGTGCTGTTGGCGGACCTCAGGTTGTGGAGCGCGGCGCGGGTGACGCCAATGGGATCAACGCCCGGGTGCAGGAAGAAGCGATGATCCTCAATGGCAATCACCGCATCTTTGAAGTGGGGCGAAATCTCGTCGAAGGCCACATCCCGGCGCTGCTCGTCCAGCCGAAACCATGGCTTGCCCGCGGCGTCGTAGAACACGGTGTCGCCCAGCCCGCGGTCGAGCGCCCGGATCGTACGCAGGTGCCCCGCTGTCCACGTGCCGGTAAGGGCCACGAGAACGAGGCACAGCGCGCCGAAGGCGAGGGCCAGCCGCCTGCGCACTACCGGTGACCTGGGGCCGAGGGAACGCACTGGAGAAAATGGTAGTACATTTGACGGCTGATGACGCGATCCGGTCCTTTGTTCATCCTGGCGTCCGGAGTGGCTGTTTGCGTGGGTCTCGGCATATCCGCAGCCGGCTCATCCGTAATGGCGGCCGGTGACCCGGAGATCCGCACGTCACCCCTGTTCCCCAGTGTCGCCGGCTTCTTTGCCGGTCAGCGCCTCGACACGGCTCGAGAGGTCCTTACGCAGCCGACAGGCGTCGAGTTCCGCGAGAGTGATTTTCTCACGCGGATTCGACGCCTGACGGTCGAAGGACGCCGTGCCGGCGAAGGCTACTGGTCACCAGACGGGCGCCGGATGGTGTTTCAGAGCGAGCGCGAGCCCGGCAACCCGTTCTACCAGATCTACGCGATGGATCTCGTCAGCGGCGAGGTGACTCGCATCTCTCCGGGAATCGGCAAAACCACGTGCGCCTTTTTCAACCCGGAGACGGGAGACATCCTGTTCGCCTCCACCCACCATGACCCGAACTCACTGCGCCTGCAACAGGAAGAGCTCGAATTCCGGGCCTCGGGGCAGGAGCGACGGTATGCGTGGGATTACGACCCGGAAATGGAGCTCTACGTCTGGAGCGCGCGCACCGGATCGCTCCGGCGACTGACGAACTCGCGCGGGTACGACGCCGAAGCCAGCTATTCACCCGACGGCCGGTGGATTGTCTTTTCATCGACGCGCGACGCGTACAATCGGCCGCTCTCGGAAGCCGAGCGAAAGCAGTTGCAGGTGGATCCAAGCTATTTTGGCGAGATTTACATCATGCCAGCGGATCCCGACGGTTCGGGCGTCCGGCGCCTCACCCACACTCCTGGTTATGACGGTGGTCCGTTCTTCTCACCAGACGGGGAACGCATCATCTGGAGGCGGTTCGACGAACAGGGTCTCATCGCCGACATCTGGACGATGAACCTCGACGGGAGCGACCAGCGGCAGATTACCGATTTCGGCGCCATGAGCTGGGCCCCCTACGTGCACCCATCGGGCGACTACGCGATCTTCGCCTCAAACAAGCTTGGATTCGAGAACTTCGAGTTGTTCATCGTGGACATTGGCGGGTTCAAAGAGCCGGTCCGCGCCACGTATTCGGATGGGTTCGATGGGCTGCCGGTCCCGTCACCAGACGGCAGGCAGTTGGCGTGGACGTCGAATCGCGGCGGCGGTCGTGAAGGGCAGATCTACGTGGCCCAATGGCATCATGAGAAGGCACTCGAAGCCATTCGCAGCGCACCCGAGCGACGGCGTTCGGGAGACTGATCTTGGAGCTCACTCGAGTCGAGGGACATCTTGAGCAACTGGCTTTCACGACAATCCGGCTGTCTCGTCCTCATTCTGGCCATCGCGACCTGCGCACAGGCACAAACGGACACCACGTCGGCAACTCGCCCCCACGTGGAGGTGCTGGCGTCCGAACACATGCAGGGACGCGAGGCCGGATCACCCGGCGAACGCCTCGCAGCGGAGTACCTTGCAAAGCAACTCGCGCGAATCGGGGCGCGGCCGCTGCCGGGCCTCGATGACATGTTCGCGCCGTTCGAGTTCACGGCCGGAAGCCGGGACGGGGGGTCGCGCGTGACCGTCGCGCGCGCGAACGGTCCCGATTCGCAGGGTGACCGCTCCGCCCGTCTCTTCGGAGCGACCGACGACGTGCAGGCCCTGTCCTTCTCTGACGATGCCACCGTAACCGGCGACGTGGTGTTCGCCGGATACGGCATCGTCGTGCCCGAGTCCCAGAACTTCGGCTACGACAGCTACGCCGGGCTCGACGTAACCGACAAAATCGTTGTCGTCCTCCGATATTTTCCCGAGGACGCCGATCAGGCGACACGGGCAATCCTGGGACGATACGCGGACCTCCGCTACAAGGCGATGGCCGCGCGCCAGCGCGGTGCCAGGGGGTTGCTCGTGGTCACCGGCCCTCGATCGCCCAACGCGGGACTTACCGTGCCGATGCGTTTCGATACCGCGCTTGCCGGATCGGGGATTCCTGCTGCCAGTGTGAGCGCGAGCGTCGCGGCAGTTCTCTTCGAGGGGACTCGCCCGCTCCAGGAGATTCAACGGGAGTTCGACACCGGCAACCCGCATGTCCAGGGCTTCGACCTGGCGAACATTGCGGTCACCCTCGAGACGGCTGTCGTCCGTGAACGCCGCACGGCGCACAATGTCCTCGCCTACCTCCCCGCCACGAATCCTGTTGATGCCATGGACAAGCCATGGGTGGCGATAGGCGCGCATTACGATCACCTCGGCATTGGCAGCCACGGAAGCTCGCTCGCGGCCGAGGGCGACGCAGCCAAGCCGCATGTAGGCGCGGACGACAACGCCTCCGGCACTGCTGCGGTGCTGGCCATTGCAGAGGCGCTCGCAACAGAGCCCCGCCGAGTCCGTCACCTGCTGATTGGCTTCTGGTCGGCTGAAGAAATCGGCCTCGTCGGGTCGTCGTCGTTCGTCAGTACTGCCCATGTGCCGGCCGATCGGATTGCGGCCTATGTGAACTTCGACATGGTGGGGCGCATGCAGAACAACCGGCTGGCCGTCCAGGCCACCGGGACGAGTCCGCTCTGGCCGTCCGTGCTCGAGCGTGCGAACGTTGCTGCGGGGTTCGATCTCGTGCTGCAGCCCGATCCGTATCAGCCTACGGATGTCGCGACGTTCAACCAGGCCGGCGTTCCCAGCCTCTCGTTCACCACCGGGGCACACGCCGACTATCACAAGCCATCGGACACGGCCGACAAGATCAACTACGAAGACCTCGATCGTGTCGTCGACATGGCGGCCGCCATCGTCCATCGTGTCATCAATGCCGATTCGGCGCCGCAGTTCACGAAGGTCGAACAGACGAGCCCGATGGGAAGCCGCGCGGGTCTGCGCATCTTTACCGGTACGATCCCCGACTACACGTCTGGTGTCGAGGGCTTGACGCTCGGCGGCGTCATCGGCGGTGGGCCGGCCGAACAGGCCGGGCTGCAGAAAGGCGACGTGATTGTGGCGATCGCGGGGCAGACCATCGCGAATATCTACGACTACACGTACGCGCTGGATCTACTCAGGGTCGGCGAACCGGTGACGGTCGTGTATCTTCGAAACGGTCAGCGCCACGAGACGACGCTGACACCGACGGCAAGGCAGTAGCATCCAGCCAAGGGGCTCTGCCCCTTGATATCCCGATGACGCACAGCCCCTTGGCTGGTGCCAGTATCTGCTTGGCGCGCTTCGCGCGCCTAGGACCGCTGAGCGGCCTCTCATGACACGTGCCAGACCGAGTACAAGATTCTCGTTCTGGGCCGCATAGCGGTCCGGCCACGCGTTCCACCACATGTCCTTCGACTGCTGCTCAGCACACCCGGATCGGAAGCCGGGGATGCAGTGCCTGACGCGCAGCGCGCGGCGCGCGTCACTGCGTCATCCGTTGACGCCTTCGGCCGTCGTATTGTCGGCCGGATCCGTCTGGACCGGGCCCTCGATGCGCGCCCACAGCAGCGAGATGACGAAGATGACGACGATGAGCCCGAGGGAAAGCCACTTGGGAACGACGAAGTGGACGATGCCCGCGCCGTGAAGATATTCGAGCAGCAGCTTGACAGCGACCCACGCGATGATCACGAACGCCCCGTCGACCAGTGGTGGATAACGGTGCACGAGCACCAGCAGCTGCCCGATCACGAGGCGCATCGCAATCACGCCGAGGATGCCGCCGGTGATGATCACCCAGAGCTTGTTGGACATCGCCACGGCGACGAGAATGGAATCGACCGCGAATACGATGTCGGTGAGCTCCACTTTGGCCACGGTCGCCCAGAACGGCGGCAGGCCCAACCAACGCTCCGCTCTCTTCGGGCGCCGCCGGACCGAACGATCGCCGTGCCGCGCAAAGTGGTTGTACGGGAGCCAGAGCAGATAGGCTGCTCCCGCGAGCATGACGATGCGCGCCCGAATGAGGTAAGCAGCCAGCAGGATGGCGAGGACCCGAAAGACGAACGCGCCCGCGATTCCGTATCGAAGCGCCTTGCGCTGTTCGGGTCTGGGCAGGCCAAGCACCAACACGGCGAGGACCATGGCGTTGTCGGCGCTCAACAAGCCCTCGAGCACGACAAGCAGCACGACGGTCAGCAGATCCGAGGCCTGGACGTCCACGTAGTCTTCCGATCGTAACCGAAGCCGTGGTCCTCCCGGTCGAGCGTGCTGTTGTCCGATCCGCACCGTTGCCTGTACTTGACACGCCTTGTGTCAATGTCTACACTCGTAACGTATCAATGTTCTGCGTCATGTCGAGTCAGACCATGGACTCGTTCCCGGGTAAGTGAAGACGAATACAGTGTGATTGGGCGCTATGGCATTCGAGCAGGACCTGTACTTCATCAGCATGGCCGCAGAAATGCTGGGCATGCATCCGCAGACGCTCCGCAAGTACGAGCGCCTGGGCCTGATCCAGCCATCGCGCACGATCGGCAGCATACGCCTCTACTCACGTGAGGAGCTCGAACGGCTGCGGCTCATCAAACATCTGGTGGACGAAGTGGGCATCAACCTGGCGGGTGTGCAGCGGCTCCTGTCGATTGCCGAGGTGATGCAGCGCATACAGCCACTGATGGACGAGCACGCGCTCAGCACGGGCTCCGGCCGGCGACAGCTGCTGACGGAGATGCGCAAGCTCAACGAGGCCATTGGACTGTGAGCGACGGGCTCGAGGACTCGGGCCCGGGCCCCGGCCCGGGCCGCACCTCGACGCCGGATCGTCGTCCGAGGCGCAGCGGTCGTGGCAGCGAACATCGGCGGGGAGCGGACGGCTGATAAGGGGGCGAGGGAGGCGGCGACGCCGAGGCTCAGGTGCAGTTGAGACGTTATGGACTTCAAGGACTACTACGCGACGCTCGGTGTGGCCAAGTCGGCCTCCGACAAGGAGATCAAGCAGGCGTTTCGGAAGCTGGCCCGGAAATACCACCCCGATGTGAACCCCGGGGACAAGGCGTCGGAAGCTCGTTTCAAAGAGATCAACGAAGCCTACGAAGTGCTCGGCGATCCCGAGAAACGGCGGAAGTACGACGACCTGGGTGCGAACTGGCGCTTGTACGAGCAGGCGCAGGCGCAGGGAGGGCCCAACCCGTTTGCGGGTCAGTGGAGCGTCAACACGGGCGGTCCAGGCGGGTTCCGAACGATGTCGCCGGAAGAGATGGAAGAGCTGTTCGGCGATACGAATCCATTCTCGGACTTCTTCACGACGTTCTTTGGAGGTGGAGGCTTCGGCTCGTCAACCAGCGCCCGAGGAGCGCGGACCGGTCGTGCTCGCCAACGCCACGGTCGAGACGTGGAGCACGAGATCGAGCTCACGCTCGAGGATGCGTATCACGGCACGACTCGCCGTCTGTCTCTGAAGCACAACGGGCATGCCAGGACGGTGGACGTCCGCATTCCACCCGGTGTGGCCGATGGCTCGCGTGTGCGCGTCAGCGGCGAAGGGGAACATGGCACTGGCGGGGCGGCCGCTGGAGATCTGTACTTGCGCATCCGCCTCGGACCGCATCAGCTGTTCGAACGGAAGGAACGCGATCTGTACGTAAAGGTACCCGTGCCGGTCACGACGGCGGTGCTCGGCGGTGAAGCGGACGTGCAGACCCTAGGCGGCAAACCCGCCCGATTGCGCGTTCCACCGCTGACTCAGAGCGGGCAGGTATTCCGTCTGAAGGGGTATGGCATGCCTGCCGTTGGGAAGCCGGACGACAAAGGAGATCTCTACGCGCGCGTCGAGGTGCAGCTGCCGACCCAGTTGTCCTCCGAGGAGCGCGAACACTATCAGGAACTGGCCAAGCTGGCGGCCCGGGGCACAAAGACACACAGCGCCGCATGACGAGGCTCCATCACGATGAACATCAACAAGTTGACTGAGAAAGCCCAGGAGTCGGTCGTAGCCGCCCAGAACCTCGCGAGTGAACAGACGCACGCGGAGGTGACCCCCGAACATCTGCTCGTGTCGCTCGTGGAGCAGTCCGGCGGCATCGTTCCGTCGATTCTCCGGAAGATGGCACTGGACCCGTCGCGCCTCGCCGCTGACGCGCGCGGGCTGCTCGGAGCCCTGCCAAAAGCGTACGGCGCGGATTTGCGTCTCTCGCCGCGGATGAAGCTGATCTTCGATTCCGCGCAGGCTGAAGCGCAGCGGTTGCAGGACGAATACGTCAGCACGGAGCATCTGCTCATCGCGCTCGCGACAGAAGCGGGTCGCTCTCCAGCTGCCCAGCTGCTGCAGCGCATCGGCGCGCACAAGGACGCACTGTACGCCGCCATGACCCAGGTGCGCGGCAGCCAACGCGTCACCTCGCAGAACCCGGAGGCCACCTACGAGGCATTGACGCGGTACGGGCGCGACCTCACCGATCTCGCACGCAAGGGCAAGCTCGACCCGGTGATTGGGCGCGACGAAGAAGTGCGGCGCGTCATCCAGGTGTTGTCGCGCCGCACCAAGAACAACCCGGTCCTCATCGGTGAGCCAGGCGTCGGAAAGACCGCCATCGTCGAGGGGCTGGCGCAGCGCATCATCCGCGGCGATGTCCCCGAGGGACTGAAGAACAAGAAGATCTTCGCGCTCGACATGGGGGCCCTGGTGGCGGGCGCCAAATATCGTGGCGAGTTCGAGGAGCGTCTGAAGGCCGTGCTCAAGGAGATTGCGGAGTCCGAGGGACAGATCGTGCTGTTCATCGACGAGTTGCACACCGTCGTCGGCGCCGGCGCGGCGGAGGGCGCGATGGACGCCTCGCAGATGCTCAAACCGATTCTCGCGCGAAGCGAACTCCATACGATCGGCGCGACGACGCTCGACGAGTACCGGAAGTACCTCGAGCGCGACGCGGCGCTGGAGCGGCGCTTCCAGCAGATCCGCGTCGAGGAGCCGTCGATCGACGACACGGTGCAGATCCTCCGCGGCC
>CAZDLW010000083.1:0-20276 GCA_964505975.1 uncultured Bifidobacteriaceae bacterium | reverse complement strand
GTCGCGCGAGTCGTAGGTCGCTCGCCCCGAGGGACGCGCCCGCCGCTGGTGCAGGCGTTGCTGAAGCAGGCGGAGAAGCAGGAGATTGCTCGGGGCGTAGTTCTGGGTGAGCATCACGATGCAGGTCCACACCGAATATCTCTGGTTCAACACGACGAAACGACAGGAGTTCGTCCGGATCACCGATGATGTGGCGGCTGTCGTGTCCCGGAGCGGCGTGCGGGAAGGCATGGTGCTCGTGTCCGCCATGCACATCACGGCAGGCGTGTACGTCAACGACTGGGAGGACGGTCTCATTCACGACTTTCAGGTCTGGCTCGAACGGCTGGCGCCGGCTGGTCTCGACTATCACCATCATCGGACTGGCGAGGACAACGCCGATGCACACCTGAAACGGACGTTGATGGGGCATCAGGTGATTGTGCCGATTACCGGTGGCACGCTGGATCTGGGTCCATGGGAGCAGGTCTTCTACGCGGAATTCGACGGGCGGCGGCGCAAGCGGGTGATCGTCAAGGCGATGGGCGAATGAGCAGGCAATACCCGGATCGCCCGTTCGTCGGTGTCGGTGCCGTCATCGTCGAGCGCGGTCGTGTGGTCCTCATCAAGAGGCGCTACGAGCCGCTGGCCGGGCAGTGGAGTCTTCCAGGCGGCGCCGTCGAGGTGGGCGAGACGCTCGAGGAATGCGTTGCCCGCGAGATGCGCGAGGAAACTGGCCTGGAGGTCGAAATCGGCCCGGTCATCGAAGTATTCGACCGGATTACCCGCGACGACAGCGGCCGTGTTCAATACCATTTCGTGCTGGTGGATTATCTGTGCTGGCCCGTGGGAGGGGAGCTGCGCGCGGGTTCCGACGTGGACGACGCGATTCTGGCGGATCCACTGACGCTCGGCCAGTTCCGTCTCACGATGAAGGCAACCGCGGTGATCGAGCGGGCGTTGGAGCTCGCGCGGGAGGCGCCGTGGGCGGTCAGATGAGGCGCTCCTGGAACACGGGTCCTGCACCCGAACGTATCTATAGCCGACGCCGGTGAACACTGTTGTCGAGATGACGGGCGTGAGCGTGCGGTACGGCAGGCAGGACGCCCTGCGCGACGTGACCGCCTCCTTTCCGGCAGGGACCGTGGGGCTGCTCGGGCCCAACGGCGCGGGGAAGAGCACGCTCATCAGGGTGCTGCTGGGGCTCATACCACCCGATCGTGGTGAGATGCGCGTCCTTGGCCTGGACGTGAAGCGCGTCCCGTTGCGGATCCGTGGCCGCATTGGCTACATGCCGGAGAGCGATGCGCACATCCCGGGCATGAACGCCGTGTCGTTTGTGGCGTACTGCGGCGAGCTGGCGGGATTGCCGCGCGCCGACGCGATGCAGCGCGCGCACGAAGTGCTCTTCTACGTGGGGCTCGGCGAGGCCCGGTACCGGAACGTCGAGACGTACTCGACCGGAATGAAGCAGCGAATCAAGCTGGCGCAGGCGCTCGTCCACGATCCCGACGTGCTGTTTCTCGACGAGCCGACCAACGGTCTCGACCCCCGCGGGCGTGACGAGATGCTCGCCCTGGTCCGTGACATCGGCCACAACAAGGGGATGAACCTGATTCTCTCCTCGCACCTGCTGCCGGACGTGGAGTACGTGTGCGACCACGTGGTCGTGCTGGACAAGGGGGTCATTGCGACCGAAGGCCCGATCGCGACGCTGAAGGGTCCGGGCGCACTGGTGTTCGAGGTGCGCATCAAGGGGGAGCCCGAGGCGTTCCTGCGCGCGCTCGCCGCGGCCGGTTTGGAGTGCCACGCGACCGACGAGGCCGTCATGCGGGTGTTCGTCCCGGAAGGCGTCGGGCCGCAGACGCTGTTTCGACTGGCCGCGGAACAGCACGTCCAGGTCCGCCATCTCCGCGCCAGCGTTCCCACGCTGGAAGACGTATTTGCGCGAGCGGTCGGGGAGCGCTGAGAGGCCGGTCTGCGATGCCCATTCACGATCAAGGCTACCGACGCTACACGGGCCGCCGCGAGCCGTATGGACGGGCATGGTGGGTGATCGCGCGCAGCGAGCTGATGGCGCGACTGCGTGAGCGCAGGTTCCTGGCGCTGCTCCTCTTCGCATGGCTGCCCCTCGTGGTGCGCGCCGTCCAGATCTACGTCTCCACGACGTTCCAGCAGGCTGCGTTCCTGGGCCCCACCACGCAGATGTTCCGCGACTTCCTGGATCAGCAGGGCATCTTCGTCTTTCTCGTGACGATTTACGCCGGCTCCGGGCTGGTGGCCAACGACCGCCGCGCGAACGCGCTGCAGATTTATCTGTCGAAGCCGCTGACACGCGTCGAGTACGTGGCCGGGAAGCTCGTGATGCTGGTCGTTCCGCTCATCGCGGTTACCTGGCTGCCTGCGATCCTCTTGCTGCTGCTGCAGATGATGTTTGCCGGCGATACGGCCTTCCTGCGGGACCACCTGTTTCTGTTCCCGGCTATTACGCTCTATTCGGCGATCTGGGTGCTGCTCTCGGCGTTTGCCGTCCTGGCGCTCTCGTCGTTGTCGAGGAGCGCTCGGTTCGTCGCCATCCTCTATGCCGGCATCATCTTCTTCACTGCCGCCATGTACCAGGCGCTGCGTGCGATGACCGGCAGCCGGACGTGGGTACTGGTTTCTCCCGGAGAGACGCTGGACGTGATTGCCGATGCCGTCTTTCGTATCCCGGGCGCTCCCGCAGTACCGGTATTCGTGGCGGTAGCCGGCGTGGCCGTGCTCGTGGGGATATCCGTCCTGGTGCTCGAGCGGCGGATCCGAGCCGTCGAGGTGGTCTGAGGAGCTGAGGTGCTGGGGAGTCGGGGTTGATCATTCAGACCAGCCATCTGTCGAAGTGGTACGGCCAGGTGTCGGGCCTGAACGACGTAACCGTGTCCGTGCCCACTGGTATCACCGGTCTGCTCGGTCCGAACGGTGCGGGAAAGTCCACGTTCATGAAGCTGGTCACCGGGCAGCTGAAGCCGAGCAAGGGTGACGTGCGTGTGTTGGGGGAGCGGATCTGGGGAAACACCGGGCTGTTCGCGCGCATCGGATTCTGTCCGGATCAGGACGCGTTCTACGATCGCATGACCGGGCTCGAGTGGGTCACCTCCCTCGTGAGCCTGAACGGATTCGATCCTGCCGCGGCGACGGCGGCGGCGCGCCGCGCGCTCGGCGCCGTGGATCTGCTGGATGTGGCGGACAAGCGCATTGGCGCCTACAGCAAGGGCATGCGGCAGCGCGTCAAGCTGGCGCAGGCGTTGGCGCACGATCCTGAACTGCTCATTCTCGACGAGCCGCTCAGTGGCATGGACCCCCTGATGCGGCGGCGGACGATCCGTCTCGTCAAGGAACTGGCTCGGGCCGGCAAGAGCGTCCTCGTGTCCAGCCACATCCTGCACGAGGTCGAGTCCATGACCTCGAACATCCTCCTGATCCACAACGGACGTATCCTCGCGGAGGGCAATGTTCATCAGATCCGCGATCTCATCGACGAGCACCCGCATTCGGTATTCGTTCGTGCGGAGCATCCGCGGACCCTGGCCGGCCGCCTGCTCGCAGACGACGACGTAATCAGCCTGCGGTTCGAGCCGGGAGCGGTGATCGTGGAGACGGCGCGGCCGGACGCATTCTATGCAAGGCTCACGGAACTGGCGGCAACCGGGGAGGCCGGTGCCATTCATGAGGTGACATCTCCCGATGACAACCTGCAGGCCGTCTTCACGTATCTGGTGAAGCAATGACAGGAACCGGGGAACGCGCCGTCGTCGAGGTTCCGGCCGCGCAGCCGCCACGGCTTTCGTTCCTGTCCGGCGCCAGACGCGTCTTCGAGCTGTCGATTGGCGAGATGCTGTGGTCGCGCCGCACCATATTCATGGGGCTCATCGTAGCGGCCCCGGTGCTGCTGGCCGTGGTGGCGCATGTGATGTACGCGCAGGGAACGCTGAGGATCGACGGCGCGGGCGTCGGCGCGGCCGGGGTGTTCGGCATGATGATTTGGGTGCTGTACCTGCGCTTCATCGTGCCCGTGCTCGGGGTCTTCTATGGGACGGCACTCATTGCCGATGAAGTCGAGGACAAGACCATCACCTACCTGTTCACGCGGCCGGTTTCGCGGGGCTCGGTCCTCGCTGGGAAATATCTCGCGTACCTTGTCTGCACCACGCTAGTAGTACTGCCCTCGGTCGTGATCGCCTACTTCGTCATCGTGCCGTTTGCCGAGATGTCCGCGAGCTTCCGGTGGCTGGTGGCGGATCTGGGCATCCTGGCGCTCGGCCTGGCGGTGTACGGAGCGCTCTTTGCGCTCGTTGGCGCCGTGATGCGGCGGCCGCTGCTGGTGGGCCTGGTGTTCGCGTTCGGCTGGGAGCAGGTGGCGCTGCTGATGCCCGGTTACGTCAGGCGTTTCACGGTGGCCTACTACCTGCAGGCGCTCGTTCCGCACGCGTCGCCCTCCGACGGAGTGACGCTCGTGTCGCTCTTCCAGGCCGTGTTCAGGGAAACCCCCTCGATGGCGGTGAGTCTGCTCTCGCTCTTCGCCATCCTGGCCGTGTCGCTGTTCCTGGCAATGCGCGCCGTGGAACAGAAGGAGTACGTCCTGGAGCAATAGCCCAGGTCAGGAACTCGTCCTCAACGCCGCTCGTATAATCATCGTGAGCGTCGGACTATGACCAAGCGAACTCGCCTGTTTCTGCTCGTCGGTGCAGGAGTCCTGGTTGTCGGGCTGGGCACGGGGTTGATTGCCTCGTACATGGGAGGGTTTCAGAACTTCGCCCTCCTAGGGTCGGATGGCCCGGCCGAGTTGGCGTTTCTGCCCCAGGATACGCGGCTGGTCGCCTTTGCCGACGTGCGCGACGTGATGGACTCCCAGGCGCGTCAGCGGCTCCGGCACCTGCAGCCGGACGACGCGACGAGCCGGTTCGAGGCCGAGACCGGGATCAACCTCGAGACCGACGTGGATCACGTGGTGGCAGCCCTGTCCGACGGCGAGATCGAGCCGGATCGAGCGCTCGTGCTGGTTCGGGGGCGCTTCGATCAGGTGCGGATCGAAGGGTTCGTCAGGGAGCAGGGTGGCAGCGTGCAGGAATATCGGGCGACGCGGCTCGTGACGCATCCCGGCATGAACATCGGAATCGCGTTCGTGGAGCCCGGACTCCTCGCGATCGGGAGTCCGGATGGCGTTCGCCGCGCACTCGACACGAGGGCCGGTTCGACGGCGAGCCTGAGGGCCAATGCGGACGTGATGCGTCTGGTCCGCGACGTGGGCGATGGGGACGCCTGGGCCGTTGCCCGATTCGATTGGTTGCTCTCTGGTGCCGGCGCCCTGTCGCCGGATCTGGCCAACCATCTGCCAGCCATCAGCTGGTTGTCCGCGCGCGGGTACGTCAACGGAGGCATTCGCGCAACCCTTCGTGCCGAAACGCGGGACGAAACAGCCGCACAGGATCTGCAGGATGTCATCCGCGGTTTTGTCGCTCTTGCGCGGATGCAGGTCCGGGACAGCGCGGAGCTTGCAGATCTCTTGAGTTCCATTCAGCTCGACGGCCAGGGCGCGACCGTATCGCTGGGATTCACCGTATCACTCCCGATGCTCGACGCTCTTGGCGCCATGGCTCGCCAGCGACAAGCAGATGCCGGCCCGCTGCCTCGTCCATAGCTAACGAGGCGCTAATGGCAGTCATCTAAGCTCAACTACTGACTCACCGTACAGCTGTTCACGCTTCCAGCGGGCCCCGGTGGCGGTGCGGTTGCGTGACCCTCGTAAACGTCGCGGTCCCCTCAGGCGTAACAGGAGCAGTATGTACCGCAACAGCCCGCGTCTGGGTTGTGCGGTCACGGTGATTCCCGCGCTCGAGGCATGACTACACTGGTCTTTTTCTACGGGACGCTCATGACGCCGTTCAACGGAACGGGGCGGCTCCGTATCGACGAGCATCTCAACTTCCGGGGGCGAGGGGCCATCAGGGCGGTCCTGTTCGATCTCGGCATCTATCCAGCGGCAGTGCCGGCAAGCGATGGCTGGGTTCGCGGGGAAGTCTACGAGATGCGCCATCCCACGATTGTGCTCGAAGCCTTGGACGAGGCAGAAGGCTACCGCCCGGAAGATCCGGAAATCGGCCTCTACACGCGGAAACTGACATCCGTCACGATGCAGACCGGTGAGGTTGTCGAGGCGTGGACGTATTTCTACAATGCGCCGCTGGGACGCGCGGAACGAATCGAGTCAGGCGACTATCTCGAACATCTGAGGATCGTCAGAGAGCAACCGCCGCTCGGCCTGCCTTGACGGACTCCACGTAGTCCACGATCACCGCTGACACCCGTTCCGCAGGGTCCACGAACTCCAGACCGGAACGAAAGACAACTGTGTCCCGATCGAGATCCGCCACGGACGAGTGCACGACCCGGCACTGCAGCACGACGCAGGTGTCGCCCAGCGTCACACGCACGGTGTGCAGCGAGTTCAGGAGAAGCGGGACTCGTGTTTCGACCGTGGCACCGCCACGGCCGATCTCGGTCATGACCATCGGTTGGAAGACCATGACCTCGCCCGGTGGTGACCCGAGAAGGGCGATGCGCTCGCTGCTTCGTTGCTGCCGTGTCATCGCGGTCCCCAACTCCTCCTGAGCCGCTGGATCAATTCATCCGAAACGCCGGCGGCGGGGACAGCACGCTTCCTTCGTCCTCCCCCAGCCGTGCCACGGCATCGTCGAATGGCTGTCCCTCGAACTCCGTTGTGTACGTGAGTACCGGAATGTGCCGTGTGAGAGGATCGAGCTTCAACATCGAGAGCAGTTGGAAGCCATCCAGTTCCTCGATGCGCGTGCACAGAATCACGAGGTTCGGCAGGACCTGGCGAATCTGTGAGTAGGCACGCGTGCCATGTTCCACGAACACCATGTCATAGCGGCCTTCGTCGAGGACCGACTCCAGCATGCCAAGCACTTCGCTGTTGCCGTTCACGACAACAACTTTCTGAACGGGTGTTGGCGCCACATGGTTGGTGTTCGGCATCAGCATTAGAACCCACCTTCCTGCGCATAGACACTTCAGGATCCGTGCCACGGCGTCTTCTTGTTTTTGGCCGAAATCTGGATCTTCTCCTTGCGCATCCCGGCAGTGTCCTCCATCGCGGCTGATGCGTCCACAGCCTCGCGCCTTCCGCCTGAACTCGTTGATTTCAGGTCGCTTGTGGGAGAAATCCCACAGGGGCAGCGTGACGCTCCCGCGCCGTGGAGATTCCTGCCTTTCTTCCCTGCCGAGTCTGACGAACGGTTGCTACCCGGTCGACAAGAGGACGTCTGTACGATGAGCAGACGGGGGCGTGCCGGGCCGGCAGTGCAGCTTCGACTCAAACCGCCGAGACTCATAAGGCCGGAGTGGCTCCGCTTCACTGCCGCCAGTATTGGCTTTGCCCGCTTCGCGAACCTGGACGGTGGGAACGAGTGCGGGATTTCGCACGTCCTGCCGCAGGTGTTCCAGGTCATCCATGACGACGATGAGCATGCTCGATTCTGGATGCACGAGTAGAGCGTTCGCAGGGCACGACGGCGGGCCTCGCGGAGCAGGGCACGGGTGTACCCTGTGCAGACATGACGACTCCGCCACCCGCTGAAGCTCTCGTGTACCGCAATTTCATCGACGGACAGTGGACCGCGTCACGGTCCGGTCGAACGTTCGAGAATCGCAACCCGGCGGATCAGGACGATCTGATTGGCCGGTTCCAGAAGTCAACCGAGGAAGATGCGACGGCCGCGGTGGCCGCTGCGGCGCGTGCGTACGAGTCATGGCGGCTCGTGCCAGCGCCCCGCCGCGCGGAGATGCTGTTTACGGTTGGGCGGTTGCTCGTGGAGCGCAAAGAGACGATCGCGCGCGACATGACGCGCGAAATGGGCAAGGTGCTGGAGGAGACGCGTGGCGATGTCCAGGAGGCCATCGACATGACCTTCTTCATGGCGGGAGAGGGGCGGCGCCTGTACGGGCAGACGGTTCCATCGGAGCTGCGGGACAAGTTCGCCATGTCAGTACGGCAGCCGCTTGGCGTGTGTGGCGTGATCACGCCGTGGAACTTTCCCATGGCCATTCCCTCGTGGAAGATCGCGCCCGCCCTCGTCTGCGGCAATACCGTTGTCTTCAAGCCGGCCACGCTCACGCCGCTCTCGGCCGTGCACTTCGTCCAGGTGCTTCACGATGCCGGAATCCCTGCGGGCGTCGTGAACCTGGTGACCGGCGGGGCGGACGTTGGCACGGTGCTCTCGACGCACGAGGCTGTGAAGGTGGTGTCCTTCACCGGCTCCACGGCGGTGGGTCGGGTGGTGAACGTGTGCGCGGCGCCCGGCTTCAAGAAAGTGCACCTCGAAATGGGCGGGAAGAACATCATCATGGTGATGGACGATGCCCAGATCGAGTTGGCGGTCGAGGGATGTCTCTGGGGTGGCTTCGGCACGACTGGGCAGCGGTGTACGGCGGCGAGCCGCGTCGTGGTGCACGAGAAGCTCCATGACGCATTCCTGGCGGAGTTTGCCGCGCGCGCGGCGGCGCTGCAGGTGGGGAACGGGCTGGATTCGCGCACGCGGATGGGGCCGCTGGTCAGCCAGAGTCAGCTGGAGACGGTCATGCGCTACGTCGAGATAGGTACGCGCGAGGGGGCGAGACTCGTCACGGGCGGGCACCGGTTGAGTGAGGGCGAGCACGCGCAGGGATGGTTCCACGAGCCGACGATTTTCGCGCACGTC
Source organism: uncultured Bifidobacteriaceae bacterium (assembly GCA_964505975.1). Lineage (GTDB taxonomy): Bacteria > Acidobacteriota > Vicinamibacteria > Vicinamibacterales > UBA2999 > Gp6-AA40. Next base: position 11,544 of record CAZDLW010000083.1, on the reverse strand, counting down.
GATCCGCGCATGCGAATCGCACAGGAGGAGATCTTCGGACCGGTCGTGTCGGTGATGCGTTGTCGATCGCTCGAGGAGGCCATCGAGATCGGCAACAACGTCAGCTATGGGCTGTCCGCGTCGATCTACACCCGCGACGTCAATGCGGCGTTTGCCGCGATGCGGGACCTGTACACGGGCATCTTCTACGTGAACGCTCCGACGATTGGCGCCGAGGTCCACTTGCCGTTCGGCGGCACGAAGGCCACGGGCAACGGCCATCGCGAGGCCGGGACGGCTGCTCTGGACGTGTTCTCGGAGTGGAAGTCCATCTACGTGGATTTCAGCGGGAAGCTGCAGCGTGCGCAAATCGACGCGTAGCGGTACAACCTGGTCGTTGGCTGGTTGAACCCAGCCGCGAAGTCGCGGCCCCGGCCCGCGGGACCGGTGTACACGCCGAGGAGCAGCGTCGGGTGACCGGCGGATATGCCCTCCGCGAACTGTGCCTCGCTCCTGCTGCCGAGTGATGGCACGCCGCGGGAATCGGCGAAGGGGCTGAACAGCAAGGGCGCGCCCGCGACTACCGCGAGCGCGCCCTGGACTCCGACTCTCTGATTTGCCGCTCGACCTTCTGTTAGAACCTGAAGCCCATCGCGAGCCGGAACGTACGGCCCCCTGTCTCGCCTGACGACCACCGCGGGTAGTGCGCGGCGGACGTCGGATTACCGAAGTTGGCGCCGCGGGTGTACGCCGTGGGCTGACCCAGTTCGTCGAGCTGGCTGTTCATGTCGCGCTGGACGGTCGTATTCCACATGATCAGCTTCTGGTTGTCGAGCACGTTGTAGATCTGCCCCTGGATCCACGGTTGTGCACTGCGCCATACCGGGATGCCGTACCGGAGCGACAGGTCGAGCAGCCCGAAGCCGTTGAAGCTTTCCGAGCCGCGCTCGTCGAAGAACAGCGTATAGGTGGATTCCGTAGGCCTCGCGTACCCGGGGTTGCTTGCGAGCTGCGTCGCCGACAGCGGCACACCGGTCGCCGAGAGGCTGTAGGTGAGCCCCGAGTTGATACGAACGATCGGCGAGATATCGATGCTGCCGGCGCGACCCAGCGTCTGGTTGTAGGTCGACCAGATCCGGACCTTGTGCCGCTGGAACCCGCTCAGCCGGCCGTACGGGTAGTACCGGGCCTCATTGAAGAACTCGGGGCGATCGCCGTAGACGGAACCATTCCCCGGCTGGTTCCCCGCTTCTCCCTCGAAGTTCCCATGGTTCTTCAGCTCGATCGTCCAGCTGCCTTCGACGGGAAACCGGTTCAGTACCTGGACGCGCGATTCGAACATGAGCGCCTGGTAGTCGCGCCGGAGAAAGTTGTCAGCGTTCCTCCACTCGACACGGTCGAAGGTCCCGAAAGAAAAGCCGTCGCGGATCACGGTGACCTTCCCGTCCGCGGTCGGATCGTCGATGAATTCGTCGATGAACCCGCGCGCACGGCGCCACGAGTAGACGCCGCGCACGTAGCCCGTGCGCGTGAGCTGATGGCCCAGCGACACCGTGACTTCGTCGGTGTTCGGCGTGTTCAGGCCGTCCGCGAAGAACACATTGGCCGTCGGGAAGTTCCCGCCCACGGTGACATAGTTGTTGGCCAGATCGAACGCCGGGGCGAAATCACGCCCTTGTCCGTTGGGACCGACGTACGCGAGATCCACGCGGCTCGGCGTGCCGACGTTGGTGTTGCGGCCGAACGCGCGCTCGGTGAATCGTCCCGAGTATCGACCGTAGGTCACCTGCGCGATCGTACGTCCGGTTCCCTCGACATCGAAGCTCAGGCCGAGGCGCGGCATCCAGTTGTCGGTATCGGCGCCAGCGATGTCGCCCGTGGCGTTCGAGCGGACGTTCTCGTACCGCAGGCCCAGATCGACGGTCACGCGATTGGCGGCCGTCCACCGGTCCTGTACATACAGTGACAGCGTTTTGATGTTCAGAGTCGCTCCAGGGACAGCCAGCCACTGTTCGATGCGCGTGTTCGCGCTGCCCGGCGCTGCCGCGTTGCCGCCCCACACCGGGATCGGCCGTCCGGCGGCATCACGAACCGGCAGCCCGTCGGCCCCGACCAGGTAATCGGTCCTGAACACATAGCCGGTGGACGACTGCGAGTTGCCGCCGTCGCGATTCGACGTGAAGTGTTCGACGCCGCCCTTGAGGTCGTGGTTCCCGTACCGCTGACTCGAGGCGAAGTACGAGAGGCTGCCCGCAAACTGCCGGTTGTTGCGGTTCTCGGGGTCGTCGGCCGAGAAGTACGGAGCGTTGTACTGGTCGAAGTTCGTCGTGCCAGACAACAACCCGCGTGCCAGGAACGGCGAATCGACGATGTCCGTGAACGAGCTGCCGGCGTTGCGGAAGCCGAACTCCTTCCGCGACCACTGGAACGTGCCGAACACTCGCTCGGTGAGCACGCCGTTCCAGTTGGCCACCCAGAGATTGTTGGGCAGCTGGCGCTCCGGCAGGATGACGTTGAGGTCGATCGGGAGGTCGGCGTTGATGCTCGGCTGATTCGTCTGGGTCGTCGAGTTGTTCAAGTAGGTGCCGCTGAGCGTCTGCGCGAGCCCGGCCCGGCCCGTCAGCTTGATTTCGACCCGTTTGTTGTCCGTTCCATTATCGTACGTGGCGCCGAGCTTGTTGACGGTCCGGGCGGTGACGGAGTTCTCGAACCGGTCGGCGTTGAAGAACCACAACCGATCGCGCACGACGGGCCCGCCCACCGTGACCTCGAAGTTCTTGGATAGCACGTCGCTGCGCGTCTGGCCGGCGTTGCGCTCGAACGGGGTGCGCTTCGACCAGTTCGGCCGGGACACGTTCGTCCGGAACGAGCCGCTGAAGTCGTTACCGCCGCTCCGCGTGATCACGTTGACGAGGCCGCCGCCAAACCGGCCGTATTCGGCCGACGCGCCGCCAGTGACCACCTGCGTCTCGAGAATGGCATCCTCGATGAACAGGTTGTTGGAGCTGCCGAACAGGTTGTCGTTCGTGTCGACGCCGTCGATCAGATAGATGCTGTCGTAGGCGAACGCGCCCCCGATGCGCACCTGGCCGACGTTGGGCGCCGCGTCACCGCTGTTCAGACCGGGCGCCAGTTCCGCGATGAGAAACGGCGTGCGCCCGATTGGCAGCGCCTGAATCATGTCGGCAGTGAGATTGGTGGACCGCTGTGTCACGGCCAGTGCCGGTGGCGTCAGGTCCGCGACAACCGTGACCAGTTCCTGGACACCGGCCAGTTGCAGTGTCAGGTCGAGCCGTGCCGTCCCACCAAGCGGCACGACCACGCTGTCTTCGACCTCCGCAGTCCCGCCCAGATCGACGCGCACGGTATACGTGCCCGGCGGCAGACCGCGGATGATGTAAGCACCGGTTTGATCGGTTACCACGAACCGTTCGCCCTGCAGTGCAGGCGAATTCACCGTGACCGTCGCTCCGGGTACCGGAAGGCCATCAGGATCCTTCACGATCCCCGACAGCACGCCGGTCTGCACACCCTGTGCGTGAACAAGAGAGGGCAGCGCCAATGCCGCGACGAATACGAGAACCAGCGGGGCGCTGATGCGCGCGTACTTCATGTCGTCTCCTTGGCCATGCGAGGGTCCGCGACTCGATGCGAGACACTCGTCTCTTTGACCACTCCAGGTCCGCGATTCAGCCCGACCGAACACATTGTGACGAAGGGCCGCGACAATGATGAGGTCGAAGCAGCCTTCTCGGTCAACAGAACAAACAGATCGATGATGTGAAAGAGTCGTGCCATTCGATGTCCTGCGCAAGTGGCAACAAACGAAGGTCATATACGGATGTGCTTCTGCGAAGCGCCTCCGCAAATTCAGACCGTTGGTTCAGTTCTCCGGATCATTGGATTCGACTGGTGGATTTGGATGAGTTGTTTGCCGGGTTGGGGCTTCAATCACGAGTCAGAGGGGCGCCATGAATCGTGACGAAACGGGGGCAGCGGGTCGTGGTGTCAGCGTGGCAACTGGCGGATGTCGTCCTTCAATTGAGGGTGCACCCTGAAGCCGGCACGTTCGGCAGCGCGGACGGCCGCCTCAGCGTCGGCGCGGCGTCCGGTCATCGCGTAGAGTGCTGCAAGATTGTTGTGGGCCTCGCCGAACCGGGGGTTCGCGGCAATCGCGGTTCGCCAGTGCTCCTCGGCCTCATCGAGCCGTTCGTTGCGAAAGTAAGCGCTACCCAATGCGAGCAACACGTCCGGCGGAGCGACGAATCCACCCGTGTTCGATGTCCGTCGCCGCTGCAGCTCTTCGATACGCGCTTCCAGGCGCGCCGTGCGCAGGTTCGAATTCGGTACGCTCCTGAGCCTGCGGATGGTGTCACTCAGTTCACGAATTTCCTCGTCGCGTTGTCGTTCCAGCTCCACGCGGCCGCTCTCCGCCAGGCCGTGCAGCGTCCGGTGTGCCTCGAGACAGTCGCGAAAGGCGATGGCAGCGCTGGTGTACCGGCGTAATGCCATATAGGCCTGTCCGAGCCCGTAGTGGGAAGGCGTGAGGAGTCGATCCTTTTCAATTGAACGCCGGAAGGCCTCCGCGGCCTCTTCGAATCGCTCCGCCGACATCAACTCCTGGCCGGTCTGGTAGAAGCGGAGCGCCTCACGTCTATCCTGATCGGCCGCGAGCAGCGCCTGCGCCGCTACTGGGGAAACGGCGAACAGCACGGAGACGATGAAGCCGATGATCGTGATGCGCACCGCCATTGCGTCCCCGGGTATGGGGATCTCGGGGCGGGACGATTCGAGCCGTGAGCCGAGCCCCGCGAAGCGGGGCTCGGCCCTGGAGTTTCTACGTTTCAACGTCATCGCGCGCGTTGTTTTCAGCGGCTCCGCGGGCCATACGAACGTGGCCCCCCCCGTGCGAACGATGGCTGACTCAGGTCGTGGGGGCCGGCTTTTCAGCCGGGCCCAAGCCCGTCGACGTTAGAACTCGAACCGGGCGCCCAGCCTGAGGGCGAACGGTGGTTGATACATCTGCCCGGCTAAGTTGCCAGAGGAGATAGTGCCGAAGTCCGGATTCGGTGTGCCGAAGCCGATGTCCGCATACGAGTTGTAGTCAATCGGGCGCCGGATATCGAACAGGTTGAACGCGTCCGCGATGAGCGTGACGCGGCGCGTGCCCGCCAGGTTCACTACATACGACGCCTGCACGTCCACGGTCCACTCGGCCGGTGTGCGCGTCCGGAAGCCGTCCACCGTCTCGAATCCCGCACCGCGCGGCGTGAGCGGAATTTCCCCCCCGTTCTGATACATGGGGTTGGCGGCGAACGCTGTCAACGGTTTGCCGGAGGTCCCGGTAAACCCGACGCCGACGCTGACTCCCATGTCGAACGCGTAGTTGCCGAAGACCTTGAGCTGATGCGGCCGGTCGAGGGGAAGCGGCCCTTTGCCCGCCTCACCCAAGTACCGAATGTCGCCCGAGTACCCGAACGGCGTGCCAAGCGCCACATAGGTCGGGTCGGCGGTGGGGAAATCGTAGAGGGACGTGAGGCCCGGGTCGGACTGCCCGTTGTCCTCGCGGAAGAATCCCTCGAACGTGCCGTGCAGCCGCGACCAGCGGTAGGACGACATGAGCGACCAGTTGTCCGAGAACCGGCGATTCATCGTCAGTTCAACGGCGTTGTACTTGTGAACGGGATCCTCGAAAGAGATCCCCTGGCCCTGCAGCTCCGGGGCGAGAAGCCGGAGCAGGCGATTGCTGTTCTGCGCGCTCGGATTGGTGAGGATGTACGTGTCGAAGTTGCACGCGCCTTCCACACCGAGCTCACACGACACCATTGGATACGGCGCAATGTCCTCGATCGCCCGCCCGATGTTTCGGTGCATGTACCGGATGCCCAGGCTGGTGTTCCCGAACGCTTCGTACTCGAAGCCCAGTACGAATTCGTCCTTGTACGACAGCTTGGAATCCGGATCGATCTGGTCGGACGCGATGTCGCTGCGGCCGGGCGCAATGAAGTGCTGCGTGACGCCTGCGGCCAGCACCCCGTTCGGGACCGGTTGCGTCAGGCCGGCATCGAAATAGTCCCCCCGCGTGATCGCCTCGTCCGCCGAGAGGACGCGTGCGGCCAGATCGTTCGGCAGGCGCGCGAAGAAGCGTCCGTAATTCCCGTACAGCCGTGACCGTCCGTTCCCGAGCACGTCGTAGACGACGCCAATCCGCGGCGCCCAGTTGTTCTTCAGCGAGAACGAGTCGACGAACCCGCCGTCGATGAGCGGCAGTTGGGAAAAGCCGCCGATGAGACGCTGCTGGTCGTAACGGATTCCCGCATTGATCGTCAAGCGGTCGGTGGCATTCCAGGAGTCCTGGACGAAGAAGCTGTAGTAGTCCTGGCGCGTGTTGCGTTCGCTGTTGTACAGCGCGCGGGTCACTCGATAGATCTGCCCGAACGCTGCATCGGGCAGGATTGTCACGGAGGCTCCGCTCGCGGTCTGACGACCGTCGGGCCCGGTGATGGGGGGTCCTGTGCGCATTTGAATCTGGGAGTAGGTCAGATCCTCGTACAGGAAGCCATACTTCACCTGATGTCCGGCGAGCACGTGCGTGGACTTGATCGTGTACTGACGGTTCTCGCCGTCGTTGCCCGCCTCGTAGAACCCGATGCCGCCGGTGATGATGTTGGGCACGACCCGGGTATCGCGAACGTTCCACTCGTCCATCGAGGGTCTTTCTTCGATGATGTTCTTCGCTCGCGCGAATGAGGTTTCGACCAACCAGTTGCTGCCAAACACCCCGTCGTACCGCAAGGTCTGATTGTGGCCGCCGTAGTCGATCTCGCTGAACCCCGAGGTGTTCGTGCGCAGCAGCGCGTTCGTGCGCTGCGGCCCGTTCCGGCCGACGGACGGATCGCCGAAGAACGACGCGTCGATGCGATGAGCCGGTGCAATCTGATACGTGCCCTTCGCCGAGTACGAGAACAGGCGCCGCTCCCGATCCACATTGCCCAGCGACTGAAGAGGGAAGCCATCCGGTGCGACGAATGTGCGCGTTTCCCACGCCGGGTTGATGGCGCCGAAGACGAACAGACGGTTGCGGACGACAGGGAAGCCACCCTCGATGCCGGCATCATGTGTCTGCGACCCGACGGTGTTCACCGTGCCATTCGCCGTTTGCACCGTGCGCCACCCGGCTTCGAGCGCGTCCGCCCTCGTATACCCGAACACCGAGCCGCGAATCCGGTTCGTCCCGCTCTTGGTGACGATGTTGACCACTCCGCCCATCGACTGCCCGAACTGCGCCTCGTAGCCGCCGGTCTTGACCTGGATTTCCTGTGCGAAGTCGAACGGGGTTGCCGTGCCCAGTGATCCAAAGACAATCGAGTAGGACCCGATTCCGCCATACCCGGCGTTACTGACATTGACGCCGTCGATGACATACAGATTGTCGAGACCCGACCCGCCGGCAAACGACGGGTTGGCCCGCCCGACCGAGCCCCCGCTCGAGACACCGGGTGCGACGTACAACGCGTCGGTCACGCGTCGCCCGACCGGGATGCGAGCGAGGAGCTCGCTGCTCAGCACCGCGCCGGTTGTCGTGGATTGTGTGTCGATGAGCGGTGAGGCGCCTTCCACGTTGACGACCTCCGCGAGACCCCCAACCTGCATCTCGAAGGTGAGGCTGATGGTCTGACCGAGGCTCAGATTGACATCGCGTTGTTCGAGAGTGCGGAAGCCCTGCAGCTCGGCACGCACTGCATAAGTGCCGGGAACGAGGAACGGCACCGAGAATCGGCCCGCGCCGTCAGTAACAACCGTCCGTGGCGCCTGGGGGCCGGTGACGGTCACCGTAACGCCGGGGACCGCTAATCCTTGCGCATCGACGACGCGGCCCGCGATGGTGCCGGTCGTCTCCTGGGCGATGGCAACGCCCGCGGCAGCCACCGCAATGGCCACCAGGAACGCACTGATTCGTGCGCACATGTGTTGTGTCTCCTCAGAAGGTGGGTTTGCTGTGCTATGAGATGTCCGTTGGTAACAACGGTTTCTCTTGCCGTGTCGAACAGGGAAGATGTGATGCCAGGTGCTGATACGAAAATATTCAGCTTCTGAATGGAATCCGTTCTGAGGGACTCGAGATCCACTGAAACCTCACCAGGGAGTCAAAATCATGGATCGAGCAGCTCTCCTAATGCAACCATAAATGGTCGTGAACGGTCGCGCGAAATGCACCGCTGGGCTCGGCGGGGATACTCGGCGGGGCATTACTCCTCGTCTTTGTACTCCTCGTCTTTGTCGGAGTAAGGCGACCGTCGAGGGACAAAAAGACAGAGCCCTCAGCTGGGTCGGCCGAGGTTGGACTTGCGCGTGACGCCGGACTGCCCACGCGGAAACCAGCCACAAGCGACGAATGCGCATGGGCCTCAGAGAGAGAGTCGACTGGCGTCACCGCAGGGCCGACGGACCAGCGCGTGGTGTCCGCGTTCGCCTCGGAGAACGTCCGGCCGGATCCATTTCGGCGACATCGGCCACCGGAGCGACGCCGTGGCGTCTCAGGGCAGCGCGAACGCCACGAGCGTGTTCGTCGCCACCAGCGCGACGTACTGCTTCCCGTCGCGACCTCGGTACGTCATCGGGTTCGCGTTGACCGTCGCGGCAAGCCGCGTGGCCCATAATTCCTCGCCCGTTGCCGCGTCGAACGCCCGGAAGCGACGATCGTTGGTCGCCCCCACGAACACGAGCCCGCCCGCAGTTGCCGTTGGGCCCGCGCTGCCGCTGCCACCCGTCAACTGTTTGCCCTCCGGGAGCGCTTCCGTAATCCCGAGCGTCGTCTGCCAGGCAACCTCGCCCGTGTTGGTGTCCACCGCGACCAGTCGGCTCCAGGGCGGGCGATGGCAGGGCAGGTTGGCAACCGTGCGACCGTTCTCGTCCCGAAGCGGGGCACTGAACGTGAAGTACGGTCCGGGGCCGTCCACGCTGCCGCGATCGTAGGGTTGGGTGGAGCCCTCGGTGCCGCGGCCGTAATTCAACCCTGGCCTTCGTCGTTCAATCCAGCCGACCAGAGAGGTGTCCCGCGCGTTCATGAAGACGTAGCCGGTGGTGGGATCGGCCGCTAGGCCGCCCCAGTTCACGCCACCTGTGCCGCCGGGAAGCTGAATCGTGCTGCGCGGCGGCGCGTCCTCGTCCTTGAAGAGGAACGGCGTGAAGGGTCCGGCGTTGTAGAAGCCGCCGCTGCGCTGCCAGAGATCTTCGCATGCGGCGACATGCTGGGCCGAGGTGTCTTCGGGGCGCACGAAATCACGTTCCTTGTCGAACGAGACTCGAGAGAATGGTTCAGCGGGCTTCACCGGAAACGGCTGCGTGGGCGAATACCATTCACCGGGCACATCGCCTTTCGGGACGGGTCGATCCTCGATGCCGAACACCGACTCCCCGGTCACGCGATTCAGGATGAACATCCACCCGGTCTTTCCAATCGACGCGAGGGCGGGAATCCGCTCTCCCTCGTGGACGATGTCCACGAGCGTTGGCGGAGCGGGGTAGTCCGCGTCCCACAGGTCGTGACGCACTTTCTGGAAGTGCCACACGTATTTACCTGTCTCGGCTTCCACGGCGACCAGCGAATTGGCGAACAGATTGTCACCGGGACGATCGCCCCCCCAGTAATTGGCCGCGGGTCCCGCCACCGGCATGTAGAGGAGTCCCCGCTCCTCGTCAACCGTCATGTACCAGGCCCACACGTTCACACCGGATCGGCCGCGCCACCCGTCGTCCAACCAGGTGTCGTGCCCCACATGGCCTGGCTGTGCGACCGTGTGGAACTCCCACAGCTTCGCGCCGGTACGAACATCGAATGCACGGGTGTTGCCCGGAGGCCCGTTGGGGACCTCGCCGACGGTCGCGCCAAGGATCGCGACGTTGCGGTAGATGGTCGGGACGCCGTTCCACGGTACCGCGATGTCCACCATCCCGTGTTCACCGAAACCGGCTGCCGGAGTACCCGTGGCTGCGTCGAGTGCGACCAGTCGTGGGCCGGCAGTCAGGAGAATTCGGGCAGCCGTATTCGCATCACCGGGCCAGTACGCCACGCCGCGCGCCGAGGTGACGACACCATCCGGCAGCCGGTGGCGCCAGATCTCCGAGCCCGTGTGGGCTTCGAGCGCCAGGATCTGGCTGCCGCGGGCGGGCAGATACATGACGCCGCCAATCACGATGGGCGTGACCTGCGGATTGCTCCCGGCTGGATTGCCAAAGGGGTCGTCGCCGCCGGCGGCCGCGGGCCCGCCGCCACCGCCTCGTCCACCGGACGGCGGGGTAAGAGGCAGAGACCAGGCCTCGACGAGCTGCCCGATGTTCCTGGTGGTGATCTCGGTCAGCGGCGAGTATCGCGTGCCGGCCAGGTTGTAGCTGTACATCGGCCAATCGCCGTCAGGTGCCGTCTGCGACCGCTGAGCGGTGACAACGGCGCCCACCACGAGGGCGCCGGCAGCGAACAGAATGATGCGCTTCATGATGGGTTGCAATTATCCTCCCCGGGCCTTTCTGAGCAGTCTTACCCGAGCCGATCGGACGGCCGGCGGCGAATCCGACGGCAAGGAGACGAGACGCTCGTGGCTATCGGCCGGAGCGCCTGCCGTTTCGTCTCACATGCGGTGAGCCGAGTGCCTCGGACAGGGCAGAGAGCACCTGGCGCGTCGGCTCGATCTTCTCGTCCGAGAAACGGCTGAGCGCTCGTTTCACGGCTGCTTCCACGGTCCCGATCGCCGGTACCATCAGCCGCTTGCCCCTCGCGGTGAGCTCGAGTTGCAGCCTCCGGGCGTCGTGAGGATGCGAAGAGCGACGAATCAGTCCGCGCGTGGCGAGTCGCTGAAGGATCCCGGTGAGCGTGCTTGGATGGATGTGCAGGATACGGGCGAGATCGCCCGCCGACAGACCAGGAAACGCCCCGACGAGGCGAATGACCAACCGCTGCTGGCCCGTCACTCCGAACCTGGCCTGCATCAAGCGTGAGGTCTTGCCAAGCCCATGGTTGATGGCCCACAACAACCGCATGAATTCCAGCACGGCGCCGAGGTGGCGCTCCTCGGTACCCAGTGCGGGCGGATGGAGAGAACTGGCGGTTGAGTTCGATCGGGGCGCCGCTACCGTGCGGTCCATATCAATGCTGAAGGGGCCCACTGGTGGCCAATCCCGCATGCGGTCTGACGGGCCGCACACCTACCCTGCGAGGCGTCAGCGCGCCTTGGCGCTCATGATGATACACTCCTCGGGCTCTCTGGCGTGCAAGGATTTTTCTGCTGTTCGTCACGCCACGATCAGACGGTCGGCCCCGTCTCGAGCACATCCGCGCGCGAGCGACGGGAGCTCGGTGCGGGCTGGTTCAGGAATCGCGGGGCGTACACCCGCGCGGCAAGAGCAAGTAGGTTAGCGTGCAGGCGCGACCTGCGCGTCCTTTCAGAGTAGGAGAGCTATCCATGGCAGTGGATTTCTTTGTTGGCGAGTCGCTGGTTGGCGATGGTAACGAGGTGGCGCACATCGACCTGATCATCGGCTCCAAGACGGGGCCTGCAGGCGCCGCGT
>CAZDLW010000082.1:0-20658 GCA_964505975.1 uncultured Bifidobacteriaceae bacterium | reverse complement strand
TTTCACCCGCACCGTCCCCGCCGGCCCCTCGATCTCCCGGAGCTGCGGGCGCACCCTCCATGACCGAAAGGTGATCTCTTCTGGGTCCGCGCTCATGCCTGTAGACTCGGCGCGTGAGTGCAAGTCGCTCCCGCGCAAATCTAACCTCCGCGGATGTCCGATGCGGCTCGGCTTACATACACCAGCCGGTTTGGCCGCCAGTAGGAGAGGGTACACCAGGCCGCCGGCAAGGGCACCCAGGCTCCAGCCGCAGGCGGCGCCCTGCGCGTGCAGGCTTTCGGCTAGTGTCGCCCGCCGCAAACAAGCCAGGCTGAGCGTGGCCCCGGGCGCGACACCGGCGAAGCTGAGCGGATCGGTAGACGTGACGTTGTAGAGCAGTGATGTTACGGCGCGTGTGAGGAACGGTGTCAGAATCTCAGGCCGATGACACTGTGAGGTGATGCCGGAGGAGCTGTCGCAAGCCTTTGGCGATCTGGTCCTGTGGTCCAGGTTGGAGTGCGACCGACGCGGTGAGGGCCATGCTAACGGGTCGGTCGTCAGGTCGGCATGGCAGTCCCTGAGATGCCCGCGAAGGCTGGAGCCGCCTGCGGTTCACGCGTTCGTCTTAGCGGCTCCGCAGCCCGGACAGTAAGCCGCGCATGGTTTTCTCCACCGCAGCTCCGCGTCGGGGGGCGAGTAGCCCTGATAGCGCTCCAGCCATGCGCTGACTGTCTCCAAGCGAGCGACTATCTTCCGGTCCACGCGGTCGGCGTGGGCGCCTGCTGAAGGATCTTCTCGTCCGCCGGGTTCGTCCGATCCAGAGCAGCGTCTCGAGCCGGCAGCCATGATTCACTTCCTGCGCTCGCCCGTGACTCAACCCAGGTTAGTGAGGTCGCCATGCGATGACGTAGAAACTCCGTCCTCCGCGCTCGCTCCATCTACCTACGGCCCTGATTCGACGCACGCGGAACGCGCAGGTCGGCTTCGACGAAGTCCTCTCCCACCGGCGCGAACGGGGCGGCGAGCACCATGCTCTCCATCCAGCGCCGCACGCGCTCCTGGCCCTCTTCGCCGGGGAACGCCTCCCGAACCATGTCCCGCATGACCTCACCGGCACCGAGCGGCCCGCCGGCGGGATCGACGAGCACGTAATAGGTGAAGTAGCCCTGAGGGTTCGGCTTCGAGGGGATCAGCAGGCGGAAGCCGCCGAGATCGAGATCCTCGACCGGAACGCCCGCACGTTTCGCCGCCGCGGGTCGGAGACTCTCCCAGAAAAAACGCTCGAACGACTCGCGCCCGTCCGGCCTCACGTTGAAGCGGACGATGCGTACGGTCTCCCCTGGCAGAGTCCGCCGGGTCACGCGTGTGGTGCCCTGCACCGGAGACGGCGCGCTGTTGAGCGAGGCCCGGATCTTCCAGGACCCATCTGGCTGGCGCACCCACGTATTGCTGAAGACGCCTTGTGCGTCGTAGGTCGAGCCGTCTTCACGGGCGACGTCGGCCGTGTATCCCCCGACGAGCGTCATCTGCTCTCGTCCACCGACCACCTGTTCGATCGTCGGCGTGATCCGACGAATCGCTGGAACCCACGTTCGGAGGAACCCGCTCAGAATCTCCGCCTTGCCTCGGTACACCGTTCCACGCTCATCGACGAAGACGGCATCGTCGGTATAGAAGGCGGTGACTGCCTCGGGATCGTCGCCGTGCCAGGCTTCGACGAGTGCGGCTCCCCCTCTGGGGTTGAGTTCGGCGAGGAGCGCCTCCGCACCCATCTCGGGTCCGGAGCCTGGCGGCACCGGCGTCTGCGCGAAAACCGCGGGTGGGGCGCTCGCGTACCAGAGGAGAGGAATCAGGAGCCGTCCCAGGGAGCGGGATACCGAAAGAGTGGACAACGCCATTCGATCCTCCTGGTCTGGGGGCTTACCGAGGCGCGGGACAGTGCCACGCGTCAGAGCGGCATCGTGCCTCGCGCCCGAAACGGGGCGAGCAGGAGGGTAGGCAGGATTGCGTCGCCGTGCAAGCGCCAGTCCGGCGCGCACCCGCGTCACCGCCACGCTCGACGACAACGCGACATCGAGGGATTTCATCTCCCTTCTGCCGCTCACGTTGACGCTCGAGGACTACAACGGAACCGAGAGATCAGCAGCTTGCCGAAGAAGCTGTCAACGTCACTTCAGTGCGACAAGAACGGCCGCGCCGCGGGTGGTCGCCATTGCCTGGCCGGGCTGGCCGGGGACAGCGATCCGATCCGCAACGGACACGGCCAACTCTGTTTGATCTATGGGCGGATGTTCTGGTTCAGGCGGAACACGTTCGTCGGGTCGTACCTCCGCTTGAGCCCACGCAGCCGCTCGTACTTCGCGTCGCCATAGGCCTCCCGCACGCGATCCTGTCCTTCCTCGCCGAGGAAGTTCACGTAGACGCGGCCCGTCGAGTACGGACGAATCGCCTCCCAGAAGCTCCGGGTCCATGCCGTGCACGCCGAAGCCCGGGCTGGTTCCGACCACACCGCGTCGATGTTCACCGCATGGCCCGCGCGACGGTCCTCGAATGCCGATCCCTCCGCGTCACCTGTCGCGACCGCGCCGCCCATGTGGAAGATGATCGTATAGGACTCCGGCGTGGCGGCGCGCCAGGCGTGCTCGGCCAGCGTGGCGATGAGCGCATCGCTCAGCGCGGGCACGTACTCCGATTTCCAGTAATACCCGAGGCCATGCGGTACGCCGGGGTCGAGCAGCGCCTGGTGGAGCACGTATGGCGTCGGCCGGATCGTATCGGTCAGCGGCTCGCCGAACCGACGCAGCGGCGCGATCGCTCGCTCCCCCTCGTCCACCGGGCCCGCATAGCATGCCCCGATGATGACGACCGGCTGCCCATGGACCGACGGAGGGAGGAACGGCGCCGGTGGCGCCATCGTCAGCACCACGATGGTCGTCAGCTCGTCGGGCGCGCTCGCGACGCAGTCGCGGTAGAAACCGAGTACTTCGCGCGCCTTCGCCGCGGGATGGAGCATCACGCCCGCCAGGACGATGGGGCCCACGGGATGCAGACGATACTCGAACGACGTGACCACCCCGAAGTTGCCGCCGCCACCCCGGAGGCCCCAGAAGAGATCGGCGTGCTCCTCCGCGCTGGCGCGCACGACCTCGCCGTCGGCGGTGACCACGTCGGCCGAGAGCAGGTTGTCGATGGTGAGCCCGTGGCGGCGCATCAGCCAGCCGAGCCCCCCGCCGAGCGTGAGGCCCGCGAGGCCGGTGTGGGTCACGATACCGCCGGGCATCGCCAGCCCGAAGGCCTGAGTCTCGCGGTCGAACTCGCCCCAGAGGAGCCCCGCCTGCGCACGCGCCGTGCGCGCAGCGGGATCGACCCACACGCCCTTCATCGGAGAGAGATCGATGACGATCCCGCCATCGCACGTCGCCGTGCCGGCGACGTTATGGCCTCCGCCTCGCAGGGCCACGAGGAGATCGCGCTCGCGCGCGAACCGGACCGCCGACCGGACATCGGCGACGCCGGTGCAGCGCGCGACGAGCGCGGGACGGCGGTCGATCGCGCCATTCCAGACGCGACGGGCTCCCTCGTACTGCGGGTCGCCGGGCCGGATCAGCTCGCCGCGAAACTCTCGGGCGAGGTCGGCGAGTGCCGCATCACCGAGCACGGTCGGGGCGCGACGGTCGGTCTCGAGCGCCTTTGGAGAAGCCATGGCACACCTCCTGTGCCGTAGCAGGATGGCCCCCGCCGGCACCCCGGTAAAGAACAAAAAATGGACTTGCGGCGGCGGGCGCGGCTCACTACTCTCGGAGCGTCATGAAGGGTTACGGCCAGTTCTGTCCGGTCGCCAAGGCGGCCGAGATCGTCGCCGAGCGATGGACGCCGCTCGTCCTCCGTGAATTGCTCTGCGGCAGTCGCCGCTTCAACGACCTCCACCGCGGCGTGCCACTGATGTCGCGCACGCTCCTCACCCGACGCCTGGAACAGCTCGAGGACGCGGGCATCGTGGGGAGCGTCCCGAGAGCACGAGGTCGCGGACGCGAGTACCAGCTCACCGCCGCGGGTGAGGAACTGCGGTCGCTCATCGACCGCCTCGGCGAGTGGGGTCAGCGGTGGGCCCGCGCCCAGATCGGCCGCGAAGACCTGGACGCGGGGCTGCTCATGTGGGATATCCACCGGCGCGTGAACGTGGACGCCTTGCCGCCCCGGCGGGTCGTCGTCCGGTTCGACTTTCGCGGCGCGCCCGCCACGATGCGATGCCCGAGGACGTGGTGGCTCGTGCTCGACCGGCGGGAGATCGATCTCTGTCTCAAGGATCCCGGCTTCCCGGTGGACCTCGTGGTCAGCGCGGACCTTCGGACGCTGATACGCATCTGGATGGGCGACGTGCCGTTGGCCGATCAGGTCCGGGCCGGGCTGATCCAGCTCGATGGACCTCGGGCGCTCGTCCGCGCCTTCCCGGCTTGGCTGCAGCTGAGCGGCTTCGCCAGCGTCGAGCGCGTCGGGGCCGCCGTCGAAGCCCACCGGGCATAGCGGGTCCACGACGACAGAGTCGGGCGCGCTCGAGCAGCGACGCTCCCCGGTGAGGCCCCGGCCGCTCGGGGCGTTACTGCCGCGACACCTACCATTCGATGGCGCGGCGATCCCGGAAGAATCCACCCGTCGGCCCGTCGTCCGGCAGCGTGGCCAGCCACACAATCGTGTCGGCGCCCTCCTGCGGCGATCGAGGTGCCGACGGACCGCCCATGTCCGTGCGCACCCACCCTGGATCCACGGCGTTGACCAACACTCCCCTGGCCCGATACGAATGCGCAAGAATCCGCGTGAACGCATTCAGGGCTGCTTTTGACATCGAGTACGCGGGCGCGTACGCGGACATCGTCGCCAGCTGCCCCGCGCCTGACGACACGTTGACGATACGGCCGTACCTGGCGCGCGCCATATCGGGCGCGAACATACGGCAGACTTCAATCACACCGAAGACATTCGTTTCGAACGTGTCTCGATACGCGTCCGGTGGAATAGAGAGCACATCGTCGTTCTCGAACGACAGCACAGCCGCGTTGTTGACAAGCACGTCAACGGAACCGAGGCTTTCAGTCACTCTCCGGTGCGCTGCAACGACGCTTTGAACATCGGTGACGTCCAGCCGGACGGTCATTGCGCGCTGCTCGGACTGAGCCAAGGTACGGCGCGTGCGCTCGAGGGCTGCCTCGTCTCGTCCAGCCAACACGACCGTGAGTCCTCTCTCCAGCAACTGACGACTCGTCTCGAATCCGAGCCCGCGATTGGCACCCGTGACGAGCGCGACACGCGGTTCAGCGTTGCTCACAGGCGAATTCTACCCGCTTGGCGTGGACTGTCGGAGCGCCGATTCCGTCAGGACGTAAGCGTTCGACGAAGACCGTCCTGACGACACGCATCGTCGGGTGGCCTGGCATGCCGGCTACTTCGAGGAGCTCGCACCGGACCAGATCGAGCGTCAGCGGGCGACCATCCTGCTCGGCCCAGCGTAGTGCTCCACCTGTGGGAGCGTCTCAACTGTGTTGACGACGCAATGTCGAAGTGGACGCGACCTCCTCACGGGTGCCCCCTCGCACACTGATTCTGAGTCCACATGCGCGCGTGTGTGACGCCTGCATCCACAGAGATCGTCCGTCGTCTACCAGGCCAGAGCGCTTCGACAGATTGCCGATCGCTGCCGACACGGCAGTCGGTGCACCGTCCAGGCGCATGTTGAAGGAGTGATGACGATGTGGACTCGGTCGATGGGAGTGGCGCTTCTGAGCGTCCTCATGGGTTGGCCCGCGGCAGCCCAGAATGCCGTGAACGATTGGAGCCTCAAGGCTCAAAACGTGATCACCGCCGGGCGATCGCCCGCAAGCTCGGAGTATCTGCTCGCACTCGTCCACGCGGCCATGTACGACGCGGTCGTGGCGATCGAAGGCGAGTACCGTCCGTTTCGCGTGCGCGTGGAGGTGGATCGTCCGGCGTCACCAGACGCCGCCGTCGCCGCGGTGGCATATCACGTTCTCCGGCAGCGGGTGCCCGCCTCGGAGCCCGCGCTGACGGCGGAGTACCTCGCCTACGTATCCGCACTGCCAGCGGGTCTTCCGAAAGAGCAGGGGATCGACGTGGGCACGAAGGTCGCGATGCAGTGGCTGGCTCTGCGGGCAAACGATCGGTTCGACCTCAATGTCACCTATCAACCGGCACCACCTGGACCTGGTGTCTGGGAGCCGACCGCCACGTCGCCCCCCGTCGACGTGAAGATGGCGCAGGTGCGGCCCTACGTCATGCCGTCGGCGGATCGGTTCCGCCCCCATGGCCCGCGACGCCTCGGCAGCGGCGCGTACGCGCGAGCGTTCGAAGAGGTCTATGACGTCGGTCGCATCGACAGCGTCAGTCGCACGCCCGAACAGCTGGACGTGGCGCGCTTCTGGGCGGAGCACACCGCCGTGCAGTGGAACCGCCACCTCCGTCAACTCGCGGCAGCAGCTCAACTCGGTCTCGTCGACACCGCGCGCATGCTCGCGATGGTGCATGTCGCGAGCGCGGATGCCACCGTGGGATGCTTCGACGCGAAATACAGCTTCGTGTCGTGGCGCCCGGTGCACGCGATTCAGCGTGCCGACACGGACGACAATCCCAGGACTGCTCCAGACGTAACGTGGAATGCCCTGCTGAACGTGAATCACCCGGAGTATCCGTCCGCCCACTCGTGCTGGACCCAAGCGGTGACCGACACCCTAAGGTACTTCTTCGGCACCGATGAAGCGGAGTTTGCACTGGACAGCACGGTGACCGGGAACACCCGGCAGTACGCTCGGTTCAGTGAGGTCGCCGAGGAGGTCCAGGACGCCCGCGTGTGGGCAGGCATACACTTCCGATTCTCGACGGACGATGGCGCGGCGATCGGCCGGCAGGTGGCCCGCCTGGTGACGCGACACCATTTCGGACCTGTAAAGCACTGAATGTCCGGGGGGGGCTGCTCAGCGCCGCCCGGCCCCAGGCCGTGGCGGCGCTCTCGTGCGTCCTTTGGCCCCGGCCGCCGTCTTAGGAGATGATCGGAGGCAGTATGGCGCATTCGTCCTCGGCTGGGGACCCCTCGTCGGTCCTGGCAGCTGGCGTCGGCGGTGACACGTCGCTCGTGTGGGCGGAGTTCGCGAGCCGCCTGCGTGCGTTCGTGGCTCGCCGCGTGCCGCCAGGCATTGAACCCGACGATGTGGTCCAGGAGGTCTTCCTGCGCGTCATGCGGCACCTGCCATCGCTGCGGGACGCCGACCGGATCGAAGCGTGGCTCTTTCAGATCGCGCGGAACACGCTGCTCGATGCGATACGCGCGCGGCAGCGTCGTGACAGCCGCACGGACACACTCGAGATCGACCTGCCTGCCGAGGCTGAGACGGAGGATGTGCATGCCGCGGAAGCCGAACTGGCTCCTTGCCTCACGCCCATGGTTGCACGTCTCGCCGAACCGTACCGACAGGCGATTGAGCTCACCACGGTGCATGGTCTCACCCAGACCGAAGCCGCGAAGCGTCTCGGCGTGTCTGTCTCCGGCATGAAGTCACGCGTACAGCGCGCCCGCGAGCAGCTCAAAGCGATGCTCCTGCGGTGCTGCGAGGTCGACGTTGACCGGCGGCGCGGCGTGACGGATTTCCACCTGCGCGAGTCGGCCACGTGCGGCACATCCGGCGACGCGTCCCCATCGTCTGCCGGCTGCGGCGTCGGCGCCTGCTCGCCGCGTCGCTAGCCCCTGGCCAGCCGTTTGCGTCCAGAGCGAGCCCGGAGCGTCTTCTGGAGTGGAGCGGCGAAGAGTGACTTCGCCGATAGGCACAGGAGACCGACATGGCAGACGCCACTCGCACGCAGACCACGATTCCAGACGCGCCTGAACGCCGCGCGTCGACGACCCGGACACCAGCCGCACCAAGTATGTGTTGTGGAGGACCGGCACCGACGGGCACGGATGCGTGCTGCGCGCGCGACGCGGAGGTGAAGTCGGCCGGCGGCGCAGGATGTGGCTGCGGTTCAGCACCGGTGCCCGCAGCACCGGCCGCGAAGAACACAGGATGCTGCGGATGACTCTGAACAGCTCACCTACACCCATTCACTTGTGTCGACACCTGGGGGCGGACCTTCAGGTCCGCCCTGGGCGGGTCTAAAAGATCTGCCCCTACCCGAACACGTGAATCGCGGCATGCGGCTCGCAACGCAAACCTTGTACACGTTGCAGCGAGCCGGGGTGTGGGGCGGAGCCCAATCTAGTTGGTCGCGGGCCCTTCATCTCGACCGCCCTCGCGCGCGCGACGGCGCCGACAAGGCGTCAGTTGCGCGCTGGACTGCTCCCCTGTTCGGCGAAAGCCTGCGCGATGCTCGACGCAAGAGAGAACGTGTCCGCGTACGAGATGTTCGACGTCACGGCCACGACGATCCCACGTTCGCGAAACGTCATGAGCGACGCGACCATCCCGCCCAGCGACGCCCCGTCGTGACCGACCATGCGCGTGTGTTCACCCCCCAGCGCGACGGTCTCGAGGTCCCAGCCAAGGCCGTAACCCGTCTCCTCGCCCGAGGCCAGTCGCTGTGGCGTCTGGAGTAACTGGACCGTGGCGGGTTGCAGCAGCGTACCATTGTCGATCGCCATTCCGAAGCGCACCAGGTCGGACGGGGTGGACAGGAATGCGCTGGATCCCGCGTAGCAGGAAAGGTCGATCTCGCGCATCAGGTGCAGGCCGTAGCGGGGGTCAGCCGCGAACCTCGGAAAGTAGAAGGTCGCCCGATCCGGGATCGGGTCCGTCGCGGAGTCGGCCCTCGTCCCGTCCATCCCCAGCGGCTCGAAGATCTGCTCCCGCATGAACGTGAGGAACGGCTCGCCCGCGGCAGCTTCTATCGCCGCGCTCACCAGGATCCAGCCGTAGCTGGAATATCGGAACTGGGTCCCTGGCTCGAACAACAGCGAACGCTCCGCAAAGAACTGCAGCGCTTCGACCGGCCGCTCGCAGCGCTGGGAAAAAAGCGGCCCCTCGTCACCGCCGTCGGTCCTGACGCCGGCCACATGCCCCATCAGCTGGCGCAGTGTCACGGGCCACTGTTTCTCCGGGAACTCAGGGACGTACGTCTGAATCTCGTCGTCAAGCTTCAGCCGGTCCTTCTCCAACAGCAGCCCGACCGCTGCCGAGGTGAGCGCCTTGGAGGCGGTGCCGATCCTGAACCGCATATGTGGCTCGACGGGCACCCGGTACTCGAGATCCGCCCAGCCAAAGCCTTCGGCCCACACGATGTCGCCACCGACGCCGACCGCCACCGATATTCCCGGCAGGTTCTGCTCGGTGAGACCCGCACGGACGATCTGACGTCCCCGCTCCACCGCGCCGGCCCATTCTGGCAACGGGGCCGATTGTGTCGCCGATGGCACGTCCTGCGGGTTCGGGTGCAGGGGCGTCGCCGTGGCGCTCATATACCCCCATAGCCCCAGAATCGCCGCGAGCAGCACGCCGACGGCGAGGACGACCAGCGCGAGCCAGGTCTCGTTCCGGTTCTTCGACACGTTCCCTCCACGTAACCGTTGACGTGATACAAGTGTGTCTCGCAGTATACTTTATTATGTAAAGTATCACGTCATCCGCCGGGCGGCCCACCTCGGCATGTGCTTCGGCGTGCGCGACGCCATCGCGCTCGGCGGAGCGAGCGGGTCATCAGTCGAGGAGCTGCACGCGTGGGGAAAACGTCAGCCGAACGTCAACGCGAACGTCTCAACGCCAGCATCCAGGAATTCTCGAGGCGGGCGACGAACCCTGTGGTGTGCAGATGCTGCGAAGGGCCGGAAGACAACTGAAGCAGGTTGACAAGCTACTCGAACGGGTATACTTTGCCATGCAGAGTAAACGGACAGACAAAGACTAGGCCGGCACACATGAGAATCATCCGGGCGACGCATCTGGGCATGTGCTTCGGCGTGCGCGACGCGATCGCGCTGGCGCTCGCCAGCGCCGAAGCCGGCCCGCTCACCATCCTCGGTGACCTGGTCCACAACCCGACCGTCCTCAGCCAGCTCGCGGCCAGGGGCATCGCCGTTGCCGACGATGTCGCGCAGGTGACGACGCACACCCTGATGGTAACCGCGCACGGTGCGTCGTCGCGGGCCCTCACCCGCACGCGGGCGCTCGGCTTGCACGTCGTGGAGGCTACGTGTCCGCTCGTGCACGTGGCCCATCGGGCGGTGGCGGCACTCGTCCGCGATGGGTACCACGTGGTGATCATCGGGCAGCGCGATCACGTGGAGGTGCGCGGGTTGACCGGCGATCTCGACGACTTCGACGTGGTGCTCGATGAGGAGGGGGTGCTGGCGCTCGAGGAGCACCCACGCATCGGCATCGCCGCGCAGACGACGCAGTCAATCGAGAAGGTGCGGCATCTGGTCGCGTCGATCCGGAGGCGGTTCCCGCGCTCGGATGTCCGCTTCCTCGACACGGTGTGCAAGCCGACCAAAGAGCGACAACACGCCGCCGTCGAGCTGGCGCGCGCATGTGACATCGTGATCGTCATCGGCGGGGAGACCAGCAACAACACGCGTGAACTGGTGAACACGTGCGGGCGCTATTGTTCCCGCGTCCACCACGTCCAGACAGAGGCGGACCTGAGCCCGGCGTGGTTCCGCGAGGCGCACACCGTAGGTATCACCGCCGGCACGTCGACGCCTGACGATGTGATCGATCGCGTTGAGGGGCGCATCCGGACGTTCGGCCGCGGACGAGGGCTCGACGCGCTGGACATGGCGGAGTGTGCCCGATGACCGGCCGGCGCCGCGAGCGCGCACGGTGGATGCTCGTCGTGACATTCGCCGCTGGAATGGCCTGGGTCGAAGCGGCATGCGTCTACTACCTTCGCGTCATGGTCGATCGCGTCGAGCCCTATCAGCCGGATCCATTGCCGATCCGCGGCATCCTCGGGGAGGTCGAGCTCGTGCGCGAGGGCGCGACGCTGCTGATGCTGGCGATGACAGGCATGCTCGCCGGCCGAACGTGGCGAGCACGACTGGGCTACGCAGCGATTGCCTTCGGCTCCTGGGACATTCTGTACTACGTCTTCCTGCGGATCATCTCTGGTTGGCCCGCCTCCCTGTTCGACTGGGACATTCTCTTTCTGTTGCCGCTGCCGTGGTGGGGGCCGGTGCTCGCGCCCGTCTGTATCGCGTCGCTGATGATCGCGTGGGGCACCCTCGTCACCCAATGGCACGACCGCATCCCGGCGACTCGTTTCACGCGGGCCTCGTGGGGTCTGAGTGGGGCCGGCATCCTGCTCGCGCTGGGGGTATTCATGGCCGATTCGATTCGTGCCCTGCCCGGAGGGCTCGACACGGTTCGTCAGGTGCTGCCGACGGCTTTCAACTGGCCGGTGTTCGGCGCGGCGCTCCTCCTCATGGCCACGCCGTTGGCGCACACCGGCTGGCGATCGTTGTCGAGCCGCCGGGGGGCCAGCGGGAGCCGCCGACTCGATACCGCGCTTTCTCGGTACGAATGAAGAGCGAGGTGCCATCGACCGCCGGCGAGGCGAGCGACATCTCGCCGAGATCGTTCTGCGCGGTCTCCGCGTAGACCCGGAGCGCGGGAAACGCACCGATCCGAGTGAAACTCCAACCCGGCCGATGATCGGCTTCGGAACGTGGGGGGACGGTGGCGAAGACCGTGACGATCTCCAATCACGGCGTTGTGGTCGGCACGGCAGCCGCTCTCTCGCCGGCAGCGCCTATTACAGGGGTCAAGCCGTCGCCGGTGGCCCTGCCGCCGTAGATCCTGCGCAGGAAGTACAGACTCACGTGCACCAACCCGATAAGCACCGGCACCTCCACCAGAGGGCCGACGACCGTGGCGAAGGCGATCGGTGAGCTGATGCCGAACACGGCAATCGCCACTGCTATGGCCAGCTCGAAGTTGTTGCCCGAGGCCGTGAAGGCCAGCGTCGCGGCCCGCGAGTAGTCGGCTCCGATCTTCCAGGCCATGAAAAAGCTGATCAGGAACATGACGCCGAAATACGTGCTGAGTGGAATCGCAATCCACAGCACATCCAGCGGCTGAGACACGATCCGCTCACCCTGCAGCGAGAACATCACCACGATGGTGAACAGGAGCGCGACCAGCGTAATGGGAGAGATGATCGGCACGAATGCGCGGTCGTACCAGTCATGGCCTTTCAGGGGAACGAGGATCACCCGGCTGAGGATGCCGGCGGCAAAGGGAATCCCCAGGTAGATCATCACGCTGCCGAAGATCTCACCGATGCTCACCTCGACGGTCATCCCCTGCAGCCCGAACAGCGGCGGCAGCACCGTGACGAAAATCCAGGCGTACACACCGAACGTGACAATCTGGAAGACGCTGTTCACCGCGACCAGGCCGGCGGCGTACTCGCTGCTGCCCCGGGCGAGCTGGTTCCACACCAGCACCATGGCAATGCATCGCGCAATCCCAACCAGGATGAGCCCGACCATGTAGAGGCCCCAGCGCGCGTCCGGGCCTAGCAGTGCCGGAGCGACGAACCCGAAGAACACGACCGCCAGCGCGAACATCAGGACGGGGCCGACGATCCAGTTCTGCACCAGCGACAGCCCGAGGATCCTGAAATCGGCAAAGATCCTGGGCATGAGCTCGTACTTCACCTTCGCCAGTGGCGGGTACATCATCAGGATCAGCCCGACGGCGATCAGCAGGTTCGTGTGCTCTCCGACGGTCAGGGCTTCGTTGAACCGTTCGACTCCCGTCCGGAACAGGTAGCCGACCGCAACGCCGAGCCCCATGGCAAGGAAGATCCAGACCGTCAGGTAGCGGTCGAGGAATGAAAGCTTCCTGAGGTGTGTCCTTTCGCTATCCGTCCCTGGGACTATCGCCGACGGCCGCAAGGTGTCGCGAACTCTCTTGTTCACACAGCCTCGAGCAACGCTTTCAAGCGCTTCAGTGCAGACGGGACGATGCAGTAGCTCACGCGCGGCCCCTTTTCGTTCGCCTGCACCAGGCCGGCGCTTCGCAGGATGCGGAGGTGCTCGGACACCGTGGACTGCGCCAGCGGCAGCTCGTCGACGATGTGGCTGCACATCCGCGCTTCCCTGCGCGCGAGCATCCGGAGGATCCGTACACGCGTCGGATGCCCGATCGCTTTCGCGAAGGCGGCCAGCTCTTCGTCGGCGGCGGGTCCGTCGACCGGAGCCGACAGCGCCTGGGCTATCTGGGGGGTGTCGGGTGCGCAGCAGACGTCGTTGGGACCAGAGGCCTGCGCGTCGGGAGTGGGAGTCTTTGTGGGTATCATCGCCTATCGTCGATTGACGATAACAGGCGCCAAGACGTCTGTCAACTTTTTCGCTGTCCCACCGTTCGTGTTTCAGGTGCTGCCGGACACGCTCGGCGGGACCGGAGGTCTTCGTCGCCGTGGACCCCGACGGAAACCCGATTCTCGTCGACCAGCACGTCTGAGGCTGGCCTCCATGGGTCCAGAGACGATGAGGCCGGGATTTCTCAATGGCCGGGATCGGCGACATCCGAGACGTTCGCGGTTCGCCGGCTGAGGTGCTCGGGTACTCTCTCGTGTACGGCGGCGTGCCGTACGCCGCACTCGCCGCGTGGGCACGTGGTGGGTGGGCGGGAGAACCGAGGTTGAGATCCGACAGCTCATGTTTCGCGCGCCATTGCTGATGGTGGCGCTCTTCGCGCCCCTGGCGCTGGTCGTCGGCGTCGCCGTCGGGAATACACGGCCGTTCGCTGGCGTGGCCATCCTGGGCGCTCTCATCATCCTTCCGCTGGGCTACGCGTATGTCGGTCTTGCTGTACTGCTTCGCTCCAGCCTCGGACCACAGGCCACTTGATCGCGGTGTTCACTCGAGTCCGTCACTTCCACGAATCCCTGAGGGCCACGATGAACACGGAGGACACGGATGATCACGATGCGACTTCTCTTGGGCTTCGTCATCGCGTCCATAGCTCCATCGTGATCATGAGACACCCGTCGGCATCCGGTTGGCCATACAAGTGAACACCGGGTTCGGGTGGTGCGTCGCAACACCGCCCAGGCACCGGCTTGCAACGATCGGCGGCCGATGCCATCATCAGCCGCCGTCTGAAGCCGGGACATCAGGCCTGTGAAATCCAACCTGACTGCAGGTGCGCGACTGGTCTCCGAGCGATTCCCTCGCTCATCGAAGTACCATCCCGAGTGGATCGTCGCCGGCGCCAGCGGCGGCGCCAACGCGCTGTGGCTCACGGAGTGGCTCGCCGAGGCGCTCGACTTGCGGCCCGGCCTGCGGGTGCTGGACCTCGGCTGCGGGCTGGCGATGTCGTCGGTCTTCCTCCGCCGCGAATTCGGCGTGCAGGTCTGGGCGACCGATTTGTGGTTCAGTGCCTCGGACAACCTCCAGCGCGTACGGGATGCCGAGGTGGACGATGGCGTGTTTCCGATCCATGCCGATGCGCGATCGCTGCCGTTCGCCACGGAATTCTTCGACGCGGTCGTATCCATCGATTCGTTCCCGTACTATGGGACCGATGACCTCTATCTGAACTATCTTGCCCGCTTCCTCAAGCCCGGCGGCGTCCTGGGCGTCGCAGGGGCTGGTGTGATGCAGGAGATCGAAGGGCCAGTGCCCGGGCATCTGCAGGAGTGGTGGGAGCCGAGCATGTGCTGCCTGCACTCCGCGGCGTGGTGGCGGCGGCACTGGGAGCGCAGCGGGATCCTCGACATCGAGCTGGCCGACACTCTTCGGGATGGCTGGCAGCTGTGGAGGGACTGGCAGACCGTGGTTGCGCCGGACAACTCGCCGGAGATCCAGGCCCTGGAGGCGGACCGCGGCAGGTATCTCGGCTACGTGCGCCTCGTCGGCCGTCGCCGGGCGGACGCACGCCTGGACGAGCCGATCGTGTCCGTTCCCAGTCAGTACGTCAGGAAGCCCCTGCTCCGCACCTTCTGATACACCGCAGGTGCGCAGAATCCCCGAACCGTCCCATCTCGCCTCTCAGTACCTTCGCGGCCGCTTCGAGGACACCACGCAGCCCGGCAAGGGCTGGAGCCGATGGCCTTTCCAGCCGGCGCGTGAGCTGACGACGCTCGAATTCGTGCCGCGCTGCAGGCGAGTGAGACTCGGCATGTCGCGGCTTCTCAGTCGAGCAACGCGCCGGTATCGCAGATCGGTGCAGCTGTGCTCGTGTGGGCTGCCGACCTGCGCCCGCCGATCCCCTTTATAGGCAGCCCGACGACGCGACGAGCCTGCCTTCAGCATGCCTATTCAGCAGCGTCGAGCCTTGTCTTCAGCCCGCGGAGCCACTCCTGACTGGGTGCGCCGACGCACTCCTGTGGGCTGGAGTTTCAGGCCGCAGTCCGTCGAGACGCTCGTCGTCGACGGCGATGGTGGTGGCTCCCACGAAGCGGGCGCGACTATGGAAGGTCGAGATCCCCGCCTTGGCGAGCTTCAAGCTGCACATCCACTGCGTCGGCGAGGGTGCGCCGACGGTGGTCATCGACGGCGGCCATCGCTTTGGAGCTTGCGCGGCACGACCGTGCGTACGAGGACGTGGCCACCAAGTTCGGTGAGCATTTCGTGCACATCGTACACGCCATGAACCACATCGGGCATGACGGTACACGCTCTGGGACGAAGCCGACGGCTTCTACTACGACGTCGTGCACTTCCCCGACTGCACCCATGTCCGCTGAAGGTCCGGTCGATGGTCGGCCTCGTGCCGCTGTTCGCCGTCGAGACGATTGAACCCGAGCTGCTCGAGCAGCTGCCCGATTTCATGCGGCGGCTCGACTGGTTCGTGCGCGCGCGCAGCGACCTGGCCGGCGGGTGTGCCTGCCTCGAGGTGGGTCCGGCGGCAGGCTGCTGCTTGCGATTGTGAATCCCGAGCGCCTGCGCCGTATCCTCACGGTGATGCTCGACGAACGCGAGTTCCTCGCCGCGGCCTCCGATAGGCCGACGGTCGCCACCTGGGGATCGGTGAAAATGACTACCGCGATACTGATGCAGTTCGGCCAGGAGGGCAGCACCCTGCTCGTCCTCGCCAGCCCCCGAGTTCACGATGCGCGCGAAGCACGCGATGGCGCGCCACCGCTGCCCAGTTGACGATGCACTGTCGCAAGCCCGTCGGAGGAAAGACGAGCCGGAGCAGGTTCACCGGCGGGCTGGTACAGAGCGCCGGATCCGAGAACGCGGGCAGCGAGCGCGCCGTTGCTCATGATCACGTTCCAGTACCGGTCGATTACGACCGCACCGTACGGTACTTCCTCAAGGCATCCCGTAGAACGCCCCCAGAATCGCCCCGTACACCAGGTGCGCGATCAGTACCGAGACCGGGGTCTGGTAGCCGTAGTTGAGCGCCAGGAAACCGGGCGGCTCGAGCTGCCGCATGACGCTTGGCCCTTGCTGCTCGCTCGCCATCCGGGGATGCAGGCCCGGCAGCAGCCGCATGCCCACTGTCAACACAACCGCAGCGTGGACGAAGCCGATGGCTACGCCAGCCCACCACGTGGCGAATCCCCAGGCATGGAAGGCCCCCACGTAAAGCAGCGAGAACATCCAGCCGTTGAGCACGTGGACTCCCAGGCCAATCAGCTTTGCGCGATCGCGGCTCGGCGTGAACATCGCGCCGAGCATGTACGGGATGCTCATGCGCGTGAGACGCAGCCCCTGACTCCCGGCCATGATGCTCGTCAGGAGCAGGGTCGCCACGAAACCCCACAGCAGCCAGCTTCCCCAATTCATGTGCGACTCCCCTGTTCGGCAGGCTCGGACTCGGCCAACAGGCGCACATGCGGCGGGGCGCCCTCGAGGCGGCGCGTGAGCGACACGGCAGCATTGATCAGTCCCACGTGCGTGAACGCCTGCGGGAAGTTGCCCAGTGCCGCCCCGGTCGATGGCTCGATCTCTTCGGCGAAGAGTCCCACGTCGTTGGCATACCTGCACAGGTGCTCGAACAGGTCGCGCGCCTCCTCCGGTGTGCCCCCACCCAGCGCCAGATACTCCGCGCTCCAGAAGCTGCAGATGCCGAAGGCGCCTTCGCCGGGCGAATCGTCCGTGCGGTAGCGGTAGAGGAGCCCGTTGCCGGCGCCGAGCGCCTCGCGTACGCGCGCGTACGTCCCGCGCATCCGGTCCGACGCGGCGTCCTCGAAGCCGTACCACGGCAGCAGGAGCAGCGTCGCGTCCAGGCGGTCGCCGTCGAGCTGGGCCACGTAGCTGCCCAGATCGGCACTCCACGCACGGGATTCGACCTCGCGGCGAATGAGGTCCCGGTTCTTCTCGAACA
Source organism: uncultured Bifidobacteriaceae bacterium (assembly GCA_964505975.1). Taxonomy (GTDB): domain Bacteria; phylum Acidobacteriota; class Vicinamibacteria; order Vicinamibacterales; family UBA2999; genus Gp6-AA40. Next base: position 3,400 of record CAZDLW010000082.1, on the reverse strand, counting down.
TCGCTACCGGCGCGCGGTGCAGATGCCCCTGCGCGTGGAGCTGGAGCAGCCGATCGAGCGCCGTCCAGCACAGGACGCGTGAATGGGTGTTGTGCGCCGCCCCCGACCGCGGCTCCCAGATCCCCTCGTCCGGTTCCTGCCAGTGCCGGCACACGTACTCACCAAACGCGCGAAGGGTCCGCTCCGTCTCGGGGTCAAGCGAGCCACCCTCCCCCACGAAGTGCACGACGGCATCGATCACTTCCCCGTAGACATCGAGCTGCCGCTGCCCGGCCGCCGCATTGCCGATCCGGACGGGGCGGGACCCCTGGTAGCCGGCGAACCCCTCCAGGACGCGCTCGTCCGCCGGCGCATTGCCGTACACGTCATAGAGCACGCTCAGCTCCGGCTGCGTCAGTCTGGTGGCGTGCAGCAGCCAGTCCACGAACGCCTGCGCCTCGGCGCGGCAGCCCAGCGCGAACAGCGCCCGGACGGTGAACGCGGCGTCGCGTAGCCAGCAGAAGCGGTAATCCCAGTTGAGGTCTCCTCCGATCCGCTCGGGCAGCGAGGTGGTCGGCGCGGCCACAACGGCGCCGGACGGCGCGTAAATCAGGAGCTTGAGCGCCAGGGCGCTGCGGACGACCATCTCGCGCCGGGGCCCGTCGTACCGCAGGCGCGACGCCCAGGCCTGCCACCACGCCACCGAGCGGGCGATCGCGGCGACCGACCATTCGCCCAACGGGGGAATGACCGCCGGCCAGTCGTCGGCGAATGTCAGGGAGGCGTGTACTGCCTCCCCGGCCTGCAGCCGCGCGCGCCCGATCACCTCACCTTTTGCCGTGATGCCCAGCCGGAGATCGCTGCGCAGTACGAGCAGGTCGGCGCCGAGTTCCACTCGGACGCCGAGCCGCCCCGCGTCCCGGATCCGCCCCGGCCGCTGCCCGTAGTGCGGACGTGGCGCGAAGTGCACCTCGACATCGACCTCCCCCCGCACGCACCGGGCCACCCGGAGGATCTCATGGTCCGGCAGCAGGAGCCGGCCCTTGTCCTCCTCCGACGCGACCGGCATCAGATCGGTGACGACAAGGGTGCCGGTGTCCGTGTCGAAGCGCGTTTCGAGGACATTCGTGTCGTCGATGTAGCGCCGTGCGACGCGGGAGGGCCCGGTTGGAGCCACACGCCAGTGTCCGCGGTGCTCGTCGAGCAGCGCGCCGAAGATGGACGGGCTGTCGAACCGCGGCCAGCAGAGCCAGTCGATCGACCCGTCGCGGCCGACGAGCGCGACTGTACGTCCGTCGCCGATGGCAGCGTAATCGTGAATCGCCGTCATCTCGGTACGGCCGGCCTCGACGCACGGCTGGCGGCGGGTGGCGATCCCTTCACGCCAGGGTGGCCCGGGCTTCCACGGGGCCGGCAATCGCGCCGAGAACGGTGCCGTAGAGCAGGTGCCCGACGAGCGAGCCGCCGGCCGCCATCATGCCGCCCATCGCCATGCTGAACAAGCCAGCCCCCATCATGGGCATGACGACCACCTGGGCGAGGAACCACAGAATGACGCCCCAGACGGCGCCCTTCACCACCGGACCACCCGGCAGCCACGCGTACAGCACGAGAACATAGATCAAGGGGAACACGACCGTGCCGAGGATGAAGTGCATCAACATCCCCATCGCCCAGCTCCCGCCAAGCACCGAACCCAGCATCTGGGCGATGTCCATGTTCAGACCCATCATCGGCGCGACGAAGTACATCATCGCCGTCATGACGAGCGTGGCAACGAAACCGCCGATCATCGCGCGAGTGGGGATCGATTCCATGTAGTGCCTCCTTGGTTCGAGTCAAGTGTGACGACGTCGTCATCAGCTGCCGGCCGGCGTCGAGACCGGTCAGGCAACGAGTCACGTCCGAGATCAGTCCGGCTGCCGGTACTGACGTTACGGGCAGCGGAGATTCTGTGAACTGGTTCACAGTTCTGAGGCCTATCGCCGAGCTGCCCGTCTCTCAGACGAGCCGCAGGCATGGTGAACAGGATTGTCCCCGGGGGTGAGGATCACTCGGGCAGCAAGATCCGGAGACATAGTTAGCCGCCGGACCAGGTTGTTACACCGGCCCTGGCGCCGAGCACCGGGACTGTAACACGCACGCCTCCAGCGGGACTAAGATTGGTGTCACGCCGTGCGAGGCGCCGCCAGAGCCGCGACTCCACTGTCCGCGGGGGCGTCCGGAACAGTCGAGCCGTCCGGAGCGGCACCACATGAACATACCGCCATCTGGTATTTCGAGCGGTTTGGCCTGCTGGGCGGGCTGAACCAGGATCAGCGCCACCAGCTCGAGCGGCAGACGCGGATGCACATGCTCAAGCGCGGCGAGACGGTGTGTCTGGCCGGCGAGGCTGGCGAACAGGTCTACATCGTCAAATCTGGCGCGGTGAAGGCGCTCGGCCGGTCGCCTGAGGGCACCGATGTCATCCTCGGCCTGCTGGCGCCAGGGGATCTGTTCGGCGAACTCGCGCCGACGGGCGAGTGCCCCGAGGAGCAGGTGGTACAGGCCGCGGTGGACAGCGTCGTCTGCACCGTGCCGAGGGACGTCTTCCTCACGATGATTGCGGATGCGCCACCATTTGCGCTGCAGGTCACTAAGCTGATGGGCCTCAGGCTGCGGCGGTTCAGCAGCCGCGTCGAAGAACTCCTGGGCAAGAGCGCAAGCGCCAGGCTTGCACACACCCTGCTCGATCTGGCACGGCAGCACGGGATCCCGGACGCCGATGGCGTGCTGATCCCGCTGCGTCTGAGCCAGGGGGATCTGGGGAAGTTGGTTGGTCTCACGCGGGAGACCGGAGTCCCTCGATGGCCTGCAGCAGACGCCGGGCATCGAGATCATCGAGATCATCGTAGCCACGGTTCTCAGCGAGGGTGCCGCGCTAGCCGCCCACGGATCGCCGCGTCTCCTTGGCACGGATCACACCGAAGGGACTGGCCCTCATGGAGCAGGCCGAGGATGCGAACAGGGCCCAGCGCGCGGCGCTGGCGTCGCGACTGTTGCTCGCGGAGTGACGGCAACTCAGCGCGTTCTGCGAGCGCCTTTACGGGGACCTGGAGTTGCCTTTTCAAGGTGCAATATGTGGTCGAACACATACTGTCGTCACCATAGTCAGGCCGGCCGGGGGCGCCTCGCTCGCCGTATCGATTCGTAACGACCTGCCCACGCCGCTCCGTGTCCACGGCCTCTGCGCGCGTGACCGGCGCGTGCGCGCCCGTGGACGTCCAGTCACACAGCACGGGTTCACGTGCGGTTCGCCAGTGGCCGCGCGGGCACGGATCACTCCGTTATTGCTGGTGTGGAGTCAGCACGACCCGGCGGTTGAGCGATCGGGTCTCTTCGCGAGAGTTGTCGTGCATCGGACGTTCCTCGCCGTAGCCCA
>CAZDLW010000081.1:0-20781 GCA_964505975.1 uncultured Bifidobacteriaceae bacterium | reverse complement strand
AACGAGGCGGCGGAGAGCTGGTGCACCTCGTCGATGATGAAGACCTTGAACCGGTTTCGGACCGGCGAAATGGCAAGACCCTGAATCACGACTTCGCGGATGTTGTCGATGCCCGTATGACTGGCGGCGTCGATCTCGAGCACGTCGATGTCGCGACCCTGCGCAATCTCCACGCAGGCGTCGCACGTGCCGCAGGGGTCCGGAGTCGGTCCCGTGACGCAGTTCAGGGCTCGCGCGAGAATACGGGCGGTGGTGGTCTTTCCGCAGCCGCGGGATCCTGCGAACACGAATGCGTGCGCCAGCCGACCGCTCGTGATGGCGTTGCGCAGCGTGCGCGTCACCGCCTGCTGCCCGACGACATCGTCGAAGCGCTGCGGGCGCCACTTGCGGGCCAGAACCTGGTAGGACATCAGCGACGTGGAGTTCCTGGAAAACCGTGCGTGAGTGACGCGTTCGCGCCCAGAGACGTTCAATGTGAGCGGGTGCGTCCCACCGCGACCCGGTGCACCTGCGGCACACCTCAGGGTCCGCTTAGCGCTGCTGCCTTCCGGCCCTGACGCGGTTCGCAGGCTGAAGTTGCACAGGGTCCGGGCCGCGGTGCGGCCCACCCGCCAGCGGGCACTGAACAGCCCGACCAGACGCACAGTTTACCGTACGACACACACCTCATCCGCAGAGACGCCCCAACGTCGAGCCGCCGCTCGACGACCGCCCACGAGGCGGCCGGGGCGGTCACTGACGAAAGAGCTCGCCGGCGAGCACCTCGTACAGGTCCACTGCCTGTCGCAGCTCGTCAACGGACACGTGCTCCTCGTCCGTATGAGCCACGTGGATCGAGCCGGGACCGACGAGCAGCGGCGTACCCCAGCGCGTCAGCAGCGGGACGTCGGTCGCGTACGGGAAGACGGCCGTCTCGAACCCTGGAAGCGTATGCATCGTCGCTGCTGGAACGTCGAGAATGTGCTCGATTGACACGAGGGAGTCCACCACCTCCAGCGCCTGCAGGACCGGAGCCGCGGTGCCGACGATACGGAACAGCAACTCGGCCGACGCATGCGGCGAGACGACGTTTGGCGCGACGCCGCCTTCGATGAGCCCGACGGTATAGTGCGTTCGTCCGAGCACGGGGTCCTCTGGCAGCCGCACGCCGCGAATCACCATCAATGCGTCCAGCAGTTTGTCGATGGCCGACTCCCCAAGCTCGGGAAACGACGAGTGCGCCGCGCGGCCGGACGCGCGCAGCCGTACACGCAGAATGCCGCGCGTGGCCGCTCCAAGCCGATTGTCGGTCGGCTCTCCGTTGACGAGAAATCGAACACCCTGCGGTGCATGTTCGTTGGCCACCCGCGCCCCATCGCTGCCGCGCTCTTCGCCGGTCACGAACAACAATCCGACGCGCGTCTCGCCGGCCGCCCGCAGCCGCTCCGCCGCCGCGAGCTGGGCCGCCAGGATGCCTTTGGCATCGCACGCACCCCTCCCGAAGACGAGTCCGGGTTCCTCGCGGCTCGGGAAGAACGGCGGCACACAGTCGAAGTGGGTGGAGAAGACGACGCGCGGATCCGCATCCAGGTGCGCGAAGACGTTGAACCGATCGCCTGCAACCGGCTGCTCCACCACGTGGTATCCGCGGGCGCGCAGGAGCGCGGCAATCCAGCGGCCGGCCTCGGCCTCGCGACCGGTGGTGGAGTCGATGTCAACGAGCTGGCGCGTGATGGCAACCGGATCCAGTGCTGCCGAATCCATCGGTCCAACTCAGTACGGGCGTCGGTGCGTCCGTCACACCCGCGCGGCGGCGCCAAGCAGTTTCAACTGCTGCAGCACACGCATGACTTTCTCGCGCGTGGCGGGACCAGGCGGCACAAGTGGCAGCCGGTAGCTCTCCTCGAGCAGTCCCATCGCTGCCATTGCCGCCTTGCACGGGATCGGATTCGCCTCCACGAAGTTCACCTGGATGAGCGGGAACAGCCAGTGGTGCAGCGTGCGCGCGGCGGCATAATCGCATCGCTCGCACAGCTCGACGATCTGGACCATCTCAGCGGGCGCCTCGTTCGATGCCACGGACACCACGCCGCGTCCGCCGATGGCCATCACGGCCACTGTCAACGGGTCGTCGCCGCTCACGAGGAGAAAGTCCTCGCCCGTTCCGGCGATGATCTCGCTCATCTGAACCACGTTGGCCGACGCTTCCTTGATGGCAACGATGTTCGGGATCTCGGACAACCGAATGACCGTGGACACCTCCATGTTGACGCTGGTGCGGCCGGGTACGTTGTAGAGCATGATCGGCAGCGACGTACTCTCCGCGATGGCCCTGAAGTGCTGATACAGGCCCTCCTGCGACGGCTTGTTGTAGTAGGGCGTCACCGACAGGAGGCCGTCGACGCCAAGCGTCTGGAGATCGCGGGCCAGCTCGATCACTTCTCGCGTGTCGTAACCGCCGGCTCCGGCGAGCACCGGCACTTTGCCCCCGGCTTCCTCGAGAACCAACTCAACCACGCGCAGCTTCTCGCGGTGACTGAGCGTCGGCGCTTCGCCGGTCGTTCCGCACGGGGAGAGAAAGTGCACGCCGGCCTCGATCTGCCGCTGTGCCAGGCGCTTCACGGCACTCTCGTCCAGCGATCCGTCCTTCCTGAACGGCGTGACGAGTGCGGTTCCGACGCCCGTGAATGGAGTGCGCATGATGAGCTCCTGTCGTTTCGCGCGAGACCGTGACGTCCGACTCACGAACCCCGCAGGACATCCGCCATCGAATACCACCCGCGACGACCGTGGATCCACCGCGCAGCGAGCAGCGCGCCGCCGGCGAAACCACGACGATCGCGTGCCCTGTGGGTGAGCTCGATCGTATCCGACAACGCGTCGAATCCAACGGTGTGCGTCCCGGGAATCATGCCGGCACGCGTGGACGCCATATCCATCGTCCGATCGTAGCCTGCCGCGGACATGACGTCACGCAGCAAGAGCGCCGTGCCCGACGGTGCGTCGCGCTTCGCAGCATGGTGAGCTTCGTGAATCCATGCCCCGTAACCGGCGTGAGCCTTCATGAGTCGCGCCGCCTCGGCCACGACGAGCTGAAACACGTTCACACCGATGGAAAAGTTCGCCGACGCCACGACGCCCAGCTCCGCACGCCCCGCCTCTTTCCGGAGCCGGTCCTCATGCGCAGACCAGCCGGTCGTCCCAATCACCACTGGGAGCCGTCGCTGCACGTACTGTGGAAAATTGGCGAGCAGCGCGTCCGCCGTCGAAAAGTCCACGGCGACGTCCGCCGGCGCCCATTCGTCCCTGCCCTCGTCCACGCGGCCGGCAATTTCGTCGCCCTGTTCACGGGCGAGCTCCTCGACGAGGCGGCCCATCCTGCCGTAGCCGACGAGCAGCAGCTTCATGCAAAGAACTCCTCGTGCAGGCGGTGCATGGCGCGCGGGAGATCAGTCTGCCGCAAGATCACAGTGATGTTCCGCCGGGCCGCCGCCTGCGAAATCATCCGCAGCGGTAGCTCTTCCAGGACCCGGACCACGCGCGCCGCGATCTCCGGTTCGGCGCGCAGACGGTCGCCGACGGCGCAGAGCAGTGCCATGTCGGGTTCGAGCGACACCTCCCCGAACGATCGCAACGCGTCTGCAATATCCTCGAGGTGCCGCCGGTCGTCCACCGTCACCGAGACGCTGACCTCCGAGGTGGTGACCACGTCGACAGCCGTGCGGAAGCGCTCGAACACTTCGAACACCTGACGGAGGAATCCATAGGCCATCAACATCCTGCTGGAGGTGATGTCCACCACCGTGAGGTCGCGCTTGCACGCCAGCGCAGTGACCGGCGTGCCGTTCGACGCCCCCGTGCGCGTGATCAGCGTCCCTTCGCCGGCGGGCTTGCGCGAGTTCAGGATCCGGACCGGAATGTCGCGCTCCACGGCCGGCAGGATTGTGCTCGGATGCAGGACCTTCGCTCCGAAGTACGCCAGTTCTGCTGCCTCAGCGAACGAAAGCGCCGGCACCAGTCTGGGCGCGGCAACGACCCGTGGATCGGCGGTGAGCATGCCATCGACGTCGGTCCAGATCTGAATCTCGGATGCGTCCACCGCCGCACCGACGATGGCCCCCGAATAATCCGACCCGCCCCGACCGAGCGTGGTGGTGGCCCCGTCAACCGTGGCACCGACGAACCCGCCGAGCACGGGTACACGCCCTGCATCGATCGGCGCGCGTACCGACGCACGCATCGCCGAGTAGGTTTCCCGCATCAACGGCACGGCCCGCGTGAACTCGTCGTTGGTCACGATTGACCGGCGCGCGTCCACCCACTCGGCCGGGACGCCCGCCTCCTGGAGCGCCGCAGCCACGAGTCGAGAACTGAGGAGCTCTCCAGTCGATGCGATGACATCCAGCGTTCGAGGCGATACCTCGCGGAGCACGGCCAGCGCCTTCACAACCGCCATCAACTGATCGAGCTGTTCGTCGAATCGGGCGAGAAGCGGCTGCAGATCGTCACCCGGCACCAGCGCGGCCGCCGCCGCACGATGTCGTTCGCGCAGTTGTCCGACCGTCGTCAGGGCTTCCTCCTGCCGGCCGGCCCCCGCTGTTGCGGCAATCGACAGCAGCGCATCCGTCACACCACTCATCGCCGACACGACGACGACCGGGCCGCGCCCGTCCCGAGTGCGGGCGGCACGAACGATTTCCAGGAGCCTCCGGATGGCCTCCGGGTCCGCGACCGATGTGCCACCGAATTTCTGAACGACCAGCGGCTGATTGGAAGAAATTTCGTGACCCGCAGTCATCTGGCGGAGGAAGCCCGGCTCTCTCGGCATCGGTCAGGTCCGGCGAACCGGGTCGAAGCGAACGGAACCCGGCGACGGGCATGGATGTGGTGCATCGGATCTTTATACACCTGATCCGGCTACGCTCACATGAGCGAACACGATTCGGCACTGTCGTGGCGATCCACCGGATCGGCAGAGCTTCTCCGTATCACAGGTACATGTGAAGCTGCACCATCCAGATTTTCAGCGTCGGGCCTGCGGTTGCCTTCTCACGGTAGTGTGTCGTGTTGAGGTTCCAGTGCGTTCGAGGCAGGAGCGTCGCCGAGAAGGCCCACCGCAACACGTGCGGCCGAACACCGGCTTCCGTGCGCAGTTGCGGTGATATCTTGAACCAGAGTCCCCGGACGGCCTCTACGGATGTCTCGTTAACGAATACGTACGCCGTCTGACCGTTGCCCGCCGCGAACTGCGCATCCGCCTGACTCCACACAGTCACGCGCGGCACCGGCCCGAATCCAAACGCCACGCCGGCAGCTCCCTGTCGCGGCTCCAGGTTCGACGCGTTGCGGTACAGTCCCGACGCCACGAGCGCCGTCGACGGACCGAGGTCCACCTGCAGCCGTCCAGAGGTATTGAACGACGCGTCCTGCGCAGCGTCGGTGAGGGCCTCGGCGCGTCCCGGGGCGACGGTCACCTGCAGGAGCGATCGAGACGTGCTGCGACTGATCTCCACTCCGTACACCTGATCGTATTTCTCGAACCCGAGCTGGCTTCGATTGAAGGACGTGTGATCGGCGAAGCGCGCGCCATACGCCGGGAGAAACCGGCCTGCCCGCACGCCGAAACCGCGGGCCGTCTCGTAACCAACCCAGTGCTCGTAGGAATCAATCCTGGACCCGGGACTCGTGGGCTGGCGGCCTATCTGCCCGTACGCCGTCCACCCTCCCAACTGGACGGCGGCAATGAGATCCGCGTTCATCACGATGTTGCGGGTCATCGTGAAGTCGCCAACCGTGGTTCGCAGTCGGGACGGGCGCAGTTCGATACCAAGCTGCACCGGACCAAGAACATCGCCGAACGCGCCCCACAGGAACGCTTCTTCTCCTTGAACTCGTTCCTCGGTCCCACCCGGAAGACGCCGGCCACTCATGGACAGTTCGCTGCCCGACAGAGCGCGACCGTATGTCGAGAGGAGCCCTCCGCCGGTCGGCGACACATGGCACGCTGAACACCGCGTGTACTGTTTCGACAGAAACATCGGCTCGGCAGCAGCGGGAATGGCCGCCATCACCAGCAGCACGCCCGCGCCAATGACGCCGGAGATCATGCTCCGCCCACTGGCGGCGGCCTCGCCGACATGCTCGACGGTCCGAGGCCGAGCCCAGCTGGCCTTCGACTGTCGCTCAGGACCACCCCAACAGAGTCGACCAATCATCCACGCTACTCCGCGGGCACCGCGTAAAACGTCACGTTCACGACGACTTCGTCTCGCACACCGATGCCCAGGTAGCGTGGCGAGGCGATGTCAAATTCAGGAAGCAGGACCGGAAACGTGGCCCGCACGCGCGGCAGGCCGCCGCTCTGCCGCAGCTCAATCTGTCCGGCCACCTGACGCGTGGTCCCGTGCAGCTGCAGTATGCCGGTGAACGTTCCGCGGCCCGCGCGCGACTCCAGGTCCATGCCCGTCACCTGGATGTTCGAAAGCACGGCATGGGTGTAGCCGGGTCCCCTTCCTGTTTCCAGATAGTTGTCGCGAAGATGCTCGTCGCGAAGCCGGATGCCGGTGTTCAGTGTATTCAGGTCAACGGCCAGCTCGCCGCTCATCGGTTCCCCCGCTCTCGAGGGCGCACCGAGCATACCGCTGAGTGTCGACGTCCTGGCTTCGAAGCTGCCTCCCACGGTCAACCGGCAGACCACGCGGACATCCCCTGTGGTGACTGTCCACGTCGTGTTCTGTGCGAACACTGGCGCATGCGCAGCGCCAAGGGCGATCATCGCGCTCAGCGCCACCAGCCATGGGCTCTGCCCTTGGTGTGTGCGTGCGCGCACACTGCTGTGGGGAGCGGTAAGGAATCCAGGATTCGTGTGCGTGGCGTCGGACCCGTCCACGGTGCTGCGGCTGGACCTCATGAGTGACTGCATGAGATCACGCCGTGAAGGTCAGCACTCCATTCGCGTACTGGGTTGCGAACTGTGCCAGTGGCAGCGTGGCAGGACCGGTCGCGACCGCACCGTTAGTGGTGAACTGCGACCCGTGGCACGGACACACGAACCGGCTGTTGGTGAATCCCGTGATGGTGCATGCTTCGTGAGTGCAGATGGCCGTCAACGCCGTGAACGAGTCCTGGGCCGTGTGGGCCACCAGAAACGCGCCGATTGACGTCTGCACGATCGCCGCAGAGCCGACGGACGCCAGCGGCGATGTGGCATCGATGGTCACGGACACGACGCGTGCGGATACCGTTGCCGTCGCGGAGGGCAGTGGTGGAGCAGAGATAATGTTCGATGGCGACGAAGGGCTGCCGCCACACCCCGCCAGCGAACCTACCGCCAGCAACGAGGCGGTCCGGCAGGCTTGCGTACAGAAAGCGCGCCGCGTCGCCCGCAGCGTCAAATGTCCATGCTTCACGGTACAACTCCGACGTAGATCTCGACTTACGAAAGGTTGAACGACTTTCCAAATGCGAAACGTCGAGGACCCCAAGCGGCTCGAATCCTCCACAAACATCAACCGTGGATCCGCGTGACGGTCGGGATGCAAGAATCACTCACTGATCCGTGCGGTTAGATGTCATCCTCACGAATCGCAGCAACACTGATCGAGGGAAGACATGCTTCAGCGGGGCGAGCACGTGCCACACTTCCAGGTGAACACCACCGCTGGGCAGCCCATCAGCTATGCGGCGATCTGGCAGCGCCGAAGCCTGGTTCTGATCACGGTTCCGGACACGGACTCTCACACGGTTGCGACCTTCCTGTCTCGATTGGAGGCTCGCCTGCCGGAGCTCACGAGCTACGAAGCGGACTGCGTCATTACGCGGGACGCAATTCCGGGGCTCCCCAGTCCCGGTGCAGCCGTCGCGGACCGCTGGGGCGAGATTGCCTTCGTGAAGACCGGATCCGACATCACCGCCCTGCCGGACCCTGACGAACTGGTGGACTGGCTGCGATACCTCCAGAACCGATGCCCTGAATGCGAGGGCGAGGCTCGGTGATCGTGTGACCGCGAGCTGCCTCGAGGCCGCCGCGGCGCTGGGGGCAGATGTGTCCCGGCCCGAGGATGCCGGCCGCGCGCTCGCGGACCGCATCGTCTGGACCGCTATGCGGCCCCAACCGCGAATTTCGTACTCGCTGCATCCGGCCGCATAGCGGTCCTAGCGCCGCGCGAAGCGCGTCAGAAGATACTGGCAACCAGCCGCGGGGCTCAACTGGGATATCAAGGGGCGGAGCCCCGTGGCTGGTTCATGCAGCGGCTCGGCGTGCCGAACGGCCTCCGCGAGGTCGGCTACACTTCGTCGGACATTCCGGCGCTCGTCGACGGCACGCGCGCGCAGGTGCACCTCACGACGCTGTCACCCCGTCCGGCCGATGCCGAGGCGCTGGCGGATATTCGAAGACGCGCTCACTGGCTGGTAGAGCCGCGCTAGACGGCTTGAACGGCCAGAATCCTTACGAATGAGTGGTGGACGAGATCTATTGCGCCAGTCGCAGCGCCTGAACGCTCCCGCGGACGAGTCCAATCGACCGATCCGGCTCGCCGCCACGGCGATAATGTTCCCGATGCTGGCCATGACGTTGACGAAACGAGGCGCCGGACAGGTCGACGCGGTTGTCCGCGAGCGGCCCGTTCCGCTCGCGCATCAGGTGCTCGTGCAGGTGCTCGCGTGCGGCGTCTGCCGCACCGATCTGCACGTCGTCGACGGCGAGTTGCCAGAGCCGACGATCCCGATCGTGCCAGGCCACGAGATTGTGGGCCGCGTGATTGAAGCCGGCGCCGGCGTGGATGCGGTGCGTCCGGGCGATCGCGTGGGCATTCCGTGGCTCGGCTGGTCGTGCGGCGTCTGTAGCTTCTGTCGTGCGGATCGCGAGAATCTCTGCAGGAAGGCTCGATACACCGGCTACCAGATCGACGGCGGCTACGCCGATTACGCAGTGGCCGACGCGCGGTTCTGCGTGCCGCTGCCGGCTGCCTTCGACGACGTGCACGCCGCGCCACTGCTCTGCGCGGGCCTGATCGGATTCCGCGCCTACCGGATGGCCGGATCAGGCGTGCGTATGGGAATCTACGGATTCGGCGCCGCCGCGCACATCCTCACACAGATCGCCGTCCATCAAAGGCGCGAGGTCTATGCCTTCGTCGCGCCCGGCGATGACGAGGCGCTGCGGTTCGCGAGCGAGGTGGGAGCCACCTGGGCGGGGTACTCGACCGAGCCGCCACCGGTACCGCTCGACAGCGCGCTGATCTTCGCGCCGGTCGGACGTCTCGTGCCCGAGGCGCTCTCCCGGACGGTGCCCGGAGGCATCGTCGTCTGCGCGGGCATCCACATGAGCGATATCCCCTCGTTCCCGTACCGGCTGCTCTGGGAGGAACGCCTCCTCCGATCCGTGGCGAACCTGACCCGCGCCGACGCGCGCGAGTTCTTCGCCACGGCGGCAGACGCACCAATTCGGACGCACGTCCACGTCTATCCGCTGACCGACGCCAATCGCGCACTGGGCGACTTGCGACAGGGTCGCCTGTCGGGCGCAGCCGTGCTGGTACCGTGAGGCGAGGAGCCACGTCCGGACCGGCAATCCCGAGACCATCCCGCACCCCAGCGTCCTCCTCGGCGTCCACGTCCTTCGTACCCGTTCAAGAGCACAAGCGTGTTTGCGCCTCGGCGTGTAAGCAAAAGCTCGAAATGTCCGTACTTCGCTCCAGAGTTTCTCAGGTCCGCTCCCGGATGCTCATCGACATCAGGCCGGTTCTACATCCTGCTCCACGAACCGGGATACGACACGTCGCAAATCCTCGCCGCCGGCCGAGACCGAATAGGTGTGCACGCGCAGCTTCGCAATCGATGGAAACAGCTGATTCATCGTTTCTCCCTGGCCCAACAGCAGCACGTTACGACCCAGCGCGTGGCAGAGTCCCAAGTGTTACCGAGGGGGAGAGCGTCGCGCCAAAAGTCTGGTTACCCATGAAGGGACGGAGGACATGGGCAACCCAGTGGAACCGCAGGCGAGACGAGAGTGTCAGGCGCCCTCAAGGAGAAACGGTCGCCCGTCGTTGAAGAACGCTTCGAACGCGGTCAGGTTCACCTCGGCGGTCCACCTGACCGAAATCCGGATTGCACGCTGATCGGGCGACATGCAGTCCACGCTCTCGATCGCTCTCTGTGTGTCCGGGTCTCTGTGGTCGTGCTCCTGTTCGCGGAACCTTCCTTCGGGTCCTTGCTCAGACGGCGGGTGCGCACCTGGCGCAGCCACCCAGCGGCTGGCCAGTTGTCAGCTGTCCCCAACCTTTCCAGCCGGTCGCCGTCTAAGGCACATATGCGGCGGCTCGTCGCCTTGCTGTCCGTTTGTGGGATTCTGGCGCTGGCCGGACCGGTGTTCGGCCAGGCGGTGGCCGTCGCCGCGCGGATGGACGGCGATCTGAACGGCCCGGCGTGGAGCCGCGCCGAGCCGATCACCGACTTCGTGCAGCGCGATCCCGAGGAGGGCGCGCCGCCGACGTTCCCGACCGAGGTCCGCATCCTCTACGACGACACGGCGATCTACGTCGCCGTCAAGGCGTTCGACCCGGAGCCCGACCAGATCAAGGCGTTCCTCACCCGGCGCGACGTCAACAGCTCTTCCGACTGGATTCGCGTCCTCATCGACTCGTACCACGACAAGCGGACGGCCTACTCCTTTGCCGTCAACCCGGCCGGCGTGAAGCTCGACACCTACCACTTCAACGACACCAATGAAGACAGCAGCTGGGACGCGGTGTGGGATGTGAAGACCCGGATCGATCCCGACGGCTGGTACGCCGAGTTTCGCATTCCCTATTCGCAGCTGCGCTTCAGCCGCGGCGGTGACGGCCGCCTCGGGTTCGCCATCGGACGTGTCGTCGCCCGTCTCGACGAGCTGACGACCTGGCCCTTGCTGTCGAAGAACGCGAGCGGGTTCGTGTCCTCTTTCGGCGAGCTGCGCGGCGTGATGCCGCCGGCCGCCAGCAAGCGCCTCGAGCTGGTCCCCTATGCCGTTGCGGAACTGGCGACGACGCCGCGGCAGCCGGGCAACCCGTTTCAGAGGAACCCGGATCCGGCAAGCCGCGTCGGCCTCGACGTGACATTCGCGACGATGCCCGGCCTGACGCTGACCGCCACTGTGAATCCCGATTTCGGACAGGTCGAAGCCGATCCGGCCGTCGTCAACCTCACCGCGGTCGAGACGTTCTTTCAGGAGCGCCGGCCCTTCTTCATCGAAGGATCCGGCAACTTCTCCTTCAACTGCCGCGACTGCAACCTCTTCTACTCCCGGCGCATCGGCCGCGCGCCCAGGGGATTTCCCGCCCTGACTGACGGCGAGTTCCTGTCGCGGCCGAGCCAGTCCACGATTCTCGGTGCGGGCAAGCTCACCGGTCGCGTCGGCCAGTTCTCGATCGGCTCGCTCGTGGCCTTCACCCGGGAGGAGGCGGCGGAGATTGCCCTGGGCGATGCCCGCCGCACGGAGGTGATCGAGCCGCAGACCTTCTACTCGGTGTCACGCGCCAAGCGTGAGTTCGCCGACCAGTCCTCGGTCGGCGCTATCCTCACGACGACGCACCGGCAGCTCGTCGACGCGGTGGCGTTCCTGCCGTCGTCCGCCGTGACAGGCGGCGCCGACTTCGACTGGCGTCTCGGGCGCCGCTGGCAGCTCCAGGGCTCATGGGCTGGCAGCCGCATCGCCGGCGACACCGCCGCCATCGAGGGTCTGCAGCGGAGCAGCGTGCACTATTTCCAGCGTCCCGACGCCGACCACGTCGAGCTCGATCCGCTCGCAACGACGCTGTCGGGGCATATGGGCAGCGTCGGATTCGGCAAGATCGCGGGCGAGCGTACGCGCCTGAACGTCAGCGTGGGGTACCAGTCACCGGGATTCGACCCCAACGATCTCGGTTTCGTGCAGCGCACCGACTGGATCCCGCAGAACAGCTGGCTGCAAATCCGGTGGGACAAACCCGGCCGGTACCTCCGCACCACCCGCATCAACTTCAATCAGTGGGCGGCGTTCAACTTCGACGGCGATGTCCTGAACAAGGGCCTGAACTTCAACGCCCATTGGACCTTCCAGAACCAGTGGTCCACGGGCTTCGGGGTGAACGCCAATCTCCGGACGTTCGACGACCGCAGAACGCGCGGCGGCCCCGGTGTCTTCAGCAACCCGGGGTGGAATACCTGGCAGTACTTCAATACCGACGACCGCCAGGTCGTGTCGTTCAACTGGAATTCATCCTTTGGCAGCAATCCCAGCGGCTACTGGAGCTTCCGGAATCTCGAGCCAGGCGTGACCGTCAGGCCGACCTCCGCCCTGTCGGCCAGCGTCGGCCTCGCCTTCAACCGCAACGGCGACGACGCCCAGTGGGTGCGGAACCTGACGATCGACGGCCAGCCCCGCTATCTGTTCGCGCACCTCGATCAGACGACGATGTCGATGACGACGAGAGTGAACTACACGATCAGGCCGGACCTGTCGCTGCAGGTGTACGCGCAGCCATTCGTCTCGGCTGGCGTCTACCGCGACTACAAGGAGCTCGTGCACCCGCGGGCCGATCGCCACGACGATCGCTACGCGCCGTTTCTCTACACCGGGAACGCCGATTTCAACGTGCTGTCGTTCCGCACGACAAACGTGTTGCGCTGGGAATACAAACCGGGCTCGGCGCTCTTCGTCGTCTGGCAGCAGGGCCGCGAGGGCTTCACCCAGCACGGCGGCTTCCGCTTCGGCCGCGACTTCGGCGACGTGTTCTCGACGCCCTCGAGCAATACGGTGCTGGTCAAGCTGGCGTATTGGCTCAACCCCTGAGGAATCCCCGGCAGTTCCCGTCACCCAGTCTTCCGCGCCGGGAATCGCTGTGCGGCGCGGAGCTTGCCCTGGCCGCCCACTCCGCGCAATCGCGCGGCAGCGCGGACGTGACGAGCGAATCGATCAATCGCCGCGCCACGTCCGCGACCTCCGTCACCCGCGCGATCCTGCGCGCGGCTGGAGGGCTTGCCTGGTCAGGCAGGATCGCGCTGCTCCGGGACCCCGATGTCGCTCCATGAGACGGCAGACCGCCACGAACCGAACGGGAGGGGATGACGCCAGCCGGGCATCGCCGTGGAACGGATCGCCGCGGGAAACCAGGCGAGTTCGCGTCCGCGGCCGTCCGCCGTGGAGGCCGATCGGCACCAGATGCCGCGGAGGTGCTGCCCGCGCACAGCGCGGCCGACCCGCTGGCAGATCTCGTGCCCAACCTCACGGCCGCCGGCGGCACGCGGGTAGGAGGCAGGCAGACCAAGGGCCGTGAGTCCCGCGTCCGTCACCGCGTCCGCTACAATCTGCCCCCTCGGGAGGAAAGCCGCCACGAGGACGTAGGAGTGATCGTCGAGATCCTCCATGGTGACCGGCGAACCCTCCAGCATCCTGGCGATCTGCTGTCGTGCCGTCGTCACGTCTCCGTGGAGGTAGAGCGTGGGAAAGGAACCCGGTGGGTTCCACCGCCCGCCCCGATCACGCGCGGGAGCGGATCGAGGGGATTACGCCAGGCCGCGGAGGCCACGCGCAGCCACACGCGGCCGTTCGGGAGCGATAGCCGCCGGGCGGTCAGGGCTGGACTCTTCGCAGATCGAACATTGCCTCGACCGCCTGCCGGACGTCGTCGTACCTTCCGTCGCACGCCAGGTCGTGGAGCGATACGCCGCCAAGCTGCGCTGCTGGCCGGCGCACGACCGCCGCGATCCGCTCGCGCTTGACGTGACGGTCGAGCAGGTCGGTCGCTGCAGCCATGGCGGCGATGTCCGGTGCCCGGTCGGCGGGCGGCCCGGACTGCAGCCACTTCGAGAACGCCTGCCTCGACACGCCGAAGATGCGCGCGGCCTCGGACGCCGATAGCGACCAGAGCGCGAGCAGGCGCTCGAGCGGCGCCGTCCGGACGCGCCGGTCGAGCTCGTCGACGAGGTCGCGCACCCAGCGTTCGTCGGGTGCTTCGGCCACAATCTGTGCGGCACGGTCGACCGGCGACGGCGCGCGGCGACCGGGCGATCCAGCCATGACGCAACCGTACGTCAACCGCAACCGGATGTCAATCTGCGCGGCCGTGCGCCGGCCCCAGCCCGTCCGCTCCTGTCCGTGAGGGTCACGGGCTGCTCCCCGGAAACCTCGTTGATGGGTGGCGCCATCTCCGGTGAATACACCGACAGAAGAGGCATCAGCTGCCTGCGTGCGCGCGCCACGGCCGCGGCGGCCTTCAAACACGTGCGGCACCAGGCGCCGTATGCTGGCTTCGTCCTTCGCGGCCACGATCATTACCGGCCAATCGCGTGTGGACCGGACCCACGGTCAGGCAGTCAGAATGGCTCGCGATGTCCTCGAGAGATCCCGAGCACGACCCGCACGATCTGTAGGAGTCCGGCGGGGTCGATCGGTTTCGAACTGTAGGCGTTGAAGCCGGCCGCGATCGCGTCGGCGCGATCCTGAGGCCGTGCGTACGCGCTGACCGCGATGGCGGGCATCGTCTGGCCCATCGATCGAACCTGCCGGATCAGCTCGTACCCATCCGTCTCCGGCATGGCAATGTCGGCCACCAGCAGCTGCACGGGTGTCGAGTGAACACGCTCGAGCGCCGAGGCTGCAGAAGCGCACTGGATGACCGTGGCGCCGCATTGTTCGAACAAGGCCAGGAGCAGCCCGCGCGAGTCCTCCTGATCGTCGACCACGAGGATGTTCTGGCCCCTCAGGTCGGGCGGAGCCGAAGGTCCGCGTCTGGCCGCCGACGCATTCGTGGCGCCAGCGCTCCCGATCCGGCCAGCCGGAAGCCGAATCGCGACCGTGGTGCCCCGGCCGCGGCCGTCACTGTACGCGGCAATGGTGCCATGGTGCTGCTCGACGAGGTGACGGGCGATGGCGAGCCCAAGCCCGAGGCCCCCATGTCGGCGCGTGGCCCGGCTGTCAGCCTGACGGAATCGTTCGAACACATGCGGCAGGAATTCGGGATCGATGCCCGCCCCCGTATCGCGGGTCTCGATGACGACCGTATCGCCATCCAGCGTGCACTGCACAGCGATGCGCCCTCCGGCGGGGGTGAACTTGACCGCATTGGCAAGCACGTTGGCGACGATCTGGTGGATCCGCTTCGGGTCTCCTTCGATTGGAGGCAGATCGGATGGGACGCTGCTGACCAGGCGGATCTGTTTGGCTTCGACTGCCGGCAGCATGGCGCTCACCACCTGCTCGAGCAACTGGGGCAGCCGAACCGGCAAACGCTCGATCTCGAGCTTTCCCGTGATGATGCGCGAAACGTCGAGGATGTCCTCGATGAGCTGCGCCTGCAGGCGCGCATTTCGTCCGATGACCTCGAGGGCATGACGAAGCCGATCCGGCGGAAGCTCGCCCGCCTCGAGCAGGTGGACCCAGCCGAGAATCGCGTTGAGCGGAGTCCGGAGCTCATGCGAGAGCGTCGCCAGAAACTCGTCTTTGAGGCGACTTGCTTCTTGCGCCGCTTCCAAGCGGGCCAGCTCTGCCCCCTTGCGCCGGGTGACGTTCATGCAGATGCCCGTCATTCCCACCGGCACGCCTGCGTCCATCTCGACGCGCCCCTTGCCCTCGACCCAGCGAACCGTGCCGTCCGGCGCAACAATCCGGTACTCGACCTCGTAGGGTGTGCCTTGTTCGAGGGTACGCTGCAATGCTCCGAGCACTCGGGCACGATCGTCGGGGTGGATCTCCCGCTGATACGCGACAAACGTATGGTCGAAGGTGTTGGGGGGCAGACCGTGCACGCGTTCGAGGTTGTCCGACCACTGCACGCGCTCACTCCGCAGATCCCAGTCCCACGTGCCCATCGACGCCGCGTCGAGCGCGAATCGCAGGCGCTGTTCGTTGCGCCGTGCCTGCGTCTCGGCTCGCGTTCGCTCGACCGCGAAGGCCACCTGTGAGGCGATGACGCGCGCGAGCAGCAGTTCGTCCCCGCTCAACTCCCGTGGCGTGTCGTAATAGAGCATGAACTTACCGATGACCGTGTCGAGACCGACGAGCGGAATGAAGGCCATCGCCGCGATACCCTCGGCCCGGATCGTCGGCAGGTACGGCCCGAGTGAGGGGTCGCCGCTCACTTCGGCAACCACGATGGGCTTCGGGTCGGCGCTGTCGGGCGTCCACGGTGTGTGTCCTTCGACCGCGGCGCGGTATTCCGGCGACAACCCTCGATACGCCTTGAACCGCATGACGCCATCCGGATCGAACAGCAGGATCGAGGATCGCCTGACGCCGAGCCCCTCCTCGAGTGCGTCGAGCGCGATAGTGTAGATGTCCTCCACCGTCCGAGCGCGACTGATGGCCTGTGTCAGATTCACGCAGACGCCGATCTGTGATTTCGCGGCCGCGCTCAGCACTGTCTCTCCAGGTACAAGCCTGCGGCGCCGAGCAGAGATGCTGGCGCGCGGGCCGCAGGCGGAAGTGTAGTCCAATCGAGGTGGCCGCAGCGCCCACAGAACACGGCCGGAGCCGCCAGCTCAGAAGTGCTCGAGAACCACATCGTCCAGGCAATCCACTCGCGACGCACGCTTAGGACTTAGTCTCTTGACTTAGTCTATAGCTCGCGGTAGCGTGACGAGCATGAAGACGGTCAATGTGCACGAGGCGAAGACGCATCTGTCCCGGTTGCTCGACCGAGCGCATGCGGGGGAAGAGATCATCATAGCCAAAAGCGGCGAGCCGTACGCCCGACTCGTACCCCTCCCCGGCCGCACGCCGAAGCGGCAGTCTGGAACGCTCAAGGGCCTGGTCGAGCTGAGCGACGCATTCTTCGAGCCCCTGCCTCCCGGCTGGAGCGGCGAGGACTGAGACTGTGGACGATGCAAGGATTCTGCTCGACACGCACACGCTCATCTGGTGGGCCGAGGGGGCCAAGGCGCTCAGCAGAAACGTCAAGCGCCTCATCGAATCCGAGGAGACGAAGGTGTGCGTGAGCGCCGCCACCGCATGGGAAATCGCCACCAAGGTGCGCCTTGGAAAGCTCCGGTGGACGAGTTCCGCATCCGTCGAGTCGTACTGCATCGGGCAGGGGTTCGAGCTCCTGCCAGTGACCTTCACCCACGGAGAGAAGGCCGGTGCCTGGCCGCAGCCTCACGGCGACCCGTTCGACCGGATGCTCGCCGCGCAAGGCGATGTCGAACGCCTGCCGATCGCGACGAACGATTCACGGATCAAGCTGTTCGGCGTCGAGACCATGTGGTGACGGCCGGCTGGCCACGCCGGAAGACCCGGCCGCGATAGACTTCCGTGTCGAGGGCGATCGCCCTGTGGGTACCCTCCCCCCGGGCGGTACGATGTTCTCGGTTTTCGAGCGTACTCGCTGAAAGTGGGAACGCAGCAGCCCCTTGGGAGTTGGGAGTAACGGGTCTTCAAAGCCTCCGTGGTACACTACCCCGCCGCCAGCGTCCAGGGGCCGCCATGCCCAACACCATCCGTCGTCGTGTCCGAAGCGTTACGGCGTTATTGGTCGCCGCCACGGTCGTCGCCGGCGTTGCCCAGGATCAGCCGCCCACGCGCCCTACTTTCCGTACGGACATCAACTACGTTCGCATCGATGTGTACGCGACCCGCGACGGCGTGGCCGTCACCGATCTGCGCGAGGACGAGTTCGAAGTACTCGAGGACAACGTCCTCCAGCGGATCGAACAGTTCGAGCACGTCAGCGTGCGGGGACAGGTGCCACAGGAGATGCGGCGCGAACCGAATACGGTTGCCGAATCGCGTGAGATGCTGGCGGACCCCCGCGCGCGCGTCTTCGTGCTCTTCCTCGACACGTACCACGTCGACATGATGTCGTCGCGCAGAATCGGCCCTGTGCTCGCCGAGGCGCTCGATGCCGTCATCGGCGCCGACGACCTCGTCGCCGTGATGACACCTGGAATGCCCGCCTCCGATCTCACGTTCGCGCGACGCACCGTCGGGTTCGAGCGCGCCCTCGAACGGGAATGGTGGGGCGACCGCTGGCAGGAACCGCTGGACGAGACGGAACTGCTGTACCAGAGCTGTTATGCCGGGTCCGACCAGCTTCGCAGCAATCCAATCGCCCCGGCCATGATCGCCCGACGCCGTGAACGGCTCACGCTCGACGCCCTCGACGACCTCGTGACGTTCCTTCGGGGAGTACGCGAGGAACGCAAGGCCATCCTCGCCATCACACCCGGCTGGCGCCTCTTTCAACCCGATTCCGGACTGGCGCAGGCCACCGTCGACCGTGTGCCCCCGATTCCAGCACCAGGGGTTGACCCGAGGACCGGCGGATTGACCACGCGGAGCCGGGATCCACTCGCGGTGGACGACCGTCTGGCCGACTGCGAACGGGATCGGCTGCAACTGGCAACCGTGGATCACGAGGCACGATTCCGGCGCACGTTGGACCTCGCCAACTGGGCCAATGCCTCCTTTCATCCCGTCGATCCCCGCGGCCTCGTCGTCTCGGATCTGCCCGACGCGTCCCGGTCCACGACTCCAACAGCCGCCGACGCGGCCACCCAACGCAGGCAAACCAACCACCTGCGCATGCTCGCGGAGCAAACCGATGGCACGGCCATCGTGAACACGAACGAGATAGCACCGGCACTACGGCGCGTGGCGGCGGATCTGTCGTCCTACTACCTTCTCGGGTACTACTCGACCAACGCACGATCCGACGGCCGCTTTCGATCGATCCGCGTCCGGGTGAACCGGCCGGGTGTGCAGGTCCGGGCACGGCGAGGCTATCTCGCCCCAGCCGTGTCGGATCTCGCCAACGCTCCCGCCCCTCCCAGCTCATCGGGTGCAGCTGTGGCTGTGGCCGCCGAGCAGCGCGCCATCGAGCTGGCAGCGGGTTCGCTCGCAGGCCTCGCGCGCGAGCTGCCACTCCGGCTGCAGGCCGCCACCGGGTGGACGGCGGGGGAGGGAACGGCGTTCTGGGCTGTTGGCGAGATTGGCGAAAGAGAAGCGTGGAGGGACGGTGGAGACGCCGACGTCTCGGTAGCAAGTGCCTCGGGCGCCGTCGTGGCCAGAGCTCGTGTCGCAATCGAGCCGGGCACGAGAAGCTTTCGCGCGCGACTCCTCACGGACCAGCCACTCGATCCCGGCGACTACGTCATCAGGATACAGATCCGACTGGGATCCTCCAGCCTTCCACTTACCGATTCGGCAACCATCGCCCTTCGAGCCGCACCGCAGCCAACCGGTGTCCTGCTCGTCCGGCGCGGGCCGACAACCGGGAATCGCGACGTCCCGACGGCCGATGCGCGTGTGCGGCGGAACGAGCAACTGCGAGTGGAGATCCCGGCTTCCGATCGCGCGACGCCAGAGGCTCGCCTGCTCGATCGAACCGGCCGGCCTCTCGCCGTGCCCGTGACGACGGCCGTCGTCGAAGACACCGACGGAACGTTGTGGCAGACCGCACAACTCGCAGTGGCGCCCCTTGCCCAGGGCGACTACCTGATCGAGGTGACCAACCCGGATACCCCAGGCACGCGCACGCTCGTCGGCTTTCGCGTCGTGCCCTAGTGGTGTGTCCACGAAATAGCTGGGCATTCGGCCGCCGCTGCATCCCGGCATCGGCGCCCTCGGTGCACCAGCCATTTCGTGGACACACCACTAGCGGTGCTATTCGCAGCTGTCGCTGACAGATGTAATGGAGGTGACGTTCAGTCCTTCCGCACCGCCCTCGCCAATGAGCGACGCACGCACGGACATGCGATGACCGACGAACTTGTCCAGTGACGTGAGCACGAACATCAGGTCGTACTCCCGGTCGCCGAGCGGAGCATTCACGTCGGAGGATTCCCCGGTCACCACTCGCGACGGAGGCGTTCCCCTCAGGAGTCTCCAGTCGCGGCCGGAGCCACGCGCCAGGCATCCCACGACGTGCACGAAGGCGCCGGCGGGCAATTCGCCGGAGCCGTCCTTCCTGACAATCCGGACCCCCACGATCGAGGTCTCGGTGAGCTCGCCGGCGCCGGCCGGGAACTCGTTGGCACTCAGGATGTACGCGACGATGTCCTGGTAGACGGCCGTCCCGAGGGAGCCTTTGAGCGATCCATCCTCGGAATGCGGCATGTTCGCGGTGACGTGATTCAGGAGGCGGTCAACCGTGGTGTCCTGCCAGCTCGCCCAGAAGCGGTCTCCCGTGAGCGCGCGGTAATCGCCTCCCTGTAGACTGGCGCCGTGACACGAGGCACAGTGCTCGGCATAGAAGCGGCGACCGCGGGTCGCCTGTGCGTCAGTGAACACGCCACCCCATACGCTCGGGGCCGAGGTCTCGCCCGGCCCCTGCGCGCCGCCAGGCAACGCCACCGCAAACGCACAGAGCGACAGTACCAGCACACCCGCGATGGACGCGCGTCTTCGGGAAATACGCTGCATTGTCGCCGGTCGCCTCATGACTCGGGATGATAGCCGATGGCACCAGCGAGCGCCATCTTGCCCAGAAACACGTCGACCCCCAGAGTCGTGCTCGTGACTCTGGGGGTCGGCGTCCGAAGTGACCGTCTTCCGTTCTTACAGTTCCAGTATGCCGGTGCTGGGGCCAAACCCCTCCAGCTCCACGCCATACATGGCGGCCAACGCCACGAGCAGGTTGGCCGTTGGTTCATCCTGCTTCGCGGCAACGTGGCGGTTGCCCTTCAGCTGTCCATGGGCGCCGCCAACCAGAACCGCCGGAGGATTGGCGCGATCGTGCGCATTGCCGTTGCTCATGCCGCTGCCCCAGTAGAGGAGTGAATGATCCAGCAGCGTACCGTCGCCATCCGGCGTGTTCTTCATCTTCTCGAGGAACTCGGCGAACTTGATGA
>CAZDLW010000080.1:0-21006 GCA_964505975.1 uncultured Bifidobacteriaceae bacterium | reverse complement strand
CGCCGATGTCCTGGATCTCGGCGAGTGTCAGGCCGTCGACGCGCCCGCGATCCGCCGGCGGCGGGGCTCGCCGCGTCGCCAGCTCCAGGATCCTGCGGACCTCGACTTCGTCGTACCGCCGCTCTTCCATTCTATCCGCGCCTGCCCTGGTCTGCTGCGACCGCGTCCGTCACGGAGGTCACATCGCGCGCTGCGACAAATCCTTGCAACGCTGCCCACACCATGATGTCGCCGCCCTGCTCCCGCTTCAAGTCGGTCGCCGCGGCGGCGGCGCGTCCTTCCCTTTGCGCAGGACGGGGGCCGTGCCGCTGCGAATGGCCACGAAGCGACCGGTGAATGTGGCGGCGTGAGCGTCATTGGCATGCACCGCGACGTCGAGCTCGATGCGCGCGCGCCCCCGCCGTTCGAAGCTTCGCACGAACCTGTGCCACGCCTCCGCCGGCGGCACGCTGCACGTAGCGCTGAAATCCGACGTCACGGGAGCGAGAAACTCCATCGCGCTCGCCTGTATCACGATGTTGTGGCCCTCCGCATGCCCGCGCAGGCGGCACCACAGCAGGCTCCATGCGGCGAGTATGGCCACGGCCGAGATGCTGCCGCCGAACGCGGTCTGCCGGTGGTTCAGGTTGGGTTCGAGCGGCGCGCCGAGGCGGACCGAATCAAGGGTCGCGCCCTCGACGCGGATGCCGAGATGCTTCGACAGCGGAATATGCTCGTGCAGGTAGGGCTGGAGGCCGAACGGATCGGTCGCCACCGATCGCTCAGCGCTTCGTCTCGACGTGCCGCGCGAAGTTGTCCAGGATCGCCTGCCATCCCTGGCGCTGAAGCTCGGGCGGATTCGACGTCTCGGCGTCGAACGTTTCGCTGACGACGACGCCATCGTCGCCCTCGACGAACTCAATGGCCACCTCCCGCCCGTCGCTCATGCGATATTCGATGGCGCGCTTCGGCACGACACGCGTGTACGTGCCCTCGAAGTCGAAGCCGGCGCTGCCATCCTTCGCCTCCATCCGCGCCGTGAAGCTGCCACCCTCACGCAGGTCGACGCTGCTCTGCGTCGTATGCCAGTCCTCGCTGGCGGCGTTCCACTGCGTGATGTCGGCAGGATTGTTCCATGCATCCCAGACCTGCTGCAGCCTGGCGTTGACGACGGTCTCGACTCTGATCTTCACGGTTCTCCTCCTCTGATCTGGTCGTGTACGCCGGTAGTCGAGCGACGGGCCGGAAAATCGACTCGCTACGATCACAACCGCGCGTGCCGCACGGACGCCTACCGCAGCGCGGCGATCAGGGCAACGAAGCCGGTAGCGTAACCCAGCGGCAGCCCGAGCAGCGCGCCGTAGAACGCCCGGTCGTAGCGGCGCTGCCTCACGCGCTCTTCATACGCCTGTCGGTATGCGTCGACGAATTCCGGAGAATGGTGGGCGAGGTGCGGGGCCCGATGCGGGAGTAGGCGCGAGCGACGTGCGTGCACGGACGTCCCGACGAAGCCTGCTCCGCCGATCCCTGCCGCTGCCACCGGCTGCACGGGCGCCACGAATCCCGCTGTGAAACCGGACGCAAAGCCGGACAGGAAATGCTGCCCGGTGGAAGCGGAATCGGCTGCAGCCCTGCCCGCCGAAGCGCCCGGCGAATCCGGGGCGTGCGACATGGCAGGCAGCTGCGTCTGCGCCGGCGCGCACGCAAGAGACGCAGCGGCAGCCAAGAGCACGATCCGGCTGACAGACCTTCTCGATCGTGCCGCGCCGGACCGATCGGCGCGAGCCCCGGAATTCTCGATTCCCATCACGTCAAGACTGCTCGGCGACCGAAGCATTCAGTAGAGCTCCAGCTTGTAGCCCCGGTGCGTGGCGGCGAAGCCGAGGCGTTCGTAGAAGCGGTGCGCGTCCGTGCGCGTCGCGTCGGTCGTGAGCTGTACCAGCGAGCAGCCGGCCGCCGTCGCGCGCTCGATGGCATCGGCCACGAGGCGCTGGCCGATGCGCCGGTTCCTGTGGCCGGACGACACGCGCACGCCCTCGATGAGCGCCCGCCGCGCGCCCCGGCGGCTGAGGCCGGGTACGATGGTGAGCTGGAGACAGCCGACGACGTCGCCGTCGACCTCCGCAACGACAACGCAGTTCGCCGGCTGAGCAACAATGGCGTCGAAGGCCGCGCCGTAGCATTCTGCGACCGGATCGGTTATGACTTCGCGGGTCGCGCCCAGCGCGTCATCCGCGAGCAGCTCGACGAGGCGAGGAAGATCGCTTCGCCGGGCCTCACGCAGTAACACGCTCAGGTCGTCGCTCACCGCGATCCCCGCTTCCCCGCCCTGGCAAGCTCGCGATCCAGGGCGCTCGCGAACGCCTGCCTGTCGCGGGGACCGTAGGGCGCCGAACCGCCGGTTTCCACGCCGGAGGCGCGAAGGCCTTCCATGAAGTCCCGGATGGAGAGTCGCTCGCGCACGTTCTCGGCGCTGAATACCTCGCCGCGAGTATCGAGCACGACGACACCCTTCGCCACCAGCTCGGCCGCCAGCGGGACGTCTGACGTGATCGCAATGTCGCCGGGAGCGGCGTTGTCAGCGATGTGGCGGTCGGCCACGTCCGGTCCGCCTTCGACCTGAACCGCGGTGACGTTCGGGTTGCTCAGCGGCGTCGGAAGCCGCCGGTTCGCAACGAGAACGGCGGCAATACCCAGACGCCCGGCGGCCCGGAAAACGATCTCCTTCGCGTCCCGCGGCGCCGCGTCTGCGTCGACCCAGATCTTCATCGCTTCGTCACCCGAGCCTTCGCTTCGCCGCCACGACGTGATGCGGGCCGTGATGGATCGTGAAGAATACGAGCTCGCGCGCCGTGATCATGCCCAGCAGCGGGTGAGGCAGTTGCACACGGTCCAGGTTGCGCTCGGACCACGGACGAAGCGCACCGCGCAGCCGCTCGTTGACCCTCGACCACCGCGCCAGAAGTTCGGATTTGCGCGTGGCCGCCGACGCATCGTCGGCGCCCGGGCCGGCCGGAACGTAGCGTCCCGACGCGCGACCGCCGGCGTCGAGGTTGCTCTGATACGCGGCGCGAAGCTCGTCATACGTCCGGGACGCGCGCCGCGACGAGCCGAACCTCAGCCGCAGCAGCAATGGCCGTATCCCGAGGCCCCGGGCCGCCGCCGAAACCGCGATGTTGAGGTGATCGAGATGCTCGGCCGGCGACCAGGCGCTGCCGCGACGGCGTACGAAGTCGGCATCGTCGATGGAAGCGA
Source organism: uncultured Bifidobacteriaceae bacterium (assembly GCA_964505975.1). GTDB lineage: Bacteria > Acidobacteriota > Vicinamibacteria > Vicinamibacterales > UBA2999 > Gp6-AA40. The sequence continues at coordinate 17,772 of CAZDLW010000080.1, read as the reverse complement.
AGAACTCCGCCACGTCCGCTTCGGCTTCATCGACGGCGGCGAGAAGGCTGGGAAGATCGTATGGCGTCTCGCCCATCAGAGACCTGACGATCGGGCGCGGATGCCAGCCGTGCGCGCCGTGCCGACGACCTGAAAGCGCGCGAGATCCGCCGACGGCGACATCGCCGGCGTCCACCGGGCCATCGGCCGGCCAACGGCGAACCCGGCACCCGCCAGCGCCGTCACGATCTCGTCCGGTGTGTAGACATTGAAGCTGATATGGTCGACCTGCCCACTCGTGTAGCGGATCTCATGCATGCAGCGCCGATCGGCAAGCCAGCGGTCGATGGTAGCGCCGCGCCCATCAATCTCACCTCTCCGGGCGCGCGATGCGAGCCATCCGGGGTGGTACAGGTCCATCAGGATACGTCCGCCCGGCCGCAGCACACGGCGGATGCCCCGAAGTGTGGCGTGATCCCCGGCGCGAGTTCCGAATCCGAAACTGTTCCAGAGCACGACCACGACGTCGAATCTCCAGCGAAGGCGTCCGACGTGGCGCTGGTCGAGAGCTACGAACGTCGCACCCGGCGCCGCGCGTGCCGCCGTGCGCAGCGCGTCGCTGCTCACGTCCACGCCGGTCACTCGATACCCCCGCCCGGCGAGGTGGGCGGCCGTTCGGCCGATGCCGCAACCGAGGTCCAGCAGGCGACCGTACTCCGCGGGCGGCGCAAGCCGGACTACGGCCTCGACCTCTGCCGCAGTGCTGGCGGCCGGTACCGTCTCGGCAAAGGTCTCGAACCACGCGGACGAGTACATGGCAGGTTCCGGCGATCAGGTCGTGTACCAGCGCAAGACCCGGAGGGCGCGGAGCGTCAGCCAGCGGCTCGGCGCGCCTTCATGCTCGTCCATCTCGATCGGCATCGTCCCGGCATGCCGCGTTTCCAGTAGCCAGCGCCCGTCGCCGTCGCGCTTCGACACCACCAGCTCCACCGCGTCGTCCGCCCGTCGGTCCGGTGCAACCCCGGCGCTGCGCAGGTAGTCGAGCCCGCGCAGCACGTCGTAATGCCACCACGTCGGGAAAGCGAAGCGCGTGAACGCCGCGCCGCCCTTGCGATCCCGGTCGATCAACTCGCCAGTCGAGCGTCGCCGCATCAGGCGGCGCTCGAGCAGGTACTCCTGCCCGCGCGCGCGGGCCTTCACCACGTCCGGATTCGCGCCGCACGCCCGTTCATGATCGAGCAGAGCCTCCAGCACGCAGATCGTCGTGTTGAACGACGAACGCGTGGAGCGATGCGGCGAGTCACAGTTCCAGCCGCCGTCCGCGAGCTGCTCGTCCAGCAACCGGTCGACAACGCCGCTCACCTCTTCGCCGAAGTACGCTCCGGCCGCCGCCACCTGCCCGTTGATGCACGGCTCCACCTCGCCCTCGAAGTACCGGTTATCGTCACACTCCGGCGGGCCCGAACCACGCCACGTCACGTGCGCGCGGACCAGGCCCACCGCGTGCCGTGCTTCCGCGCTCGCGGGATCGAGCCCGAGCTCACGAAGCAGCCAGAGCACGTGCATCGTCGAGTTCCACCCGCGATTCCATGCCGCGCCGCCCCACCGGCCGTCAGCCGCCTGCAGGGCGAGCAGCCGCGCGCCCCAGCCTTCGACGGCGACGCGGGCGCGCTCCGCCGTGACTTCCTGCGCGGGCGCGTCGATCAGATCCCGCCTCACCTGCCAGCGGATCGAAGGATCCGAGTCGAGAAGCCAGCGGAGCAACGCCGTGTCGAGCGCGGCCTGCACACTCACGTCGCGTTCAGCTCCGAACACCGCGATGAAGCGCACGATAGCACAGCGCGGATCCGGCGACGACGAGCAGCATGAACGCCAGCGGCGCAACGAAGAGGGGCGAACCGGTGCTCAGTATGCCCAGCACGTTCGGGCCCTCCGCGATCACGGCTGTCAGCGCCGCGCCGGCGTAGGCGAGTCGGCTGCCGGTCCGGCTGCCGAACCGCAACAGGATCAGAACGGCGATGCCGACCGCGGCGAGCGCCCCGCCCAGCGCCCGGAGCAGAGCCAGAATCAGACCCGCTGCCTCCGGCGGCACCGCGCCGTATCCCGCCGCGAGCACGGCTGCATGGTGCGGAAGCAGCTCGCCAAGACTCATGTCGAACACGCCGCCTGCGATCATCAGCACGGCACCGAGCTGGGCGACTCGATGTCCTGCGGCGCGCGTCACCGGTCGCGCCCCCGCAACGGCACTCGCTTCGGCGGTCGCCATCAGAGTTCGGGCAACGGCGCATCGGGCGCAGCTCGCGGATTCGCCCGGACGTTGAAGATCGTCAGCCGCGGTTCGGCGTTAGCCTCACGGAAGATCACGACGCCCGTCGGCGTCTCACCCGAACTGCGCATGGCCTCGAGCGCCGCGAGATCCCGCCAGACCGTCACGATCCGCCAATCGTTTCGCTCCTCCGTACCCTGGATCAGGAAAGACTCGACGATCGGGCCCGACGCAGGCGGCCGGGCGCGGGCAGCGTACGACGCGCGCAGCGCATCCCACTGCTCCGGAGCGACGTGCGCTTCGAGCATCGTGATGACCATGGAACGGCTCCCTTGCTCAGGTCCGTACGTTCTGCGGCGGGCGCGACAGCTTCTGCTCGAGCGCGGCACGGACACCAGGCCACTCCGAGTCGATCACGCTGAAGTAGACCGTGTCACGGATGCGACCCGTGTCCGTGATCATGTGCGACCGGAGCAATCCTTCCTGAACCGCTCCGATACGCACGATCGCATTGCGCGACCTCTCGTTGAGAGCGTCGGTCTTGAACTCGACCCGGATACAGTCGAGCTCCTCGAACGCCCACCGGAGCATCAGATACTTTGCCTCCGTGTTCACGGCCGTCCGCTGCCACGGCCGAGCGACCCACGTCCAGCCGATCTCGACGCGCCGGTTCGCAGCATCCACGTTGCCGAACCGCGTGCTGCCTACCACGAGTCCAGTAAGCCGGTCGATCGTTGCGTAGGGAAGTGCCGTGCCGGCTCGCTGAGCCTGCAACGCCGATTCCACGTACGCCGCGAGGTCGCCCAGGGTATGGATCTGCGTCGTCGTCCAGCGCCACAGCTCCGCATCGAATGCCACCTCGGCCAGCGGCTGGACGTGCGCCTCCGTCAGCGGCTCGAGCCGAACATGAATGCCTTCCAGCGTCGGCGTGGTCATCGCAGCGTGGTGCGGCTACGCGTCAGCCGCGGCCGGCGCTTTCGCGGCCCGTTCGCGGTGCGTCCGGCAACTGGTCCTCCAGCGACTGGCGGTAACGGATGCAGCCCCGCATGAACTGTGGCCACTCCGGAACCGTCGGAAGCGGATCCTGCCCCTCCGGCAGCAGGCCCCACAGCGCAGGATGATGCCAGCAGAGCTCGTGTTCGGACGTGTCCCGGTGGGCACGGATGCCGGCGCGAAGTCGTTTCACTTCTGCAACCAGCTCATCTCGCGTCAAACGGTCGAGATCGCTGTCCATTCGCCTCCAGGGCTTCTCGGATGACCCCGCGTCTGCCCTAAGCTGAGCCGCCCCCGCTCCGGCGGTCAAGCCGACGCCTCGCGCACCGGGCCTCGTGCCTCTTGACGCCGCACCTCCCGCCTGGCATCATGGGCTCGACCGCTAGACCGATCAGTCTACTCGGAGCATGGATGGCCGGTTCGACGAAACAGCGGCTGCTCGATGTCGGGCTCGCGATGCTGCTCGAGCGCGGTTACAACGACCTCGGCATCCAGGCCGTGCTCGATGCCGCCGCCGTTCCCCGCGGTTCGTTTTACCACCACTTCGAGAGCAAGCAGGACTTTGCCCTTCAGGTGGTGGACCTCTACATGGAGGGAGTCCACGCTGGCCTGGACGCCCACCTCTCGGACGCGAGCCGCTCCCCGCTCGAACGCATACGCGCCTTCTTCGAGGCCATCGAGGAGAAATACCGCACCGAGGGGTACCTGGGCTGCCTTCTGGGCGGCCTGGGGCAGGAGCTCTCCGGCGTGAGCGACGTCTTCGCACGCAAGATCGGCGGTTGCCTCGACGCCATCACGGGGCGCCTTGCCGTGTGTCTGGAGGAAGCCCGGCAGCGGGGCGAGCTGCCGTCCCATGCCGACCCCCACGAACTGGCGGAACTGCTCGCGAACTGCTGGGAGGGCGCCGCGCTGAGGAGCCGTCTCCGTCGCGATCCGGCGCCGCTCCATACGATGCTGGACTTCTACCTGCGCGCCGCGACGAGCATGGTCTGATTTTTTTCTCGCGGCGCTAGACCGACCGATCGGTCTAGCGCGCGCGGCCCCGTGCGACTGCGCGTGCGGAGGCATGTACCCACGAGGTTCGAGGAGGTTTACGATGGTACGTAAGCGACCCACCATCGCGCTCGCGCTCATCGTCGTCGTCGCCGGTTGCGGCGGAATCCCGACGCATGCGCAGGAGTTTGACCCGAGCGAGCCCGTCGTGCTCACGACGGAGACGCTGGACTGGCAGCCGGCGCCGCCGGATCTGCCGCCCGGCGCCGAGATCGCCGTTCTCGAGGGCAACCCGTTCGAAGGAGCCTTCACCCTGCGGCTCCGGTTTCCCGCCGGCTATCGGATTCCCGCGCATTCGCATTCACTCATCGAGAACGTCACGGTGATCTCGGGTGCGGTGCACGTCGGGAATGGCGAGAAACTCGACACGTCTCGGGGCGTGCGTGTACCTGTCGGCGGGTTCGTTTCACTGGCATCGGACGGTGCGCACTACGCCTGGACCGAGGAAGCGACGGTGGTTCAGATCCATTCGGCCACGCCGTTCGACATCGTTTACGTTCGACTGGAGGATGACCCTCGGAAGCCGTAGGTGTCGCCGTTCGCCGCCGCAGTCACCGGGCCGGGCGCGCCGAGCGAGCAGGGCGGCGCACATTCTCGCGCGATGGAAGGGTCTGTGCAGCCGCCCGGGCGTGGGTGTGCTAGTTGGTGTGTTGCAGCAGAGTCGCGATCACGGCGGCCACTGATGTCGCTTCGGCGTGGCTCGTTGCCGTCCGCTCAGCATAGTAGGAGCTCCAGGCGCGCATGATCAGCAGCATGTTGCGAAACCGCGCTCGTTCGACGGCGTCCGTCAAGGTCAGGGAGCGAGTACCGGGGTCCCATGCATGCGCGTGCGCCTCGCCTCGGATACACGGTGAAGCTGTCCAGCACTTTCTGCAGGAGTGAGTCTACCCGCTCAGACTGGACGTTGTTCTCCGCAGCGAGCCACTCGGCGATCTCGGCGAAGTCCGGCTCCTGCTCGAGCTGGTGCGCAGCGATCCGCTGCATGTCGGCGTCGTCGCGGAGGAGGTCCGCGGTCAGGTAGTTCAAGGCCGCGTGCGCCTTGCGCGTCCGCTCCCAGTCCGATGCCATCCCTCGAACGTGATGCCGAGGAACACGCCGATCACGACGATAAGCATCTGGTACACACAGTCGGCGGCGCTTACTCGACCCCTCCGCCGGAGCCGGCGCACGAAGTGGCCTCCCCGCCTCCCCGCAGACATGCCCGGCCCGCGTAGTCGCGAAGGCGACGTCGCTCAGGAACTCCGGACCCCAGCGGGCGGCAGCCTCCGTGCACTGCTCCAGGTACGCACGGTTCGCGTGGCTCGTTCGGAAGCGGTTTCGCGCCTTCCTGGGTGACACTCGATGGATTCACTCGAACATCAATCGTGCGATTCCGCCACGAATGGAGAAATGACATGAGAAGTCCCACGCTGCTGAACCTGTTGCTCGGCGTTGCCACGGTGTGCACACTGACGGCATGTGCTGAGACATCGATGACCGGACCGGGAACGGATGGTACGCCCGGTGCACCGTTGCCCGGCGAGCTACCGCCCGTTTTCGAGCCGAGGCCGTATTATTCCGCGTCGCATAATCGTCAGGTGGACCTGGGCGGCTGCGCCCAGCTTCAGGTCCCGGCCGGCAGCAGCGTCCTGCTGCGCGTGCATGCCACCGGGTTCCAGAACTATCGGTGGACTGGCTCCGAATGGAGTTTCGTCGGTCCCGTGGCACGGCTGTTCGCCGATGCGGGCGCCAACGGCGCAATCGGCACACACTACGCCGGGCCGACGTGGGAGCATATCGGCGGTGGCAAGGCAATCGGTGCGGTTCTCCAACGCTGTACCGTAACCGCTGATGCCATTCCGTGGCTGCTACTCCAGGTCGTATCGGCTGAAGGTTCGGGGCCATTTGCCAGTGCGACGCACATTCAACGGGTCAACACCGTCGGCGGGAACGCACCGGCATACCCCGGCCACTCCGTCGGGCACGAGGTAATGGTGCCCTATACGACCGACTACTTCTTCTATCGCTGAGCGACCAGCCGGGCCGCAGGCAACGGGCGGCGAGGATCACGGCCACCCGTTGCCTGCGCTGCTTGCCATTAGGGAACGCGCGCAGCCGAACGGCCCGGCTCCTCGTAAAGCCCGATCACGTTTCCCGCCGGATCGCTGAACCGCGCGGTGACCTCCGGCGAATCGGCGCCGATCGGTTGCACGATGTTGCCCCCGGCGGCCACGATACGTTCGAGCGTCTCGGCCACGCTGTCCACCATTATGTAGACGAGCAGGCCAGGCTCTGTCGACGGCGAACGGCCAACCGCCCAGCTGCCGCTCACTTCTTCGGTCGTGTCATCGAACGCGGTCGTTCCGTCATCGCGTTGTCTTATTCGCCAGCCGAAGACCTCGCGATAGAAGTCGATCGAGCGACGGAGGTCTACCGCGGGGATCTCGAGGTAGCAGACCTTCCCATGCGCCAGTGTTGGAGGCATCGGTGTTCTCCGGTCGTCGGATGTTGGTTGCCGCACCAAATGCAGCGCGATTGCAGGCGCAGCGCCTGTGAAACGCGCAGGCGCTCCCCTTCTTGACGAACGGCCATGGCCACGGACAGAATGACGAGACCACTTTGATTCGATGCCCTTTGCCGCAAGTGAGCCGTGAGCAGGGTACTGCATTTCCGCGTGGACGGCCTCACCCGCCTGCCGATTTTCGCCGGCCTCGCAACAGCCGTGGTCGCCTTTGGTATGGTCGCCCTGGAGAGGTCAGCCGGTGCTGCCACGGTGGTCAGCGCAGTGACGATCGACCTGGTGGTAGTCGTTCCTGCACTTTACTACCTGCTCGTCGTCCGCGGCTTGCAATTGCCGGCGATCACCGTGCTTCCCGTCTTCCGGCTGTCACTGGCGACCGCGTCGGTCGTCCTGCCGGCCGGCGACCGGGAACTCTACGATATGCTGGCATATCTGGCGCGCCCGGCCGAGCTGGGCATCGCCAGCTACGTTCTCTACCGCATTCATCTGGGGTGGCGAGCGTTCCGGGCTGCCGACACGAGCGACGTTCTGTCCCGCTATCAGCTTGGTGTGCGAGCAGCGCTCCCCCCTGGTGTGCCATCGATCGATCGCGCTGCGGACGCCATCGCCTTCGAGGCGGCCCTGGTTTCCTTCGCGACGCGGCCATGGCGCAAGCCGGAGTCTCCGGCGGGCGCCGTGCCGTTCCCGGGGCACCGAGGCGCGGCATACGGCGGCGTGGTGGTGGCGCTTCTCATCGTCCTGGCGGCGGAACTCGCGGTCGTTCACCTGCTCCTTTCTCTCTGGAGCACCACAGTCGCCTGGGTGGTGACGGGTCTGACCATCTATGGCGCCGTCTGGATCGTCGGAGATTACCAGGCCGTCCGGCTGCGACCGTCGTGGGTCGATGCCGATTCGGCTTGCCTGCGTCTGGGCCTGCGCTGGTCCGTCGTGGTATCACGACATGCGGTCCGGAACGTCCGCAAAGCTGCCACCGGCGAGAGCGTTGATGGCGCGCTGCAGCTTGCCCTCCCGTACGCCAGCCGCGTGTTGATCGAACTCGAAAGACCAGCCACCGCTGTCGGGGCCTACGGTATTCGGCGTACGGTCACCGCTGTCGAACTCGGGGTCGACGACCCGGACGGGTTTCTCCGGCAGTTTCGTTAAGAACGACGGCGGCGACGAGCGTGGAATCACGTCGCTCAGCTCATATCCGGCGCGTCCTCTGCCATGAACATGTCGAAAGCGCCATCGCTCTCGACGAAGAACACGCAATCCGACGTAGTGTCACAACTCGTTCTGTGTCGGTAGTCGCCACCGGGCTGCATCAGGTACGATGCCGGCCCGAGTCGAAACACCTCTGCCCCATCCGGTTCCTGAATGTATGTCCCGGACACGATCACGACCTTCATTGCGTGCGTGTGCGTGTGAAGAGGCGCAGCAAACCCGGCGGGAAGCCTGAAGAATGCACCAAAAGCACCGTTCGCCGGGTCACCCCAGAGAGGCGCAAGCTGCACTCCGGGAGCGCCGTCAGGATCGAGATCGGCCCACGCGAGATCCGCTGCCGCGATCGGAATCGGTTCATTCCCCCGGGTCTCGCCCGGAAGCGTGTCCGCCTGTGCACACGACGCCAGAAGCAGGAATGGCGCGAATGCCAATATCGTCGTTCTCATTTCCGCCTCCTCTCGAGTGTGCGAGTGCCACTCCGGCATGGTAGTGTTTCCACTGCTGACCCGCCAGCGCGTCACGTCCGGGCGTCGCCGGCGAGCGTCAGGTGCCTCGCCGCAACACACGGCTCCCGGCGCGCATGCGGAGCCCCGCGTTCGTGAAGCGAATCAGGAGCAGCGAGTAGGCAAGCAGCAGCCCGGCGATCGCCAGGAGCACGGGGACGCGGGCCGGCGTCGCAACGCTGGAGGCAGCGCCCCTCGCCGCCGCAGAGGTCAGAGCGATGAGGACGAACATGGCGCCGGCATGAGCCAGTGCGCGCCAACGGCCCTGGCGCACGGGCAGGAACGGCAGCAGCAGGCCGCCAAGCACGCCGAACATCGCGCCAACGACGAGCACCTCGAAGGAGCCTCCGAGAGTGAAGCCCGGCGAGCCGCGCGTCACGACGGCGATGACGTGCATGAGAAGACGGCCACCGACGCCAAGAACGACGACACCGCTAACCATCCCCGCAAAGGTAGCCTCGCCAACGGTGCGGATAAGCTTCACGGCAGGTCGCCGCGCATTGTGCCTCAGCGTGATGCCGGCGCCGGTACGGCGTCGCCGCTTGGGCCATAGATGTCGGGGACCTTCGATCCGAGTGCTCTAAGGTACGCCGAGAGCTGACCGCGGTGGTGCACGCTGTGGTTGTTCGCGAAACCGATCCAGGCAGCGCGTGACATCTTCATGATGCCGAAAAAGTCCAGCGGTTCTTCAAGCTTATCGACGGAGAGCTCCTGCAGCCGACGGATTCCGGCAGGAATCCGGGCCTCGTAGAAGTCGACAATGTCCTTGATCTGGCGGAACCGTGTCTCCGCCTGCTTCGCGGCCTCGGCGTCGAAATGAAAGTGTCCGCGCGCGATGCTCTCCAGGAACCAGAGGTCGGCGGTGGCGATGTGAACGGCGAGCTCCCACGCCGACCGCGATTTCCCGTCGGGTCGGTAATCCCGCGACTCATCGGCAACCGCCGACAGCACGCGGACGGTGGCGGGATATTCGCCCGTCCACAGAGCTGTCATGGCTTCAGCTACCGCCTTGATCGGATCAGAAGTCGACATTACGCCTCAGCGCTCGATAAGATGTACGGACACGCGTCCCGGGGCGCTACGCTACATCGACATGGGCTCCACAGGCAACCGTGGCGCGACGCTCTGCGATCCTACCCCGGCATGGCGTCGGCACGCGACGACGTCTCCGCGTCGAGTATGCGACGGATCTCCACGATGACGGGATGGTCCGCCGTGTACTTCGTGCCGTAGTCCAGATTGAATCGGTAATCGAATGTGTCGGGATTCTGCCCCTGGTTGTGCTGCATGATGGTCTCGAGCTTGTCCAGAGCCTTCGCCAGGCGGGATTCCGGCGTCGCCGCAGTCTCGTATTCGTCCCAGAGGCCCACGATATCGCCACGCACATGTTGGGGAAGAGGCTCCAGCAGCTGGAGAAGATCGGCGCGCTCCTGCGCGGCCTTTCCGTCAGGAGGCTGCAGGGTCGCCGAGATGTCTCCACCGATCGCCTCACCCAGATCATGGATCAGGCACAACTTCATGAGCTTCGCCGTATCGACGTCGTCGAACTCGGGCCCGAGGACGAGGGCCATGAGACACAGGCGCCAGGTATGTTCGGCCACGCTCTCCCGCCGGCCCTCAGAGGTCCACGACGTCCTGGTAACGTTCTTCAGGCATTCCGCGCTCCGGAGGAACTCGAGAACGCCGGTAAGGTCATCGTTGGTCATGCCGGAATTTCGATCGACGTTAGAGAGTCCGTCCTCGCTTCAGGCTGAAGGACCACCATCGTCTGTCTGCTGCGATACGATACTTGCCCACCTCTCATGCCGCTGCTGCTCCGTCGTATCTTCAACGCGGCTGGCGATCGTCCAAACATGCCCGGCAGGATCGACGATCCATGCCGTCCGGTCACCCCAGAACTGGTTGGCCGCTTCCAGCAGAATCCGCGCACCGTACGATGTGGCGCGTTCAACGGTGGCGTCAACGTCTTCCACGTATGCGAACACCACGACCGGCGAGCTGCCGTCCAAGGCTGGTGCTCGGCTGGGCACCGCCGGCCATTCTGCCTCCACCATGAACATGCCGCCACTGAGGGTCAGAAGCACATGCGCCGTACCGCCATCCGGCCCGGCCCTGCGCCCCATGTCCCGGGCGCCGAGTGCGGCAATGTAGAAGTCGGCTGCGGCGTCCGGCTCCCGGCAGAAGAGCCGTGGGATGATGGCCGATGAATGCTCCGGTATACCCTTTGGCGGCGTCATGATGGGTCCTCCGGGTAGGCTCGTGAACACGACGGCAAGGGGAACGGCATCCGGTCCCCGCGGGACGATTCGCAACGTCGCGCGATCGATACTTCGAACCGCCAATCCCCTCGGGCTGCGCGGTGTGCATCCTCTCCGGGCTCCGGCCCGTTCAGCTGTGACTAGGGAATCGGGACCACCGCTATCGCATCGATTTCGAGGAGGAACTCCGGATTCGCAAGACCGGCTACGAACAGCATGGTAATCGTTGGTGGGTTCGGACGGTCACCCCAGACCCGCTGGAACGCTGCGAAACCCGCTTCGAGCGGTTGCCCCTGAACGACGTACACGTTCCACTTGGCGATGTGTTCGAACGATGCACCGGCCGCGGCAAGTGCGATCTCCAGATTACCGAAGGCCTGTTCGGCCTGCGCTTCAATGTCTCCGCGACCAACGACTTCGCCGGATGGGTCCACGGCATTCTGTCCACCCACGATGACGGTTCTGACGTTCCCTTCGGTCACGACCGCCTGGGAAAATGCAGGATTCTGGTGAAGTCCATCAGGGTTGAGGTATCGTACGCTGCTTTCGGGCATGGGGTCCTCCATGGAGCAGGCAACGAGCGCGACGGCCAGACCGAGAACGATTCTACGCAGCGCACGCGTCGTGATACGTTCCGGGTACCGATGAGTCATTCGTTGTTCCGAGCTGATCGTGGCAATGGACGACGTGATGCACGCTGTGCTGCTAGCGTCTGCTTTGACCACGCCAGGGCATCTTCATGTACACATCCCCCGCCTCGAGCTCGTCGAGCATTTGCGTGAGCCTCCTGTCTCTGGTTTCAGAGCGTTTGGCGCTCGTGATCCACCAAAGATAGTCGTTGCGCTGATACGGCGGACGCTGATTGTACGCTTCCCGCAGGCCCCTCTCCAGCAATGCCGTACGAACGTCGGATGGCATCGGGTATCGCGGCCGACGCGTCGTTGCCTGTCGGTGTCTGCTGACCATGAATTCACTCGCCGAACAAGCTTCCGGGGTGTCGGTTGCAACATCTGCACCGCGATCGTGCTGCCATACCGTGCGAAACAAACGTTGATTCGGACCAGAGCGCCCCCGCGCGCGAGCAGCTGCTCCGGCACTCTCGAATCTTGCCGCGCGTTGCCTTCCCTCAGCGCCGCGCGCCACACGGCCGGCTCGCGACTATCGGCGCCCACGAGAGGGACCAGTCTGGCCGTGGCCGCCAGAGCGACTTCCGCTCGCCGCTGAACCAGCTGCTCCGCGGCGGGAGAAGTTCCGGACAATGCAGTCAGACGAAGCACGCTCAGCGGCAGGGCGATGCTGCCGAACAGCACGAAGACGAGTCCCACGACCGTCACCGAACGAGGCCGCGCCATCGCGGTCGTCAGCTTCGAGCAGGTCAACTCAGTCGTTGGACGCACGGCCACCGAACGCGATGGTGTAACCGTCAGGATCCTCGGCGTAGAAGTCCTTCGTACCCCACGCGGTCACTCCCAGAGGCTTCAGAATGCTGACACCGTTTGCTACGCACTGTGCATAGAACGCCTCGATTTCATCGACGCCGGCTGCTGCATCCAGGTGCTGATGCTCGCGACGCTGCTGCCGGTCCGCGCTACTCTTCGGCGCCTCCTTCAGGTGGAGCTCGAGCCCGTCGCGCACTCCGATCGCGTAGAATCCGCGCCATGGCTCGCCGAACGTGAAGCCGAGTCTCTCGTAGTAGGCGATCGAGCGCGTGAGGTCATCGACCAGAAACTGTGGTGCCAGAGACGTCAGCCGAGGTGTCGCGGACGGGTTGACGGTCATCGAGTCTCCAGGGATCAGGGTGGCAGCGTGCCCGTATTGCGCGACACGATTGCATTCGGATCCGGCTGCTCGGCGGCACGGCACGTCAGGACCGCACAATACAGCCGTCCTTGGTACTGCGACTGGCGCTGCGCCACCACTCCACGCCATCGGAACCCGGCCGCACTCACGACATCGGGTGCGCGGCTCAGGGGTATCGGATGCGGTACCCAGCGGTTCGCCGAGCTTCGGTCATACTCTACGAGCACGATGCGCCCATCAAGCGGGAGGCGGGATGCCACTCCCCTCAGCACGGCGATCGGTTCGGAAAAATAGTGCAGTACGTTGGCCAGGACTGCCGCGTCCCATCGCACATCCTCGAAATCCGGAATTGCTTCGAGGTCTCCAAGATCTCCGTGCACCGGGACGATCGACGCCGCGGATTCCGGCAACCGGAGTTGCCGGAGCTGGCGCACCGCTTCAGGATCGTTGTCCACGGCGTAGATGGTGGACTTGGCATCGAGGATCGTCGCCAGCGCCGCCGTAAACGTTCCGGACCCGGCGCCGAGGTCCGCCCACGTGCGCAATCCCGCATCGACGGCAGGTCGGAGAAACTCGATGGCGTCCGCCCGATTCATGAAGCCTCTTCAATCCCGTACCGCAGGCACTTCCGGAGACCGACGACAATAGAACATCGGGGGCACTTCACCCGGAGCGGTTCGCGTCGAAATGCGCGCGTCGCCGTTCCAGGAAGCTCTGAAGTCCCTCCTTTGCGTCGTCACTGCTCAGGATCCGAGGAAGCGTCGATCGCAGATGCTCGACGGCCAGCCGCTCTTGCTCGGCGCGGGCAATCCTCGCGTTGGCCAGTGTCTCCTGTACCCCCCGCGGTGCCTGAGCTGCAATCATACGGGCGATCTCCAGCGCTCTCTCGACGTGCTGTCCCACAGGGACGACCTCCTGCACCAACCCGATCCGGTGGGCTTCCTCAGCCCCGAACTCCTCCGCCGTGAGCAGAAATCGCATCGCGTTCCCCCAACCTACGCGTGCTGGCGCACGGTACGTCGCACCCCCGAACGGCAGGATCCCTCTGCCTACCTCCAGTTGGCAAAATCGAACGTCAGTTGCAGCGATAACGATCTCGGATGCGAGCGCGAGCTCGATGGCCAGAGTGAAGGCGATGCCGTTCACGGCCATGACGACCGGTTTCGCAACAGGCATACCCCACACGCCGAGCGGATCGTAGGGACCTCTGCCAGCCAGGATCTCGGGACCTTCGCTCACGAGAGCCGGCCATAGTTCAGCCAGATCCAGACCTGCGCAAAAGTGGTCTCCATGCGCATGAAGAACCCCGACACGTAGTCCCGAATCGGTTCCCAGCTCGCCGTACGCCTCGGACAGCTCCTCGAGCATCGTGCGATCGAAGGCGTTGTACTTCTCGGGTCGGTCGAGCCCGATCAGAAATACGCTACCCTGCCGCTGCGTGGTGATATACCGAGAGGCCATGAAGCACTCCACTCACGAGGGAACGGGACACATCGGGATGTGTGGCGGTTCCAGCAGCATTGCCCTTCCCGGAGCCGCTCTTCAGCCCACCACATCAGGCAACCACCGATATCCACCGCCGTCGCGGAATACACGACCAACGCCCGGATACGGAAAGTGGTACCCCGATACGAGGAAGCCTTCGGACGCAGCCCGCTCGAGCAGTGCCACGCGCGTCTGGACAGCCTGTGCACCGTAGTCGTCGTAGAGAAAGCGCCACCGAGGGTGCTCGAACGCCACGTGGACGTTGGTAATCGCATCGCCGACCAGCAACAACCGTTCGTTCTCCGACTGCAACAGCAGGCCGATATGGCCCGCAGTGTGACCGGCGGAGCCGACGATATGAATCCCCGGCGCGATCTCCTCGTCCGGCTCCACCGGCCGGAGCCGATCGCGAACCGCATTCAGCACTCCCGCGGTCATCGCGACGTACGACTCGAACGCATCCAACCCGCCATACGCCTCGGCCAGATCGGCGTTCTGCGACGACACGTCTCGAGCGGTCCAGAAATCGTGCTCGGTGCGGGAGATCACGACGTCTGCGTTCCGGAAGCGCGACTCGCCCGTCACGGGGTCCACCAAGCCCCCGTAATGGTCGGCGTGTCCATGTGTCAGGACGACCAGGTCGATCGCCTCGGGCGTCGCGCCGGTCACTGCGAATCTCCTCGTGAGCCAGCCTGAATCAGGGGCGAACTCCGGCGGAGAACCCATCCCCGTATCCACGAGGATTCGCTCGTTGCCGTTCTCGATCAGGACCGGACAGAGTTGGAATGGAATCGCGTCGATCGGCAAATGGCGCGTACCGAAGTAGCGCTCTCGCTCCTCCGCTTCCACCTCCGGTGCCAGAACGTCGGATGGCAGCGCAAAACGACCATCGTTCACAATCGTGATGGTCATCGCTCCGAGCCGGAAGCGATAGGCGCTGGGCTCAGGATCGGCCTGCGATCCACTGAGCGCCTTGATTCCGCGGGCGGCGACCGGGCTGGTGACCGCGGCGGCGGCAACACCGGTGCCCAGCTTGAGAAAGCGGCGTCGGTCAAGGGGCGACATGCGAGACATCCTCCCTCTCAACTGCGCGTCGGCGGCCTGACGCGCGCGTTCACAGCTGCCACAGTCCGAATTCAATCCCGCCCTGAAACACGATGGCGCATGTGCCGTGGCCCGGTATGCTCATGGGTGGAACGGCAGTCTCGGCACCGGCTGTCACAGCCGCTGAGACAGCCGCCTCGATGTCGTCAACGAGTATGTAAGGTCTCGCGACCGGCGTTTCGCCACCGTGCATCGGCGCCCGCACGCCCAACATTCCACCGTTTGCCAGTCGCGCGGTGCGTGCGCCACCCAGGTTCTGGTCGACATCGCCAAAGGTCACTCCGTAGCTTTTCGAACAGAGCGTGCAAATGGCTTCAACATCCGTCGTCACAATTTCGAGGTAATGAATTTCCATGGGTTCTCCGTGGCGCGTGTCAGTCTCGTTGTTGTTCGGTGGATCGTCGGGTGCGCGGTCCACGTCCGGTGCTGTATTCTCCTGAAGACAGTGCATCGCTTCGCGTCATCATCGTCCCCTTCAGAGCCTCGTCTGCGATTCCCCGCAGCATACCGGTGAACACCAGATGGTGCACAGGGAAGAGCGCGTACCAGTAAAGGCGACCGACCCATCCCACCGGGTCGAAGATTGCCGTCTGCTGGATCGTGGTCGAAGAACCTCCCGGCACGACCTCGAACTCGAGCCAGGCGCGTCCGGGCAGCCTCATCTCCGCGACGAGACGGAGGCGGCGATCAGGCTCGAGCGCCTCGACACGCCAGAAATCGACAGTGTCACCAACGCGGAGCAATACAGGATGCGGTCGTCCTCGTCGCATGCCCGCCCCGCCGGCCAGCTGGTCGAGCATTCCCCGTAATCGCCACAGCCAGTTCCACTGGTACCACCCGCGGTCTCCGCCGATGGCCTGAATCGGCGCAAAGGCGGCCGCGGCAGTCACCGCGACGCTCACGGTCCGCGAATCCACCAGGCGTGCGCCGAAGGGCACCCCGCCCCACGACCGCGGCTCGCCGGACGAGGACAGGGCGTCAGACCAGCGGGTTTCCGCGTATCCCTTCTCTTCGTGAGCAAGCGCGCGACGAATCGCTGCCGCCATTCCGATGGGACGAATGGCAAATGTCCTGAGGGCGGCATCGTCGCGGATCACCGTGGGATGAATGATGCTCTCGACGAGCTTGCGCCCGATCCGTGCATACAAGGGGGTGACCAGACCGAGCCACAGGCTGGAGAGATAGGGCGAGAGCACGGGCACCGGAAGCATCCGGATCCGCACCCCCCGCTGCCGCCCGTACTCGCGCATGATGTCTGCGTAGGATACCCGGTCGGCTCCACCAATCTCGTACACCGCGTACTGGGAGACGGGCAGACGAAGCGCAGCCAGCAAATATTGCAGCAGGTCGTCGATCGCGATCGGTTGCGCCATCACGCCAACCCACCGGGGTGCAATCATGAACGGCAGACGCTCCACCAGGGCACGGATCATTTCGAACGACAGGCTACCTGACCCGATGACGATGGATGCGCGAAACTCGAGCACAGGCACCCCGGACTCCCTCAGAATGCGTCCGACCTCGTGCCGGCTGCGCAGGTGGGGTGACAGCGCCTCGTCGTCGCTACCCAGCCCGCCGACGTAGATGATCCGCTTCACGCCGCACGCCTTCGCCGCCTCTGCGAAGTTGCGGGCAGCCAGCCGGTCCGCTTCCACGAAGGAGCCGCTCGAACCCATGGAATGTACCAGATAGAAAGCCGCCTCCATTCCGCGCAGCGCGTCGTCGAGGCTGGCGCGGTCAAGGACATCACCGGCAACGACTTCCGTCGAGGTGTTCGTCGTGCGCCTTACGGCTTCCGGCCGCCTGGCCAGGCAGCGAACGCGGTACTCCTGCTCCTCCAGCAACCGCAACAAGCGTCCGCCGATGTACCCGGTAGCACCCGTTAGAAGGACCCTCGAAGGCGGTGAGGATGATGAACCCTTCAGCATCAGCGCTTGCGCTCCCTACCAGTGCGCGTCAAACGCCGTCGACAGCTCTACCACGGCGGCAATGGCGTCGGAACGGTCTGGTCGAGGTCGAACTCGACGCGGTAGTGCATCCCGGTCTCCTGCCGGAAGAGACCGTAGGCGAAGCGGCTGCCGGGGTAGAGTTCCAGGAACCAGAACTGCGTCGCGCGCGCAGGCACGGCTGCCACGCTGAACGCATCGGCGGGGAACTCCTGCCGGTGCGGCGTGCCGCGCGCCGACGTGGTCCCTCCGTAGTCCGTATTCGACGTTTGCGTGCCGTCTTCGTGCCGGTGGATGTGCTTGAGCTCGAGTCCCGCCCCGACACGCCGCAGCACCCACGTCCGGGAGCGGTCCGCGCCCACGTGGAGCGGGATCCGGATTTCCGCTTCGTCGCAATGCGCGACGTGCATGACCAGCCGCTGCGTCGCAAATGCGGTGTCGGCTTCCGGCACGTGGATGGGCGTGCCCTCGAATGCGTGGCCGCACAGCGGCTGCAACGCATCCCAGAAGACGCGTACTTCGGCAACAGACGCCGGTGCGAATGCAGCATCGCGCGCCGCCGGCTGCGCGCGGTGCCGTCATGAAGCGGGCGCGACCATGTTCGTGAACACGCTCGGGCGATATTTCGCCGGCCGATTCGTCACTGCAGCCTTGGGGGTATTCCTGGGGCTGTTCGTGCTGC
>CAZDLW010000079.1:0-21163 GCA_964505975.1 uncultured Bifidobacteriaceae bacterium | reverse complement strand
CCTGCGGTACGGGGACGTCCTCATCAACATCGTGGACACGCCCGGGCACGCCGACTTCGGCGGCGAGGTGGAGCGCACGCTCTCGATGGTCGACGGCGTCATGCTGCTGGTGGATGCGTCAGAGGGGCCCCTGCCACAGACGCGGTTCGTGCTTCGCAAGGCGCTCGAGCGAGGCTTACCACCCGTTGTCGTCCTCAACAAGATCGACCGCCAGGACGCGCGTCCTCAGGAAGTCCTGAACGAAGTGTACGACCTGTTCATCGACCTGGATGCTACAGAGGATCAGATCGATTTCCCGGTGGTGTATACGAACGCGCGCGAGGGACTCGCGAGCAGCGACGCGGCAGCGCCCGGCCAAGACCTCCGCCCTCTGTTCGAGGCCATCCTGCATCACGTGCCCCCTCCGCGCGGGAACCCCGACGAACCGCTCCAGATGCTCGTCGCCAATCTGGACTCGAGCGAGTACCTGGGGCGAATCGCCATCGGCCGTATCTTCAACGGGACCGTGCGGCTCAACGACCCCGTGGCCGTGCTCAAGCTGGACGGAACAGAGAAGCCGACGCGCGTCACCAAGCTCTATTCCTTCGACGGCTTGAAGCGGGTGGAGATCGACACGGCAGGTGCTGGTGACATCGTCTGCATGGCCGGCATCGAGGACATCACGATTGGAGAGACCGTCGCGCATCCAGAGCATCGCGTCGCGATTCCGTTCATCGCCGTCGACGAGCCAACCGTCTCCATTGTGTTTGGTGTCAACACCTCGCCGATGGCAGGGCGCGCCGGACAATACGTGACGTCGCGGAACCTGCGGGACCGTCTGACGCGCGAGCTCGTCGGCAACGTGTCCCTGCGCGTCGAGGATACCGATTCGCCGGAACAATTGAAGGTCGTCGGCCGGGGAGAGCTGCAGCTGTCGATCCTGATCGAGATGATGCGCCGCGAAGGGTTCGAGCTGCAGATCTCACGCCCCGACATCGTCACGAAGGCGATTGACGGCGTACGGATGGAGCCTGTCGAGGACCTGGTCATCGACGTGCCCGAGGAGTTCCAGGGCGTCGTCATCGCCCAGACCGGTACACGACGCGGTGTCATGAGTCGCATGGTCAATCACGGCAGCGGCCGTGTCCGGCTGGAATTTCGGATCCCCGCGCGTGGCCTCATTGGATTCCGTTCCCAGTTCCTGACCGATACGAAGGGCACCGGCATCATGAATCACCTGTTCAGCGGCTGGGAGCCGTGGCACGGCGCGATTCCGGCACGGGCCACCGGCGCGCTCGTCGCCGACCGGCCCGGTGTGACGACCGCGTACGCGATCTACAACCTGCAGGAGCGCGGAGAGATCTTCGTGGGACCCGGCACGGTGGTGTACGAAGGGATGATTATCGGTGAGAACGCGCGGGCGAACGACATGGACGTGAACGTCACGAAGGAGAAGAAGCAGACCAACATCCGAGCCTCCACAGCCGAGGAAGCCATCCGCCTCATCCCTCCAAAGACGCTGAGCCTCGAGCAGGCCATCGAGTTCATCAACGACGACGAGCTGGTTGAAGTGACGCCAATGGCAATCCGCCTCCGGAAGCGGATCCTTGCGGCGAACCTGCGGCCTCGCAAAACAGCGGAGGGCTGACCCGCCTCGAGACCCCCGGTCGGGCTCCGACTAGAGGGCGCGATCGGCCTCGTCGGCTGCGTCGCTGGCAACCGTCGCCGGGTGAACGGGCACCATCTCGGGAGTGTCGGGATCGTTGTCCGGGCAGATTGTTCCGAATTCGAAACCCTTCGCCCTCAACTCGGGCACGAGCTGTTCGATGGTCTCGACTGCGTATCGTCGGTCAGCGCGTGGGTTCTCATGGTGGCCGTCGTGAATGACGATGATGTCGCCGGCGGACGCCTCCTCGAGGAACCTTGGCACCATTTCCTTGGCGCTGCGGCGACCCGACCAGTTGAAGTCCCACAGACGGAAGCCCCAGCCGACGAGACGGTACCCTGCCCGGGCCACGCCCATGATCATCGGCACGCTGCGGTTGCCCGCGTGCGGCCGGAACGCCCGGCACGGGCGAAAGCCGGTGAGCTGCTCCATGCGCAGGGCGGCGGCTTCGAGCTGTGCCGCAACGTCCGACGGTGCCATGAACATCAGCCGGCGATTGTTGGAATGCAGGGCGACAGCGTGCCCCTCTTCGAATGCGCGTTGGACGATCGGGGCCGTCTGTTCGGTCAGGTGCTTGTCGATGATGAAGAACGTCGCCTTGACCGCCTGTTGGTTCAGCGCATCCAGCAGGGCCGGCGTGGCGGTTGGATTCGGCCCGTCGTCGAAGGTCAGGTAGACCGTTGGCGGGTCGGTGGGCGGCATCTGCCAGACGGTCCGGTCGGTGACATCGAACAGAAATGGGAAAGGAACGGTGTGGGCGAGCACCCCCACGACAGCGGCAATCAACCAGAACACATGATCATCGTACGTGGAAACGTGCGCAAAGTGAAACGTGGCGGTCGGGCGACGTGGGGGCCGCTCTGAGCACCGACTGTGCCTCGCCTGGCGACGTGTCCCGAAGCGACCGCGTACGTGGGGGCCGCGTCCGAGCGGCCCGTCTGAAGACTCGGCAATGCCGAGTCGCACGTGATGCATGGATCGCGGCGGCGGGTCGTTCGCGGCCGCGGAAGAGAGTCTCAGCGGTCCTTGTCGTAGGTGACGCCGGATCCTTCACCGCCATAGCCCATGTCGATGCCTGCGGCCCCATCCGGGTCGATATTCTGATCGCCAAGCCCCGTACTGTGGCGGTCGATCCCGTCTTCGCCAAGTGCCCGCGCACGCCGTCTCCGTCTCAATGCGTCTTCGCTCTCGGGAAACCGATCGGCCGGAGTCTGTGTGATTGGTTCGTTGGCGACACCCAGCGGGTTTCCAAGGTCGAGGTCGTCTCGTTCGCTATCGCTCATCAATGGCCTCCTCGCCCAGTTGGATACAAGGCTGGTGCCACAGGTGACGGAACTGAAACGGCAGTGCTTCTTGACAGCGTCGGGTGGCTTCGTCATCGGACGTAGCGTCGTGCAGGAACAGGCAGCTGTCCCGCTCGAACGCAGGCATCCCGCGCGGGCACGCGGCTTGCCTGCCGGATGAGCTATCAGCTGACCGGGACGCGGCGACGAACCCGCCACAGGCCACCGCACCAGCTACAACTCGACAAGGAGGCCACGTGCTCCTCGGAGCGATGTCGTTCTTCTCGAATGATCTCGCCATCGATCTCGGGACCGCCAACACGTGCGTGTTCGCGCGCGGTCGAGGCATCGTGCTGAACGAGCCGTCGATCGTTGCGGTCAACAATGCGAACCGTCAGATTGAGGCCGTCGGTCAGGAGGCCAAGGAGATGCTGGGTCGCACGCCGGGAGGCATTACCGCCATCCGGCCGCTTCGCGACGGTGTGATCGCAGATTTCGACGCAGCGGAGAAGATGCTGGGCCACTTCATCCAGAAGGCTCATCGCCGGAAGCGGCTCGTACGTCCGCGCGTCATCATCGGCGTCCCGTCGGAAATCACGCAGGTCGAACGGAGAGCGGTCAAGGACAGCGCGTATCGCGCCAAGGTCAGCGAGGTGCACCTCGTCGAGGAAGGCATGGCCGCGGCCATCGGCGCCGGGCTCCCGATCACAGAGGCGTCGGGAAGCATGGTCGTGGACATCGGCGGGGGCACCACCGATATCGCGGTCATCTCGCTCTCGGGCGTCGTCTACAGCCGGTCGGTTCGCGTTGCGGGCAATGCCATGGACGAGGCCATCACGCAATTCGTGAAGCGCGAGCATACCTTGTTGATTGGCGAACGGACCGCAGAGCGCATCAAGCTGGAGCTCGGGTCGGCCGCGCCACTCGATCAGCCGCGGCAGACGGAGGTGAAGGGGCGCCACCTGAGCGAAGGAAAGCCCGCCACGATCGTCATGGACGACGAACAGGTCCGTCGCGCGCTGGCCGATCCGGTCCGTCAGATTGTCCAGGCGGTTCGTGACGCACTGGAACGCATCCCGCCGGAGCTCTCCGCGGACGTGTGCGACCGCGGCATCGTCCTCACCGGGGGAGGCGCGATGCTCCACAAGCTGGACGAACGCCTGCGCCGCGAAACGGGACTCCCGGTACAGGTAGCCGAGGAGCCACTCTCGTCCGTCGTGCTCGGTGCAGGGAAGATGCTGTCGGACATCGGTCTGCTCCGGAAGGTCTCGGTCGAATAGCTCCGGCCAGCACCGCCTGCGCGCTCATCGTCCGCCCGTCAGTCAGGCCCAGACTGGCGTTGGCTGGATGGTGGGCTCTGGTGTCTTGCCAGGATCCGGTCGGCCACTGCCGGCGAGCCGGCTGATCGCACGAACCGTCATGTCATGATCGCAGACGATCTGACACGACAGCCGGACACCGGAGAGACCGCGCTCCGCGAGCTTCGTCTTCTCGGCCATCGTCATTGCCTGCGGCTCCCCGCTGATGAACTCCACGCGGCAGGTCGTGCAGCGCGCATTTCCTCCGCACGCATGCAGGATGTCTACGCCCGCGTCCTGTTCGATCGCGTTGACGAGCCGCTTCCCCGACTCCACATCGACGGGGTTGAACCCTTCCACGGTCAGCTTCGGCATGCCCGTTATGTTAACGTATCGAATCGATCATGGTAGACGCACCTGACATCCCGCGCCCGTCTCAGTTATGGAATCGTCTCTCTCCCGAACGCAAACTACAGGCCGCCGATGCCTTTTGGAGGGACGACAACGCCGCGGCGGAGCACGCGGAAGCCGTCATGGCCATCGCGCAGCGGATCAAGTTCCGTCCAAAGAGCGTCGTGGCCATGCCCACCGAGAAGAAGACGCGGCAGCTCATGGCGCTCCCGGCGATATCGGAGCTCGTCGCCGCCAGACTGCTCGTGGCGTATCACTTGAACGAGCAGCGACCGATGATGGCCAGCTTCCTCGAGGCGCTCGGGATCGCGCACGAAGACGGGCTCATCTCCGACGAGGAGATGTCGCCGCCGGAACCGGACCAGTTGACGAACGCCGCGAAGACGATTGGCGATGCCTTCGCCGCCGAGGACGTGGCGCTGTACCTGTCCACGCTGATTTGGCAGGATCCCGAGACCTGGGGGGCGCTTGCTGACGTACCGCAAAGCCGCCTGCCTGAGCACATCGCCTGATCCCACACAACGTCTTCGTGTGGTTGCCGACCGTGTGACACTCATCGCGACCCCTGTCGAGCGACGCGGCGCGCCGGACCGTTGCCCTTCGACCCGGCGCTCCGGTCGGACGTCGCGGGGCCCGACCCCAGAGCAGGACCCCGTGACAGGCAGCGTCGATCAGGTGCGGCGCAGTTGGTCGAGGTATCGCCGGATACGGCGGGCGTTGGTGCCCACGTCACTGCGTCCAACGCGCGAGACCGATCGTGCGTCCACCCGCGTGCCCGATCCCCACGGCGTCAGGCGAATCACGATGTCGTCCTTGAATCCGAACCAGCGCGTCGTGTCTGTGGCCTCAATGCGGCCGGAGGACCGGTCTGCAGTAACGATCTCCCAGCCCAGGTTCTGGGCGACTCGCAGCGCGCGATCGAATGACGCGTCGGGTGAGATCGGAAGCGTCAACGGTGCGATGTCGGGATAGGCTTGCTGCTGCTGCTCCGCGACTTCTTCACGGTGCTCGAGCGGGTTGGCGGCATCGCCGCGGATTGGCACGATCGCCTCGAACGTCGGCGGGTTTTGCAGGTCCGTCGAGATGTCGTGAATCGGTGGCACCGCGCGTGCCGTTCGCTGCCACTGGTAGGGGACGGCAAACGCAACCAATGACAGAACGAACGCCAGCGTCGCCGCAGCCACGTCGTACCACTGCCGTCGTCGATAGGCCACCGCCCCGACCAGAGCAGCGGCAAGCATGCCGGCGATGCCGACGTACGCTCCCCAGCGTAGCAGTGCGAAGGCAGTGGGGAGCGAAAGGATGCCAGCCCGGTAGAAAGGGCCCGCCAGGGCCAGCAGCAGGAGGGCGACGACGGCAACCCCGCAGGCCGCGAGCGCGTATCGCATGAGCTGCATTGTAGCTGTGTTCATCCCCTCTTCGAGAGGATGTTCCAGCGTACTGGTGGGCCCCGTCGCGCGGTCCGCTTCGGGGCGACGGTGTCGCCGCCGTGACACTATTGAGCATGCTGCTGACCGAGCTCGGATGGGACGACAGCCTGCAACACGCCTACGAATCGTGGGGTGGCAAGCCGCACGTGCAACCGGGACGCGTGGTCATCGAGTTCAACTATCTCTATCGCGTCTGGGTGGCGACAGGCGAGCTCGAGGCCGTCCTCTCCGGGCGCCTGAAGCACCGCGCCGCCAGCCGCGGCGATCTGCCGGCGGTGGGTGATTGGGTCGTCGTGCGCAGGCGGCACGACGAGGACAGAGGGGCCATCGTCGCGGTGCTGCCGCGGCGCAGCCGCTTTTCCCGCAAGATGGCCGGGCAGGTCACCGACGAGCAGATCGTGGCTACCAACGCCGACGTGGTGTTCATTGTCATGGCACTCGACGACGACTTCAGCCTCCGACGGCTCGAGCGGTACTTGCTGCTGTCGCGCGAGAGCGGGGCGGCCCCGGTCGTCCTGCTGACGAAGCCCGATGTGTGCTCCGACCCCGCAGCACGCGTCGACGACGTTGCGACCGTAGCTGGCGACGTGCCGGTGCACCTCGTCAGCCCGAAGCTGAATCACGGCATCGACCAGGTTGCGGCATATCTGACCCCTGGACGGACCGCTGCGCTCCTTGGATCCTCCGGCGTGGGCAAGACCACCATCATCAACCGTCTCGTCGGCGCCGACGTTCGAAAGACCAGGGACGTGCGGGAGGTCGACTCCAAGGGGCGCCATACGACGACCCATCGGGAGCTCGTGATGCTGCCGAACGGAGGGCTCGTGATCGACACCCCGGGCATGCGGGAATTGCAGCTGTGGGACGTTGGCGATGCCGTACGCGAGACATTCGACGACATCGAATCGCTCGCGGGTCACTGTCATTTCGGCGATTGCCGCCATCGCGACGAGCCCCGCTGCGAGGTGAAGGCCGCGGTGCGCGACGGTCGACTGAGCGGCGAGCGGCTGAAGAGTTATCTCAAGCTGCACGACGAACTGGCGTTCCTGGCACGGCAGCAGGACGAGCGGGCCCAACTCGAAGAGAAGCGGCGCTCACGCACTGCGCCCAAGGCTCTCAAGCAGCACCTGAAGTCCAAGCGGGCCTAGTGTGCCCAATATTCTCAGTCGTCGCGCCTTGCGGGCCGGGCGCATCGGCGTCCTCGGTGCACAAGCTATTTCGGAGACACCACACTAGCTCGTCCACGGTTCCGAATGCGTGTCGGCTGACTGGCGGAGTCAGGGCACCGTGCTGCCGGGCGGTGCGGTGCGGGCTTGGAATGGTGCTCCCACCGGAACCGGTCGCGGCGGTGGAGGGGAGGGTGGCGTTATGTCGACCAGCCGGTGCAACGGGACGCCGATCGCGACGCCGAAGGCAAGCAGGAGCAACACCATCGTCGCGGGAATCCACTTTGGTAGCCGCTTCCAGGGGGGGACCACGCTATCGGCCCACCAACCCGCGACCGCGTGGGGACCGCGGCGTCCCAGACCGAGCCCAGCGGCTGCCTCCTGCACCAACTCCCGGGTGATCGTCGTCCGTTGGCGATCTGCCCCCAGCATGAGCGTGCGGTCGCAGATGAGATTGATCACGCGCGGTATGCCGCTCGTGAGTGTGTGCACGCGTTCGATCGCTGCCTGGTCGAAGCTCACCGGACGTTCGCCGTGTGCAACGGCCATGCGATGGGCGATGTACGCGTCGACTTCGTCCCGTGTGAGCGGTCTCAAGATGGCACGCAGTGAGACGCGCTGATCGAGCTGGCGCATGTCCGCGCCAGCCAGCACGTCGAGGAGGTTCAGCTGTCCCACCAGAACGATCTGGAGCAGCCTGGCTGCGCTCGTTTCCAGATTGGAGATGATTCTGATCTGCTCGAGAACCGGGGGCGGCAGATGCTGCGCCTCGTCGATGACGAGCACGGCGCTGCCGCCAATCGGCACGAGCGAGAGCAGGAACTCGTGGAGCGTGGTGACGAGCTCGTGTGTGGTTGCGCTGGCCAGGCGTCCGTTCCGGACCGCCTCGCGCGACACGATGCCGAAGTCGAGCAGGATTTCCCGCAGCAGATCGTTTACCGAGAGAAACGGATTCAGGATGAGTGACGCGAACGTGGTCCGATCGAGCTGCTCGATGACCGCCCGGCAGACGGTGGTCTTACCGGTACCGATGTCACCGGTCAGGACGATGAAGCCTTCCTTGCGGCGGATGGACTGGAGCAGTTGGTGCAGGGCGTCCTGGTGGCAGCCGCTCAGGTACAGAAAACGTGGATCGGGTGCCAGCGTAAACGGCGATCGTACGAAGCCGTAGAACTCTTCGTACATCGGCGCGTCCTGGTACTGGGGAACAATCGTGACGGGGGCGCTCAACCTGCAGGGAATATAGCAGATAATCCTCCACATGCTCGTGCTGCTCTGGGCGCTGGTGTTCGGCGGCGGCGACGCGTCTGCGCCTCAGCAGGCGCCTCCGCGCGAGAGTTTCTACACCTCGGCGCTTCCGCCGTCGGAGCTGCAAGGCAAACAGGCCGTGCTCGAGACGACGTACGGCACGATTGTTCTGGACCTGCTGGAAGATGCAGCCCCGAACCACGTCGCGCACTTCATCGAACGAGTGCGCGAAGGGGCCTACGACGGGACGACCTTCCATCGCGTCATCGCCATGGGGATCGTTCAAGGTGGCGACCCGATCTCCAGAGACCCGGCGCAGGCGGCGCGCCACGGTACGGGCGGGCTCGGGGCGCTCGGCTTCGAGCCCAATGACGAGAAGCACACGCGCGGGGCCGTGTCGGCGGTTCTCGTGCCGGGCGATCGCGACAGCGCCGGCTCGCAGTTCTTCATCGCCGTGACCGACCAGCTGGCGCTCGACGGCCAGTACACGGTGTTCGCACGCGTGTTCGAGGGCATCACCGTCGCCCAGCGGATCTCGGTGACGGCGGCTGACGCCACCGTGCCGTCCGAGCGCATCGAGATTGTCAGGGCCACGATTCGTGATGCTCCGGTGGCGGAGTCGGATAGATTCCTCGATGCGACGGTCGACGAGCTGTCGGTGTTGCAGGCGGTGATCGAGACTTCGATAGGCTCCATCACCGTGGAGTTCTCTCCAGACCGGGCACCGAGTCATGTCCGGCAGTTCCTCCGCCTGGCGTCGGCGGGCGTGTACGACGGCACGGCGCTCCACCGCGTTTCGCGCGGCTTCGTCATTCAAGGGGGCCATCTGCCCACGCGCCGCGAACCGCTCGAGCCGTGGCAGGAGGCACTCGTGCGGCCACTGCCACCGGAATTCAACGCCACTCCGCATGCGCGTGGCATTCTGTCGATGGCCAGAGGTGAAGATCCGGCAAGTGCAACGAGCTCGTTCTTCCTCGTGCTCGACGCTGCCCAGGGGCTCGACGGCCAGTACACCGTGTTCGGTCGCGTCGCGGACGGTCTGGCTGTCGTGGACGCGGTGGAGGCCGTCCCGGTGGACGGCGAGACGCCGTTGACCCGCATCGAGGTGATGCGGGTCACAATCGCAGGGCGGTAGCCGCTCCGCAGGCATCGAATCATGCTCAAAGGATCCCGAGACGCCGTGGTGCGCCGGCTCCAGCCCGTCAGCATCCACGGGCAGTTGTCGTACGACCTCCACTACACATTTGCCGACGACGCGGAGAACGGCGTTCGCGTTGCGAGAGTGGGCGGTGAGGCGATTGCACCTGGACTGCAGTCCGGCGATCGAGTCCGGCTGGACTTCATGGTCGGGGTCGTCACCGCCGTGCACCGTTTGTAGCGATCGTGCCCACGGGTCTCATGCGTCGAACGGCAGCCACGCTCCGCCGCGTGGCGCCTCGACGTCGGGGTTGCCGGTGAAGTTGTGGACGCTGACGCCCAGCAGACGTATGGGGCGTCGTTCGGCGTCGGTGCGGCCCAGCAACGCGACCGCGCGGTGCACGATATTCGCTTCGTCGCGGGTCGGCGGCTCGGTCTGGCTGCGGGTCACTGTCGTGAAGTCGTTGTACCGGACCTTCACTGTCACCGTGCGGGCGTAGAGCCCGCGTCGGACGAGCCAGGACGCTGCGGACTGGGCCATTCTGGCGATCTCGCGGCGGATGTCATCGATCGAGGTGAGGTCGCGAGCGAAGGTACTTTCGCTGCCCGATGATTTCGGCTCGTGCTCCGCGACGACCGGGCGCTCATCCACTCCCCGGGCCAGTTGTTGAAGCCATTCGGCCCACGATCCGACGGCGTCGCGGAGCGCCCGCGGATCCGCGTGGCGGACGTCGACCAGACGCTCGATTCCGCGCGCGCGCAGCTTACGCGCCGTCACCGGACCGACACCCCAGAGCGCATCGACGGGCAGGCCTTGGAGGAAGTGCTCGACGCGTTCGGGGGCGATGACCGTGAGCCCGTCTGGTTTCTGCCAGCCCGAGGCTATCTTTGCGAGAAACTTGCTGGGCGCGACGCCTGCCGAGGCGGTCAGGCTCGTGGCGGCGCGAATCTCCGCTTTCAGCCGCCGCGCCACCTCCATGCCGAGCGGTTCCTGCCAGGCGTTCTCGGTGACGTCGAGGTAGGCTTCGTCGAGCGAGAGCGGTTCCACGAGTGGTGTGACGCGACGGAAGAGATCGAAGACCTGCGCGGAGATCGTCCGGTACTTGGTGAAATCCGGGCGGACGATGACGAGGGAGGGACACAACCGCAGGGCGCGGGCCATGGGTATGGCGGAGCGGACTCCGAAGGCGCGGGCTTCATAACTGGCGGCCGCGACGACGCCGCGCGTGTCCGGATCGCCGCCGACGGCGACCGGCCGGCCCCGCAGATCGGGCCGGTCCCGCTGTTCGACGGACGCATAGAAGGCGTCCATGTCGATGTGGAGAATGCGGCGGAGCGTCGGCGGTCGCGGGTCGCTCATGCGCCAGTGCTCGCGAAGCCGCCACGCGCCGTGTCGCGGAGCTCACCGGCTTCGTCCCACGTCGCTCGCGGGGCGTTCACCACGATGCCGTGGGCGAGGCGGTCACGCGCCGGACGTCGCGTCAGTGATGAGCGACTCGCACGCGCCACCTCGGTCGGGCCCGCACAGTCGGGTTCCACGATGCCCACCCCGTGGGCCACCATCAACATCATTGGTCGGGCTCGTCAGCGGCAGGTACGCATATCCCAGTTCTTCGTCCGCGCTCATGAGCGCCCACAAGTTCGCGGCACCGCTGTGCTCCCAGGAATCGTCCAGCCACGTCTCGACGCCGACCTGTCCTGGACGCGGAATGACCTCGAACGTCCAACGAGGCACGCCCGTACGCACATCGAACGCCTGCACATTGCCTGGCGCCTGTTCAGCGCGCCTGGGTGCGTCGGCCATGCCGGCATTGGCGACGATCACGACGTCGCGGCACACTTGGGGGACGCCGGTCCACGAGTAGCGTGCGTACCTGGGCCCGAGTCCTACACGGAGATTCACCCGTCCTCCCTCACCGAAGTTCTCGACCGGCCGGCCCGTGCGAATATCCAAGGCAATCAGGTACTCGCCCTGGACCACGAACAGTCTCTCATCGGCGCCGTGCGTCCAGTACGCCACGCCGCGGCTGCTGCTCGAGCGCAGCGCCTCGCTCCCAGCTTCGGCGAACGTGTCCTGCACCCAAACGGTGTCACCGGTTCCCGGATGAAACGCCTCGACCAAGCCGATACCGTTCGAGGCGTACATGACACCCTCAATCATGAGCGGGGTCGAACGGAAGTTGCTGGAGATCGAGGGCTGCTCCAGTCGCGCAGTGAAGCTGCTGTCGACGGCGGGCCGCCGCCAGGCGATGCAAATAGCCTTGCCGTCAGCTGGATCCGTCTTGCTTCCACTGGGCCCGGAGTGCTGCGCGGTCGACTTCCTGTCCTCTGAGATACACACTGAAGATCCGACGGGTATGGGCAACGTTCTCGAGCGGGTTCGCCTCGAGGACGATGAAATCTGCGCTCTTGCCAGCCATGATCAAGCCAAGCTCGTCCAGTCCGAGGAATTCAGCGGAATTCCGGGTGGCGGCCGTGATGGCTTCGGCCGGTGTCAGGCCTGCTCTGACCAGGCTTTCCAGTTCGACGTGCGAGCTCAGGCCGAAATAGGCCGGGCCTCCGCCTCCCATGTCGGTCCCCAGACCAAATCGGACGCCGGCAGCTTTCAGGCGCTGCACACTCCGCGGCACGGGTCCCGCCGCCCAACGCTCCTCCGCATCCGGAGGTATTCGCGGATTCTCGAGCCGCTGGATCTCTTCCTCCGTAAAAACCTCTCGGAGATGAGGCTCGTTCATCCAGTACGGTCTCGGCCCGTAGATCTGGTTGCGCGGCGTCCAAAAGCTCGTGGCAATGAAGACGTTCGGTCGTTGTCTGAACAGCTCGAGCAGTTCGTCGTCTACTGGTTCGGTCTCCGTTTGTCGCCATGTCGGATGCGCAAAGCCATCGATGCCGGCTCGCAGCAAATCCTTGAAATCCGTCACGTCGTGGACATGGGCGGCCACACGAAGATTGTGCTTGTGTGCCTCGTCGATAATCGCGTCATAGATCGGCGGCGGCAGCTTACCTCTTCGGGAATCGTGCCAGATCTTGATCCAACCATCGACCCTGTTGAACGCCAGTTCCTGGATCTCGTGCCGAGCTTCTTGTTCAGTGGTCACCGCGTGCACTGCCTCCCGTAGAACCCCGGCAGGTCCAGCATCTGGAAGGGCCAATCCGGGGCCCGCGGTGAGAAATCGAGCCGCATTCGGCGGTGGGTTGGTGCGCCACTCGTCTCGCAGCCCGTACACGATTTCCTTCCGATCGGCGCCCAGGCTGAGAACCGCCGCCACGCCGTAGTAGGAGAGTCGTTGAAGATCCTCGAGGATCTGGTCGCGCGTGAAGTAATCGGCCGAGGTGTCCCAGCCCCTCCAATACCCCACGTGCGCGTGCATCTCGATTAGGGCGGGCATGACCGTCTTCCCGGTCAGATCGACGCGAACGGCGCCGTCCGGAAGCGGTAGCTCACCTCTCCTCCCCACGTGAGTGAAGCGGCCGTCTTCGACGATTACTGCCGAATCTTCGATGGGTGCGCTGCCGTCTCCCGTGATCAGTCGGGCGCCCTCGAAGAGCGTCACGTGCCCGACTGTCTGCGACCCACGTTCGGCGGAGGGCGAGCCGCAGGCTGCGATGAGGAGTAGGGAGACAGACAGGGTCGCGGCCGCACGCATGAGTCCTCCTTCGACGTTCCGACGGCACCGTCCATGGCGGCCCAGTGTATTCCACCGGGATCTGTTCGTGAGCTTCACCACATTCCGAATCCGAAGACGCGTTCGTTCCCGCAGATGGCCGAATGCTAACGCCGAGCGCTGGAGGCACGCAACAACGAAGGGAAGCCGCGCCTCCCGGATTCTGGATGGACCGGTTTCGCAGAAGCCGCGCTCTGTGTTTCGGACCCGGTCGAACGCCACCGGTGTGAGCTATGGTTCGACGGTCTCCAAGGTCAACCGAGGCCGGCACAGTCGACATGGCGAGCTCCCCTCCTCAGTCAGGCGCTCATGGCGGAATGGCCTCGGCCAGGCGACAGGACGGTGGATCCACGGTTGGGCCAAGAGTGACGGGATTGAGTGGCATGCAGGCGATCCGGCTCATACCGAGACCGGTGGCCCCGCGCGCGGGTCCGGTGGTGCCGGCCACGCGGGCGGAGCAACCCCGAACACTCTCACAGGACGTTGGTCACTCGAGCGCTCGATCCGCGCGAGCCATCGCAATACAATCTGAGTCGCGACAGGCGGGAGAAAGGGGGCACAGGGTCGCTCGGAGAAGAGAGTTGGCGTCCGCACGGGTTGCGCGCCCGAACCTGTCAGACAGCTGACAGTCGGGAAATTGAACGTGGGACATGTCTCTGCACTGCCTGAAAGGATGGGATGGATGAAGCACGAACACGGAGGAGCGACTGCCGCAGTCTTGGATTTCGTCACTGGCGTCAGCATCAAGATGTTCCCAGAAGAGGTGATGCATATCGCCAAGCGATGTATCACCGACGGTCTTGGCGTCATCCTGGCGGGTTCGACGACCAAGGGGAGCGAAATCCTCAGGGAGTACGTTCGAGACGATCCTGGCCCCCGAGAATCGACCGTGCTTGCGCGAGACGGTTATCAAGCCCGCGCTGCGTCTGCAGCGCTCTTGAACGGCGCGAGCGGGCACGCGATGGATTTCGACGACACCCAGCTCTCCAGCACGCCAGATCGACTGTTCGGGCTTCTCACTCATCCGACAATCCCGCCGCTTGTGAGTGCGTTGGCGATCGGTGAACGGATCGGAGTCTCTGGCGCCCGGCTCCTGGAGGCATTCGTGACTGGTGTCGAAGTCGAATGCAGGATCGCCGAAGCGATCGATCCAAGTCACTACAAGAAGGGCTTCCACTCATCCGGGACAATCGGCACGTTCGGTGCGGCGACTGCGGCGGGTAAGCTGCTGGGGCTAGACCGTGAACGCTTGGGACATGCCATGGGGCTGGCCGCCAGTCTGGCTGGCGGCATCAGAGTCAACTTCGGCACCATGACCAAGCCACTTCATGTCGGGAGAGCTGCGGCCAATGGCGTGACGGCTGCTGAGCTGGCCGCGCGAGGTTTTACGGCTGGCGCGCACGCACTCGACGGACCCTGGGGGTTCTTCCAGATTTTCGGCGGTGGCGTCGACGAGGGTCGGATCGTTGGCATGTTGGGTAACCCGTACGCCATCGTGACGCCCGGTGTGTCGATCAAGCCGTATCCGTGCGGATGCCTGGGCCATCCAAGCATGGATGCCATGTTGAAGCTCGTCGTGGAGAACGAGATAAAGCCGAAGCAGATTCGGCAGATACGACTTCGGGCCGGTTCGAACATCCTCAACCCCTTGCGGTATCGAATCGCCACGAGCGAACTCGAGGCAAAGTTCTGTCCCGCCTTCATGCTGTCCAGTATCGTGCTGCGGAGGAAGGCGGGCATTCACGAATTCACGGACGAGTTCGTATGCAGCGCCTCTGTCCAGGAGATGATGCGTCGCGTCGAAACAGTCCTTGACCCCGCCATCGAAGCGCAGGGTTGCGAAGTCATGCGTAGCGTGATCGAAGTCGACCTCGACGACGGGCGCACCTTGAGGCAGGCAGCCGACGAACGATACAGGGGTGGGCCCGACCTTCCCTTCACTCGACAGGAGCTGCGCAACAAGTTCATGGAGTGCGGAGAACCCGTCGTGCCGGTCGAGCGGCTGGACGCGGTGCTCGCGTATGTAGATAGCCTGCAAGATTTGAACGACGTGCGCGAGCTGACTGGCCTTGTCAGTGAGCAACGCGTTCCTGCGGGATCGGTAACGGCGTAAGTGCGTCGGTGCCGCCGTGTGGATTCCGAGTGTCGACGGGGGAGCCAACACGCGTGAACACCGTGGAGCAAACGGATGTCAAATAAGAGTCTGTGGATGTTCGTGACCGGCCTTGTGCTGGCGATGGTCTGGCTACCTGCATGCTCGCCCTCCCAGGATGTGGCCACGAGATCAAGTGATGGATCGTCCGAAACGACTGCGGCACCGTTTCCCGAGCGCGCAATACGCTGGACGGTCGGGTCCTCGGCTGGAGGTGGCTTCGATACGGCGACGCGTCAGCTGGCTCCTCATTTCGAGCGGGCACTTGGCGGAACGTTTCGAGTCGAGAATCTTCCTGGTGGTAACGTGGCCGTTGCCGCCGGCGTGGTTGCTCGCGACGGTGGAGATTGCTACACGATCCTGACGACAGGCATACCCCATCTGCTGTTTTCGTTCATGACCCAGCGTGTGCCGTTCACCTACGACGACTTCTACCCGATTGGGCAGCTGACGATCGAACCTGGAGTGATCCGTGTCCGTAACGATTCGCCATGGGAGACTCTGACTGCTTTGGTGGATGAGGCCCGTCAGCGCCCGCGGCGAGTGCGGATCAGTGTGAGTGGTTATACGAGTAACAATTATCTGGCGCTGTTGGACATCCAGGGAGCGACTGGCGTGGACTTCAATATCATCCCGTACCCGGGCGGGAACCAGGCGCGAACGGCGCTTCTGGCCGGTGAAGTCGATGCAACGCATGCGGGGCTTTTCAACAGCCTTCATATTAGCGATAGCTCTCGTGTGTTGGCCGTACACCAGGATTCGAATGTGTGGCCAGAGCACACAAATGGTGCTCCGACTGTCAACGAAGAACTGGGGACCATACTGAGACCGAACGGAGGAAGTTACGGCGTCTTCGTCAGTAGCGAGTGCAAGGAGAACCACCCCGACCGCTACCAGCGTCTGGTTCAGGGTTTCGAGCGTGCCGTACGCGACGACGAGTACGTCCGACGTCTTCACAGCGTTGGTGAAGAAGGGCGGTCGAGTTACATCGATGCCGCGCAGTACGATGGCGAGATCCGTGAAGAGATCCAGCGCTTGACGATGCTGATCGCGAAACACCCGGAGCTTCAGCTTCGTCGCTAGCGACGTCGCAGTATGACATTCTCGAGGACGAGCCAGTAGACGGAGACACTGCTACGTGAAATCGAAGACGGCTGGTGCGGTGGTGCTCGCCGCGAGACTGTCACTTCCGGCGCTGATCGCTGTCTACTGCGTAGCGTTCCTGCTCAATCTTTCGGGAATGCCGGCCGAGGCGGCGAACTACCCGCGACTGACAATCGTCATCACCCTGCTTCTCGTTGTCTCGAGCA
Organism: uncultured Bifidobacteriaceae bacterium; assembly: GCA_964505975.1. Lineage (GTDB taxonomy): Bacteria > Acidobacteriota > Vicinamibacteria > Vicinamibacterales > UBA2999 > Gp6-AA40. The sequence goes on along the minus strand of CAZDLW010000079.1, from coordinate 4,418 downwards.
TGGTAGGCGAGTTCAAGGAGTGGCGCAAGGCGAGCTCGTATCTGGCGATCAGTGCTCCGCGAATCTGGCAACGCTCGAGGCGAAGCGTCTCCACGATCGTCCTGCTTGCCTCCTTCGTGTACGCCATGCCTCGACTCGGCTTCTATCCGGCGGCCGCCATCTATCTGCTCGCCCTGTTTTTGATTCTGGGGTTGCGAGACCCCGTTCGCGTTGCCGCACTCATTGCCGGGATTCTGTTGGCGAGCTACCTGCTGTTCACTGTCATTCTGCAGGTCCTGTTGCCCAGGGGTCCTTTCGAGCTGGGTTGACCCAGACACTCGGATGATCGATCAAATCGCAACGGGTTTGCTCCTTCTACTGGCGCCAGCAGCGCTCGGCTACCTCGTGTTCGGCCTCGTAGCCGGGTTCCTGGTAGGTGTGCTGCCTGGCTTCAGCAGTTCGACCGCGGCTGCGCTCGTTCTGCCATTTTCCATTGGCCTTCCCATAGAGCAGGCGTTGATCCTGATGGCGGGCATCTATGCGGGAGCCTCATTCGCCGGCGCCGTCCCCGCCATTCTGATGAACGTGCCTGGTACGCCAGGAGCGGCGGCAACAGCGCTGGATGGTTACCCGTTAGCGCTGGCCGGCCAGGCGGAACTGGCCGTAGGTATCGCCCGCATGGCCTCCGTGGCGGGAGGCGTGCTCGGCATGGCCTTCATCCTGAGCGTCATCGGGCCGCTGTCGACGCTTGCCCTGAGGTTCGGAGCCCGCGAGATGTTCATTGTGGCTGTCTTTGGCCTCGTCATCATCGCAGCCGTCGTCGGGGAGAACGTTCGGAAGGGTCTCGTGTCCGGTGTGCTCGGCGTGCTCATCGCAACCATGTCGGCAAGCCCTCTGACGGGGCAGCCGAGGTTCACCATGGGGTTTCTCGAGCTCTATGAGGACGTCCCATTCATTCCTTCAGTGATTGGTCTTTTCGCGCTCACGGAAATGTTCCTCCTGGCTGGTCGTGATCGTCTCACTGAGGGCCATGCTGTCGGAATGGCGGCGAATCGTGCGCCGTTGTTTTCGGCTGTCGGAAGCTCGATGAGCGAAGTGTGGCGAGGCATTGTGACGACATTGTCCTATCCCGGAACAATCCTTCGTTCCTCTGCGCTCGGTGTCGCCCTTGGCGTCGTTCCCGGACTCGGCACTGGAGCCGCGAACTTCATCAGTTATGGACTTGCCCGGCGGTGGTCGAAGCACCCTGAAAGGTTCGGGAAAGGCTCTCACGAAGGCATCATTGCGTCGGAGGTGTGCGACAACGCCGTCACGGGAGCGAGCATGGTTCCAACATTGACGCTCGGTATTCCCGGAAGTGCGACGGCCGCGGTGATGCTGGCAGCGCTGTACTTGCACGGTATCCAGCCGGGCCCGCGCGTCATGGTCACCCACGGAGCCGAAGCCTATGCTGTCCTGCTGGGACTGCTCGTGGCCAGCCTGCTGATTTTGCCTGTCGGAATCGTGCTGGCGACTCCGTTGACCTACATCACCCGTGTGCGCACAGCGATCCTGGTTCCGGTCGTGACACTGATCTGTGTGGTCGGGGCGTTTGCGGTACGAAATTCCGTATTCGACGCGGGGCTTGGCGTCGTGTTCGGTCTCCTCGGTTGTCTGATGAGACTCTCCGGCTATCCGGTTGTACCTTTGGTTCTGGGATTGATACTCGGACCACTGGCCGAAGAGAATTTCCTGAGAGCGTTGTTGCTGGGCAACAACGATCCACGGTATTTCTTCGAATCCGCGACGGCGATCGTCCTGTGGAGCTTTCTCGCGCTTACCATACTGTTGTCGGTGGTCAAGTATCGGAAGCAGCGACGTACCCTGGACCATCGAGCGCAGATGAGATGATGGGCCGTGAACGAAAGTTCGTTGACACGAGGGAAAATATGGTCACTGATGGTGATGTGGTCGTCCTGTACACGCAGCCCGGTTGAAGCAGTTGTGCACGGGCGAAAGAGTTTCTTTCGCGAGAAGGCGTGGAATTCATCCGCGTCGATGTGGTGACTGATCCCGGTGGACTAGATCGCCTGCTTCGTCTCGGCGTACGAAGCGTCCCGGTCGTGACTCGAGGAGACGATTACGTCTTCGCGCAGAACCTCGAGGACGTGGCGCGTTTTCTCCATCTGGATGGCAGTGGGCACTCTCCACTTCCGCCAGCAGAGCTCGTTCAGAAGTGGATCAACGTGCTCCGCGCATCGCAGCGCCTCATCCTCCAGATTCCCGCAGAACGGATGAATGACCGGGTAATCGTGAGTCGAGATCGATCGCTCCGTGTCGTAGGCCATCATGTGTTTCGAATCGCGGAGGCATTCCTCGAATCAGTCGTCCACGGTGTCGATTACAGCGTAGGATTCGCGAACGTTTCACCGGGGGACGGAGCCTATACCACACCGGAGGAAGTCGCGGGATATGGCGAGCAGGTCATCGAGCAGTTGCAGCAGTGGTGGCACAATCTGGCTGACCGCTCCTGCCGAGAACAGGTGCCAACGTACTATGGCGTGCAGTCGGTCTGGGAACTGTTGGAACGGTCGACATGGCACTCGGCGCACCACGTTCGGCAGATCGCTCACGCACTCGCGCGATACGATATCGAACCAGACGGCCCCCTTACATCAGCGGATCTCGCCGGGTTACCTCTTCCCGACGAGTTCGTCGAGTAAGGGTTCAGTGCCTGTCCTGTGATCCCGCGAATCTACCGTGCGCGCCCAAGGATTAGGATTAGAAATCGGTCAGTTTCCGGATTTCTCCGTAAAGAGCTTCCTCTGAGAACTCGACGCAATTTGCTTCCAGGAGTTCCGCGCCCACGTCGATGATCCGGTATAGTGGCATACGCATGCTCCACGGACGCGTGAAGACATTCGGATCCTCGATCGTGACTTCGTAGTTCAAATGATAGGGGCTCATTGGGGTATAGCGCTCGACGACCTTGGCAGTTCGACTGACGAAGTTGCCCGCCCGGTCGAGCCACGCCAGACCATTCAGTTCTGTGATTTCAACAACGAGGGTATCGCCATCCCAGCGGCCGTTGGAGACACCCATCCACGTATCGACACCCAACTCGACCTGTTTTGTCATGTGGACAACCCGGCTGGCCTTCGCGAACTGGTAGACGAACAGAATTTCACGTTGTCCGTGCAGAATTTGAAACGGGTACGGCATGTACGTCGCTCGTGGTATGCCGGGCATGTAGCACTTCAGCTCCGGGTCCCCGAGGTCGTGGTTGAATGGCTCGGTGACGATTCGATTGTTGAAGTTCTGGGTTCTTCTTTCAGCCGCCCATGGCTGATACGGAATCTCGTCGCCCTCGACAACGCCACGGCCGGGTGGGATGAAGAACATCGCGCCAAGCTGGTACATGGGTCCGGGTTGGGGTGATCGGCTCAAGATGTCCCAGTGTGCGGTATTGAGCGCCTGCCACATTCCGCTCAGATCCGGTTTCCCGTCGCCAACCTTGCTGCGCGGGGCGGTGTAGCCAGACGGAATCTGGCCGTCGGCGGGCTCGGTAGTGATGAGCAGGACAGCCGTGAGAACCACACCCAGCGAAATTACGCTCCAAGTCCGGAATCGAATCCGCATTTCCTAGACCCTCCCTCGGCTGCTCGTCCCTCGCGAGTGGCTCTCACAGCACCGGTGTCGAGACGTGTCCATCAGACCAAGATACGGCGACCCAGAGAGAGTCGCCGACCGTTCCCAATCTCGCAATGTCGGAACGCGTCCAGCGTCTACACGGGACACAGCGCCAACAACAATCCGGTCGAAGCGTACAAGGATGCGGCTGGCCCAGACAGCGCTGTCGCACCTCTATCCTCTCGAGTTGTCACCCCCGCCGCCGACGCTGGCTATCGCCTGCTGAACACGGACGTCCAGGTTTGAGGACCCTGAGAACGATCAATCGTCAGGAGGTCTCCGGTCACGCTGTACACGTCCTTCACCGGAATGCTGAATGGCCCGGTCGGGGCCTCGATAATACGTCTGATGTTGACGATCAGCTTGCCGTCTTCCCAACTCGAGGTGGCTTTGGTATCCCAACTGAGCGGTCCCGGAATCTCGTGCTCCGGGCCGCCCGGGCGAAAATTGAAGGTTTCGATCGCTCGGTTGGTGCCGGTATCGCTGTCGACGATGACCTCGCTCGCCGTCACCCTGATGACGAGTCGGGTCGGCCCGGGACCGCCGGCTCGACCCCGGCCGCCCGAGCCCTTGGCGGGATCGAGCACCCAATTGCCCGCAAGGAGTGGATTCGGTTGCGCCTCCACCGCCGCTGGATACGCCAGCGCCGCCACCAGCGCCGACGCGCACGAAATCGTGATGAGTGCGCCCTTCATGGATGTCGCTCCTTGTTGCCGACGGCGAAAAGCCGATGTCGCCATCTTTCGACATCAGGCGATGCTATTTGTCGT
>CAZDLW010000078.1:0-21185 GCA_964505975.1 uncultured Bifidobacteriaceae bacterium | reverse complement strand
GGCGGCCGGCCCCCGCGGCGGCGGCCCCGGCCAGGCCCCCGCGACCATTCCGGCGCACTGTCGGGTCCAGCTCGTGCTGACGCCCTCCTCCGATTCGCTGATCAATATGGAGCTGTGGCTCCCGACGCCCGACGCCTGGAACGGCAAGTTCATGGGCGTCGGCAACGGCGGCTTCGCCGGATCGATTCAGGGCCGCACCAACGAGATGCCGGACGCGCTGCGGCGCGGGTATGCGACCGCCGGCACCGACACGGGCCACCAGGAGTCGGGCGGCGCGTGGGCGATCGGGCACCCCGAGAAGCTGATCGACTTCGCGTACCGCGCCACGCACGAGATGACGGTCAGATCGAAGGACCTCGTGCGGACGTTCTACGACCGGCCCGCGCAGTACTCCTATTTCAAGGGGTGCTCGACCGGCGGCCGGATGGCGGTGATGGAGGCGCAGCGCTACCCGGACGACTACGATGGGATCATCGCCGGCGCGCTGGCGAACCGGCACATCCACATGTGGACGGCGGGCATCGCGCGCAGCATCGATCTGTCGCGCCATCCAGAGCGGGCGATCTCGACCGAACAGGCGGCGCTCGTCAACAACCTGGTGATGCACACCTGCGACACCCTGAAGGAAGGGTTCCTGAACAACCCGCGCGCGTGCCAGGTGGACTTCTCGGTGTTGGCGTGCCAGGCAGGTCAGTCCGGTGATTCGTGCCTGAATGCCGACCAGATGAAGACCGTCGAGACGTTCTACGGCGGCGTCAGGAATTCCAGCGGCGAGCTGATCTTCTCTGGCCAGGCGCTCGGCAATCCGATCGGCGCGCAGCGTCCGACCAACCAGGCCCCCGGCGGCCTCTTCGATCTCGTCCGCATCGCCTACAACGATCCCGACGTCGACTGGCAGCAGTTCGATCTCGATCGCGACATGAAGTTCCTGGATGATCGGATCGGGTACGTCGACGCCGTGAATCCCGACCTGCGCCCATTCAAGGCCAGCGGAGGGAAGCTCCTCATGTACCACGGCTGGTCCGACACGGGCATCACGCCGGAGACGACCATCTGGTATCACGAGAACGTGCTGGCGAGCATGGGGCCGGACCAGGGCGACTGGATGCGACTGTTCATGGCGCCCGGCATGGGGCACTGCGGCGGCGGCCCAGGCGTGAACACGCTGGATACAATCGGCACGCTCGAGCGGTGGGTCGAGCAGGGCATCGCACCCGACACGATCATGGGCCATGGCGCCGACGGGATGACCCGTCCGCTGTGCCCGTATCCGCAGTTCGCGGAATACCGCGGGAGCGGCGATCTCGAGGACGCGGCAAACTGGTCGTGCAGGGCTCCCGCGAACTGACGCGGCGCGACTGAAGCGGTTGCCGTCGGCTTTGGGTTTTTACGAATACACCGATCGTTTGCTCCATTCGATATTTTTCGGAAGGAATGGGCGCGTCGCGGCCTCACAGGCCGTTCGGCATCCCCTTTACTGCGGGTAGAGTCAGAGCGCGAGCACCAGCCGCAAGCCCTCGGCAACCTGATTCATGACTCTGGCGGGAACGGATCCGGCCTTCTCGGTCAGAAAGAGCCGGCTGACCGTCAGGAGCTGTGATCAGACAGGCAGAGCCCGCCTGCCGCTACCGGTGCGGCTGCGCGCCCGGCGGCTTCCGTGCCCATGGCTCGGGACCTCGATGACGGAGGCTGAGGCTGCCGTCGGTGTCGGCGCTCCGCCTCGCTGACGACACGTCATGGCCCTCGCGTCGATCACCCGGGGATGCGCCCGCTGAAGAACTCGCGCTGGAGGCGGAGAAGGAGCGGAATCGAACCGAGCACCGAAATCAGGTTCGGGATCGCCATGAGACCATTCAGTGTGTCGGCGATGTCCCAGATCAGCACCAGCGAACCGGTTGCGCCCAGATAGATGAACACGAGCCAGAGCAGGCGGTAGACCGTGGCCACTCGCGAGCCGAACAGGTACACCGCGCCGGTCTCGCCGTAGTAGCTCCACCCGAGCAGCGTGGAAAACGAGAAGAGCACCAGGCCGCCGGTGACCACCGCGGCGCCCCAAGTGCCCGGCAGGCCAACCGCGAACGCACGCGTCGACAGCGCCGCGCCGGTCTCGCCACCGTCCCAGACCCCGGTAACGAGGATTGCCAGCCCGGTGACGGTGCAGATCACCATCGTATCGACGAACACCTCGAAAATGCCGTAGAGCCCCTGCCGAGTGGGATGATCGGTGTCGGCAGCAGCATGCACGATTGGCGCGCTCCCGAGGCCGGCCTCGTTCGAGAACAGTCCGCGTGCAATCCCGAAGCGCAGCGCCAGCGCCACCGTGCTGCCGGCAAATCCGCCCGTAGCGGCGGTGCCGGTGAAGGCGCCGTCCACGATCAACGCAAATGCGCCAGGAATCGCAGGCAGGTGCGTGAGGATGATGACGAGTCCGCCCACGACGTACAACGCGCTCATGAACGGCACGAGCACCTGCGCCACCTCGCCAATCCGCCGGATGCCACCAACGATCACTGTACCGGTGAGAAAGGCGAGAGCGATTCCGGTGGCACCAACCGGAACGCCGAAGGTGGCGTGCAGCGCCGAGGCCACCGAGTTGGCCTGGACCATGTTGCCGATACCAAACGCCGCAACGGCGGTGATGAGAGCGAATGCCGCGCCCAGCCAGGGGAGATGCAGGCCGTTCCTCAGCGTGTACATCGCGCCGCCGCGCATCGTTCCCGCGGCGTCCGCCTCGCGGTAGTACAGCGCGACGACGATCTCGGCAAACTTGGTGCACATGCCGAGCAGTCCCGACACCCACAGCCAGAACAGGGCGCCCGGACCACCCAGGAACAGCGCCGTGGCCACTCCGGCAATGTTTCCGACGCCCACCGTGGAGGCCAGCGCCGTAGCAACTGCCTGGAACGGCGTCACGCTGCCGCGGCCGCCGCCGTGGCTGGTGAGCTTGCCGAGCACTTCGCGGAAAGCCCACAGCAGCCGGTGGAACTGCACGCCACGCGTGAGGATGGTCAGCAGCAGCCCGGTGCCCATGAGCAGGACGATCATGGGCACACCCCAGATGAGGCCGTTGAGCCAGCCGTTCCAGCGCTCGATGCTGTCAATCATGGATGCTTGATAGAGGCGCGGGACAGGCGGCCAAAGACCTCAGCGTCTGCGGCATCGGCAAGATCATCTCACGGAGCGATGCGCATGCCGCATCACATTCTCGTTGTTGCTGGTCATGCTTGGGCCCTACGAAGCAACTCGACTCCAATGCACCCGGAACAACGACCTATGCGTCGACGCTCCACGTTCACCGAGTCGGCGTTCGCAGGCGCACGTGTCGCGCGTACGAGCCTGAGTGCTACTTGATGTTCGGGCCCATGTGCTGCGTGGAGCGCTCGTTCTCGCTGCAGATGCGCTCGAACGTCAGACGTTCAGGATCTCGTAGCACTGCTCCAGGCTGCGAATCGGGTCGCGCCCCGGGCCCGGGCGGTGTTCGTGCGCAACGTAACCGGTGTAGCCGAGGTCCGCAATGGCGTTGGCGATGAAACGGTAGTTCAGCTCGTTCGTGTCGTCGATCTCGGTGCGGTCGGGTACGCCGGCCGTGTGGATGTGGCAGACGCGATCGATGTTGTCGCGCAGGTTGCGCGTCACGTCGCCGTCGGCAATCTGCACGTGATAGATGTCGTAGACGATCTTCACGTTCGGCGAGCCGGTGCCGCGGCACACGCCCAGGCCCCAATCGAGACGGCTGAAGATCTGGTCGGTCCGTTGATCGGCCTCCACCTTGGCGTTGGTGATCTCCATGCAGAGAATGATGCCCTTCTCCTCCGCGTACGGGGTCACCCGCTTCAGGATGGCGATGGCGTTCTCCATCCCCTCTTCGTAGGACATGCCGCGGCGCTCGCCCGGCAGCGCGATGAGATTCGGACATCCCACCTCGACGCACATGTCGATGCCGGCCCGGAACGCCTCCTCGAACGTGTCGTGCAGCTCCCGTCGGATGAGTCCGTCGCGGAAGCTCGTCCCCGTGCCGGTCATGAGCGCCGGCACGAGGCCATGGTCACGGAGGATCGGGATCTGCTGCACGGTTGGCAGGTCCACGGCCTTGAAGCCGATGCGCTGGAGGACCTTGCACCGTTCCTCGAACGAGAGCCCCGAGGCCCCCCACACGGATCCCATGACGCTCTGTTTAATCGGCTGCCGCCCGGCCGCTCGCGCCTGCGCCGCGCCCGCCTCCACTGCGCTCGAAGTCAGGGAAACCGCCGCCAGCGGAGCCGCCGCTACGCCCTTCAGAAAGTCGCGCCTCTCCATGCGGGAACCATACCTCTCCTGGTCGGCCGCCGCCAAGTCGTATCTGGCGACGCTGCGCCTCGGACCCGCGAGCGTGTCGGCACCGGCCCCGGCTCGCTACCTGGCACGTGGGACTGAGTCTTTCCCCTTCATTTCGCCTGCCAATCCTGTTCGTGTGATGATGCGAGGGCGTTTAAGTCAGTGAAGGTTCGCACGCGCCGGCATCAGCGGCTCCGCGGGCCACCTGACGGCCTTCGCCAGGCTACGGCGGTCCGCCGGAGCTTCAGGGTCCTCGTCAGGTACGGCGTCGCGAACCCCGGAGGCTTCCATGCACCATCTCGCTGTCCACTCAGTCATCGTCGCGCTTCTGGTGCTCCTTGCTGCAACAGTCGGCAGCGCCCAGACGCGCGGGACCACGGCCGACATCACAGGCGTGATTCGAGATCAGCTGCAGGGCGTGCTCCCGGGTGCCATCGTGTCGATCACGAACGTCGCAACCAACGTTGTCCGCACGACCGTTGCCGACGAGCGCGGGCGGTACGTCATTCCAGCGCTGCCCCCGGGCACGTACGCCCTTCGCGTGGAGCACGAGGGTTTCTCGCCGTTGGCGCTCGACGACATCACCCTGACGCTGGGGTGGACGCTCGAGCTGGACGCCACCCTCGAGATCGCGGGGCTCCAAGAATCAATCCTGGTTGCGCAGAGCGCCGGCCTCGAGTCCGGGCGAGCGCAGGTTTCCACGACGATCTCCCAGCTCCAGATCGCCTCGCTGCCCATCAACGGCCGCAACTTCATCGACTTCTCCACCATCGCGCCCGGCGTCACCACCGATCAGACGCCCCAGCAGGGTGCCGCGCGCACCTCGGGACTGTCGCTTGGCGGGCAGCGGGGCCGATCCAACAACATCATGGTGGACGGCCTCGACAACAACGACGAGGTGAGCGGCGGCGTGCGCGCCACCTTCAGCCAGGAAGCCGTGCGCGAGTTCCAGGTGCTGGTGGGCTCCTATTCGGCCGAGTTCGGGAAAGCCACCGGTGGCGCGGTGAACATCGTAACCAAGAGCGGCACGAACCAGTTCAGCGGCTCCGTGTTCGGCTATCTGCGGGACGAGGCCATGAACGCCAGGGAATACTTCGAAAAGTTCAACTCGATCGGGGAGCGCATCACGCGCCCCAAGGCACCGTACCACCAGCGCCAATCGGGTGCTACCGTCGGCGGCCCGATTCGCAGGGATCGTACGTTCCTGTTCGCCGCGTTCGAGCGGCTCTCCGTCGACGCCCACAACTTCGTCACGATCTCCGATCGCGACGAGGTGCTGCATCCGTTTCTCGGGACGCCGCTCGGCACACCCGTCGAGATCATCCGGCGCGCGGGGTTCGAGGTGGACACGGGCCACGTCCCGTACGCCATCAGGGCGAACACGTTCCTCGTCAAGGCCGACCATCAGTTCGGGCCAGCCAACGCGCTGACGGTCCGGTTCAACACGGCAACGACGCTGCACGAGAACGTCGAGCCGTTCGGCGGATTGGTGGCCCGCAGCCGGGCAGCGGCGCTCGACGCCACGGACCACATGTTCGCGGCCGGGCACACCATCGTGCGCGGCAATGTCGTCAACGAAGGGCGGTTCCAGGTGGCCTACCGGAACGGGCTCGTGTACGCGCTGGATCCCGCGTGCGGCGGACGATGCGACGGTGTCGATCAGGGCGGACCCACCGTCGACGTCACTGGCGTGGCCAGCGTCGGCCGCCACCGGTTCACCCCCGAGTCGCGCAGCAGCGTCCGTTATCAGTTCCTCGACAGTCTCAGCGTCTTCAAGGGCACGCACGAGCTGAAGATCGGCGTGGATGCCAGTCACATCGCGCCCCGGTCGCCGGGTCAGCTGCCGCTGCACTTTGGCGGGCGCTACGTCTTCGCCCCGTTGCCCGCAATCCCCGGCGTGCTCCCGGCTCCGGTGTCGGCCATTCAGGCACTGGCGCTCGGCCTGCCCGCGGCATACGTCCAGGGCTACGGCACGCCGTCCACGACGCTGTCGTACAGCGAGATCGCGCTGTTCGTGCAGGATCACTGGCGCCTGCGTCCGTCGCTCACGCTTCGAGCCGGCCTCCGGTACGAGAACCAGCTCTGGCCATCGGTGCGCTACCGCGTCACCGGCTACCCCGGCGAGTACACGTTCCCGCGCGACAACAACAACATCGCACCGCGCGTCGGGTTGTCCTGGGTTCCCGGACCCGACCGCAAGACCACCATCCACGGCGCCTATGGTGTCTTCCATGCCAACCACATCACGGGCGTGGCCGGCATTACAGACATCATCGATGGCGACGAAGGCATCCGGACTCTCGTGCTCAGGTTTCCAAGCAGCCTTGGCCCGTGGCAGATGCCGTCGCGACGACTTCCGGAGGCGGCGGCTGGGTCGTTTCCGAGCCTGCAGATCTCAATCGACCCGCGTCTACGATCGCCGTACGCGCACCACGTCACAACCGGCGTGGATCGCGAACTGGCCAGCGGGCTCCGGCTGTCTGCGGATGTCGTGTGGGTGCGAGGCTTCAATCAACTCGGCACGATTGATTTCAACCCGCTCGTACCCGCGCTCGGACCTGGACGCCGTCCCGCGGACGTGAACGGCGTCGCCGGAACATCCGCGTCGGTCCTCCAGTACACGTCGTTCGGCGAAACGTGGTACCGCGGTCTTACTGTTGGCCTGACGAAGCACGCGAACGCGGACTCGCGCCTCCAGGTCAGCTACACGCTCTCGCAGGCCGAGGACAATTCAACGGACTTCCAGACCGCGTTCCTGCCGCAGTCCAACGGGGCCGGGCGCAACCCGGTTGATCCAGACGGGCGGCCAATCGGATTCGACGCCGCGGCAGAGAAGGGACCGTCCTCGCAGGATCAACGTCACCGGCTGGTGCTGAGCGCGGTGTGGGGGCTTCCGGCCGGCTTCTCGGCCGCGTCCATCGTCACTGTCGCGTCCGGCAGGCCGTTCAACATCCTGGCGGGCGTGGACCTCAACCAGGACGGAGATGGCGGCGCGTTTCCGTCGGATCGCGCCCGCCGCATCCCCAGTGACGAAGCATCGGCCGTCGGACGCAACAGCGGGACCATGCCCGTGCAGGCCACCGTGGACGTGCGCGTGAGTCGGCGATTCCGGCTGGGTCCGACGCGTTCGCTCGATGCGCTCGTCGAAGCGTTCAACCTTTTCAACCGCACGAGCTTCGTCGAGATCAACAACGTCTTCGGTCCGGGCCGCTATCCGGAGGAGCCGTTGCCAGGCTTCGGTCTCTTCGAGAAGGCCGGCCCTCCACGGCAGTTTCAACTGGCGGTCAGGCTGAATTTCTAACGGGCGGTTCCGATGGCCGATCACGCGCTGCGCTTCACCGGCACCAGGCGCTTCGAGATGCAGCGACGGCTCGGTGCCGGCGCGTTCGGCGAGGTCTATCAGGTCCTGGACCAGGACCGGGACGCCATTGTCGCGCTGAAGACACTGCGGCGGTCCGATGCGGCCGCGCTCTACCGCTTCAAGCACGAGTTCAGGGCCCTGGCGGACCTGACGCATCCGAATCTCGTGAACCTGTACGAACTGCTGGTCGAGGGCACCCAGTGGTTCTTCACGATGGAGTTCATCGACGGCGTGAATCTGCTGGCGTACGTCAGGCCCGACTTGCACGCGCTCGTATCGGACACACACGTAACATTCGAAACGCCATCGGAGGCTCGAACATACTCGGCATCGCTGGACGGCTGGCGTGGTGCATCTTCAGAGGCGCCTTCGTCCCCGCACCAGGCGTCAGCACCGGACACCGCCGCCGTGGACCGGATTCGCGCGGTGTTCCGGCAGGTGGCCGACGGCGTTTGCGCGCTGCACGCCAACGGCATCCTCCACAGGGACATCAAACCCGCCAACGTCATCGTCACGCCGGTCGGACGTGCGGTCCTTCTGGACTTCGGACTCGCGACCGAGCTGGCGCCCGTCCTTCCAGCAGAGACGACGGTGCTGGCGGGAACCCCTGCCTATATGTCGCCCGAGCAGGCGTGTGGCCGACCGCTCACCGAAGCCAGCGACTGGTACAGCGTTGGAGTGATGCTCTACCAGGCGCTCACCGGACGTCTGCCTTTCGAGGGCCAGACACGTAATGCGTTTGCCGCAACACAGTGGTCGGCGTTGGCCACGCCATGCGCGCAGTTGCCGGCAGTCCCGGCCGACCTCGACGCCCTCTGCCGCCAGCTCCTCAGTCGCGAACCGGACGACCGGCCCACCGGCGCGGAGATTCTCGGGTGGCTCGATGCCGGGCGCACCTCGTATCGTTCACGTCCGGCGGCGCCGCCGCGAGCGGCGCTGGTGGGGCGCGAACGACACCTGACGGCGCTGGCCGACGCGTTTCGCGCGATGCAAGCAGGCCACACAGTCGTGGCACGCGTGCACGGACTGTCGGGCATGGGCAAAACAACGTTGGTTCAGCGCTTCCTGGCAACCGTCCGCGCCACGCACCCGGACGCCGTTGTGCTGGCCGGGCGCTGCTACGAGAGCGAGTCCGTGCCGTACAAGGCGCTGGACAGCCTCATCGACGGCTTGAGCGACTACCTGATGGCGTTACCGTCGAGGGACGCGGAGCACCTCCTGCCGCGCGACGTGCAGGCGCTGGCACGGCTCTTCCCGGTGCTCCAGCGGGTAGAACCTGTCTCGCGGATGCGAACCCGTGTCCAGGAGACCGCCTCGTTGCAGGAGGTGAGGCGCCGCGCGGTCGGGGCACTCCGCGAGCTGCTGGGACGACTCGCGGATCGGAAGCTGGTGGTGCTGTCCATCGACGATCTGCAGTGGGGCGATGTGGACAGCACGGCCATCCTCGGCGAGATTCTGCGGCCGCCCGACGCGCCGCCACTGCTGCTCCTCGTGAGCTATCGAACAGAGGAGATCGACACGAGCGCGGCCCTTCAGGACTTCCTGCCCCGATGCGAGAACGTGGCTCCGGCCACCCAGAACCGGGAGGTACACGTCGACGAGTTGAACGCCAGCGAAGCGCGCGCACTGGTGCAGTCGCTGGGGGCCGCTCCCGGTGTGGCCGCTGCGCGCGCCGATGCTATCGTCCGGGAATCCAGGGGCATTCCCTTCTTCATCGAACAACTGGTCCAGCACGGGGCTGGCAACGGAGTCGAGCGAACAGTGGAAGACGTCATTCGGGCGCGGGTGTCGGGGCTGCCCGAGCGAGTTGCCCGCGTGCTCGAAACAGTGGCCGTGGCCGGCCGGCCCATCGAGGCGGGCATCGCGCGCGTGGCCTCCGGTGTCGACGCGGGATATTTCGACGCGCTGCACCTCCTGAGATCGGCTCGGCTGCTGCGGACCCGGTCCGTCACGGACGCAACCGAGCTCGAGGTCTATCACGACCGCATCCGCCGCACCGTCGTCGCCAGCCTCTCCAGCGAGTCGCGCCAGCGCTGTCATCATCGCCTCGCGTACGCGCTCGAAGGGTCCAAGAGAGCGGACGCCGAAGCACTGGCCGAGCACTTCCATGCCGCCGGCGACGGGGGGAAGGCCGCACGGTACGCGCGGCTCGCGGCGCAGCACGCCCGTAGTGCGCTGGCGTTCGATCGCGCGGCGCGGTTGTACCGAACGGCGCTCGATCTGACGCCGCCAACCAGTCCCGATCACCACTCGCTGCAGATCAGCCTGGCGGAAGCGCTGGCCAATGCCGGCCGCGGCCGCGACGCCGCTGAAACGTATCTCGCTGCACTCGCCAGCGCCGACGTGCGCGAGGGACTCGAGCTGCAGCGGCTGGCCGCCGAACAGTACATGATCTGCGGTCACCACGACGACGGCCTGGAGGTCCTGCGCGGCCTGCTGGGCACGATGGGCATGCCATTGCCCTCCACGCCCCACCGCGCGCTGCTCTGGCTCCTGCTGCGGCGCGCGCAGATCCGGCTCCACGGTCTCGCCTTTCAACCGCGCGACATCACGCACGTCGATCCGACCGATCTCTTGCGAATCGACATCTGCTACTCCGTCTGTCGCGGGCTCGGCCTCACCGACATCATCTTCGGCCTGGAATTCCAGACGCGTCATCTGCTTCTTGCCTTGCGCGCGGGCGAACGGTTCAGAATCTCCCGCGCGCTCGGCTTCGAGGCGTCCGCGTTGTCGACCAGGAAACGGGGTCGTGCACGCTCCGCGCGGCTCATCGATCTGGCCCAGACGCTCGCGCAACAGGTCAACGAGCCCATCGGTCTCGTGCTCGTCTCGCTCGGCCGTGGCATCATTGCCGTGAACACTGCCAGCTGGCAGACTGCTGCAACGCACTTCGAAGCGGTCGAAGAACGTTTGAGCGAACGGTCGGCCGGCTTGTGGCACGAACTGGACGTCGCCCGCATCTACCTGCTGGAGTCGCAGTACTACCTCGGACGCTTCCGCGAGTACACTCGTCGTCTGCCCGAACTGGTGGAAGATGCCCGCATGCGCGGCGACCTCTACGCCGAGACGAACCTGCGTGTGCTCGCGGCGCGGATCACGTGTCTCGGACAGGACGATCCGCAGACGGCTTGCCGCGAGCTGCACAACGCGCTGGCGCTCTGGTCCGGACGAGGGTTCCACCTGCCGCATGCCTGGCATCTCTTCCGGCACGCGGAGTTCGCACTGTACGAAGGCGACCCGCGGGAGGCCTTCGCCACGCTCGAGCGCGGCCGGCCGGCACTCGAGCGGTCGCTGCTGCTCCGCATCCAGGTGATGCACCTGCTCTGGCTGGACTTGACGGCGCGCGTGGCGCTGGCGCTCGCCGCGGATCCGGAGCAGCCGGCCAGCGCCCGCGTCCGGCTGGTCAAGTCTGCCCATAGAAACGCCCATCGCATCCTGCGCGAGCGGATGCCCTGGGCCGAACCACTGGCCCGACTCCGGCAGGCGGCGGCCGCAGCCACCTGCGGCCAGTGGGAGGCAACCGTCACGCTGCTGGAGCAAGCCGAGACCGGCTTCGACGCGGCACACATGACGCTATACGCGGCCGCCGCCAGACGCCGGCGCGGAGAAGTCACGGGGGGAGAGGCCGGAACACGGCTCATTGCCGACGCGGACGACCGGGCGCGCAGCGAAGGCATCCGCAACCCCGAACGTCTGACTACGATGCTCGCGCCTGGCGCATGGGCCGGGACGAAGCGCCCGGAAGCCCAGGCCAGTGCCGTTTCCGTGCTAGTCCCACGTGCTCATCAGCTCGACGCCGCCGATCAGATCGGACGTGCTGGAAGCTCACCATCTGGAAGACGGTGGCTCAGACCTGGCACGTGGGACTGAAGCGCGGCCGTTCGCACGCACGCCGTATGGATGCCCTGACTCCGACAACCTGATCCCGGAGGGATTGAGGAGCCAACCGTGCCCAAGGTGATTCTGGTCAATCCGTCGGAAGCCACGTTCGGGCACAGTTTCATTACTCCGCGCTGGCTGTTCGTCATTGCCGCCGCAACGCCCACCGAGCTCGTGGGCGATCCCGTGCTCGTGGACGAGGCCATCCGCAGGTTCGACCCTGACCTCGTGGACGCTGGCGACATTGTAGGCATCGGCATCAACAGCGGGAGCTGTCGGCCCGGATACCGTGTGTTGAAGCAGGCGAAGTCCAGGGGCGCCACCGTGATCCTCGGAGGCATCCACGCGACGCTCTTCCCCGACGAGGGCCTGACCAAGGGAGCACACGCGGTGGTCACCGGCAATGGCGATCTGATCTGGCGCCAGGTAGTCAGCGACGCACTGCGCGGTCGCCTGCAGACGCGCTATGCCGGCGGCCGCGTACCTGGCGTCGAGCTGCTGAAGGCCCGCTGGGATCTCGTCGATCCCCGTAAGTATATGATGGCCTCCGTTCAGACCGTTGCCGGCTGCCCCGAGAACTGCAGCTTCTGCTCGGTATGGGTGACCGAGGGACGACGCCCCCGCTTGCATCGGGCGGAGCACATCATTCAGGAAGTCCGCGACCTGTACGAGCGAGGCTTCCGCTTCATCGTCTTTGCGGACGACAACTTCGCGCCGGCCACGCGCACGCGCATTGCGCGCGAGCCAAGTCCCGAGAAGCGTCGCCTCTTCGAACAGATCCGCGATGAGCGCCTCGGCCTCTTCGACGAATTCGACCGCCGTGCGCCCCGCGACATCTTCACGCTCACGCAGCTCACCGCCGAGATTGCCAGCGACGAAGAATACCTGTCTGC
The DNA here is from genome assembly GCA_964505975.1 of uncultured Bifidobacteriaceae bacterium. GTDB lineage: Bacteria > Acidobacteriota > Vicinamibacteria > Vicinamibacterales > UBA2999 > Gp6-AA40. The sequence goes on along the minus strand of CAZDLW010000078.1, from coordinate 8,738 downwards.
CGCCCGGCACAAGATGCGCCTCCAGCTCGCGCTCGTCGGCGTGGAGTCGTTTTCCCTTGCCGGGTTGGCAAGTGCCAACAAGACCTGGAATCCCGCCGGCCACGACATGATCCGGGCCATCCGCCGGATGCAGGACGAGGGCATTCTCGTGCTCAGCTCCATCATCTGCGGCCTGGAGTCGGACACACCCGACACGCTGGCGGCCTTGCGGCGATTCGCGCTGCAGTCCGGGAGCGCCGTGGCACAGTTCACGATCTACAGCCCGTTTCCGGGCACCAAGGACTTTCTCGAGATGGTCCGGGACCGCCAGCGGCCGGCCGGCGAGCGACCCAGGCACGTCATCGAACTGCTGGACGACCAGTACTGGCTCAGTGGACGGGACCCGGTGCACGCGATCCGGCACCCGCACTTCACGAGCCAGGAACTGCTGCGCGAGAACGCGCGATGCTGGCGCGAGTTCTACGCCGTTCGAGCGATCGCCGGCCGACTCTCACAGTCCATGCCGAAATCGTGGTCCCTCCGCGGAAGGCTGGCATACCTCGTGGGTTCCGTCGCGTTCGCGCGGCTGTACGGAGGGCGGGGAGTGTCCGCAGACAACGTGCGGCGGCGGACGGCAAGCGTGCTGACGCGGGTGATCCTCAAAGTCGCTCTGGCCGTGTACAGCGTTGCGCATCCCAGAGGACGACTCTCGCTGCGCGTCTCCATGGTTCGAGGCGACGGTCCGGAACGGGCCGGCTGGCGCTAGTGCGGACCATCAGTCCACGCCATGCGCGTGCAACGACTCCCCAAGTCGCAGCTACGTTGACGTCGCGCATCAGCATGATAATGTCGTCCGACAGTTCTCCTCTTCCCCGACGAAAGGATCCAGCGCATGCCGAACCGCAGACCACACGACCACCTGGTCAACAGCAGGTTCAGAATCGAGATCGAAGGTGTCACGAGCGGCGAATTTTTCGCCGTGGACGGCCTCGAGGCCACCACGGAAGTCGTGCGGTTCGTGGATGGCGGGGATCTGCGTACGCGCAAGCGGCCCGGGCGAAGCACCTTTTCCAACATCGTCCTCAGACGTGGTTACACGAACAGTACGGAGCTCTGGAAGTGGTACAAGGCCGTCCTCGACGGGAAGATCGAGCGGAAGGCCGGGTCGATCATCGTGTGCGGCGACGACGGAAGCGAGATCCTGCGATACAACTTCTTCGAAGGATGGCCCTGCCGCTGGAAGAGCATGGAGCTGAACGCACTCGGCCCCACGGCGAGTCTCATCGAAGAGATCGAGATTGCCGTGGAATGGATCGAGCGCGGCTAGGTCAGTCCGACTGTGATCACACTTGGCAAGAAACTCGGCACGGAGCTCCGCAAAGTCCTCGGCCGGACCGTGGAGGTCGTCGAAGGCCCGTACCAGCCGCCACCGCTGGGCGGATTGCGCTCCATGCTGTTCGTGGCGGTGGATTCCTTCGTAGACCACGGGGGCATCACCCAGGAAGGCGCACGCAGTGCGCCGGCCCCGATTCCCGGCGGCACGGTCGCAGGTGTCCGCGAGGAGCGCCCCGGCCGGATGACGGTGACCATCGCGTGCGTCTCCCTCTCCTTCCCGGCCGTGCAGGAACTGTGCGCGACCGCGGCGCCGGCCGGCCTCGAGGTCCTGGCCGGCGTGCGATCCATCTCGCTGGGATCGACAGAAGACAGGACCTGCACGCTCGAGTTTCGGGACATATCGGCCTCGTTGCATGCCGTGACGTTCCGAACCGAACCGGACAAGGACCGGCCGTTCTACCTCGGCTCGATCGTGTTTCACCTGGATGGCTTCCTGCACGTCGAGCTGCGCGGGACGATGCGTGTGGCAAGAAGAGCGACGCGGCAGCCGGCGCGAAAGGCGAAGAGGTCGCGTTGAGGAGGGCAGCCGGAAGCTTCTACTCGTTGGCCGGCTCGTCGCTGGGATCCAGAGAGGCCACCATCAGGACGGCGGCGCGCGGTGATGCTTCGGCGGCTTCCCGGCGCGACTCGTACCACACCTGCACGCGTTGACCCGCACGCAGCTCGTCCTGAAAGACCAGCCCACCGGCAATCTTGAAGAACTGGGTCGTCGGCTGAATCTGGACGACGACGCGGCGATCGCCCGCGTCAATCGTCACCTGCTCCGGGGCCACCTCGACGAGCCGTCCTTCCAATGACGGAGGCGAGTAGCTCGAGATCCCGTCGCCTACCGGCAGCACGTACCGCCCGCCGCAGGCCGGAAGCATCATCACAAGGCACGAAGCAACGAGGAAGAGTCGACGCTGAATCATTCGAGGATCACGCCTGCGAATCCAGGCTAGGATTGCGTAAGAGGGGCTCGCGCCATTCGTCATGGACACGCGTCATGGACGCGGAGACCAGGGCGCGTGGTGCGAACGGAGAGGATCATTCGAGCAGAGACGAACCGAAGTCATGAGGGCATCGAGCATACCGCCTGTGACAACGACACACTGGACGGCTTGACGAATGTACCTGCTTCGCAGGCTCGTCCGCAAGCGCGAGGTCCCTTGCATCCCGCGCACACCACTCGATCACGTTCGTGTGCCGCCAGCGCCATCTCTGTAACCAGGCGGTCGGCCGGCGCCATCCTGTGAATCGGCATAAATCACACTGGAGCCGTGACTTGGTCGGTCGGGCCGTCACACCCGTCCCGGGCAGGCCGGTTGCCACAGTGCCGTCAGGAGGCAACGATGAAACGCCTGATTTCGCTCACGCTTGCAATGATGTTCGCCACTGCAGTCATGGTCAGCGCGGACCCGCAGGGCAGCCAGAACCGGACAGCCCAACCGCGTCGTGCACCATCGAAGGAAAGCGGTGGCACGCGAACGGACGTGGCGCTCGAGATCTCCTTCGGTGCCCGTGACGTCCAGATCATCCGGACGCACTACGCCGGTCGATACCGGAACCTGCCGCCAGGACTTGCGAAGAAGGTGGCGCGCGGGGGCTCGCTTCCGCCAGGATGGCAGAAGAAGTGGCAGCCGTTTCCCGTGGTCCTCGAACGGCGACTGCCGCCGCTGCCGGCGGGCTACGAGCGCGGCGTGTTCGAGGGCCATGCCGTGATCTCGCGGGCGGGGACGATCATCGACGTCGCCGTGCTGTTCTGACCGCTCATCCCGGAGCTCGGTTGAGTTGCGATCGGGGCGGCGACCTACGACTCGCGTGACACCTGTCGGGCAAAACGCATCCGGAGCGTGAGGACCGAGCTGGGTTGTGGGACCCAGCTCGGGTCGCCAGGCCGCGGGCGGGGGATGCGTTTTACCGCGCGATGTGGTCGGGAGCCCGCCCCTCGCAACTCAACCGAGCTCCGGGACTGGAGCTGTCCTGCTCGATCGGTTCAGTAGTCGGACTGCGGCAACCCTGAATCATCGTTCCCGAGTTCGCTCGAGTTGTCCGAAAGGGGGTAGAGTCACGTACGCGCGGCGTGTCAGCCGCGCGATGGCTGTCGGGACGAGGTCTCCCCCTCATGCTGATTCGTGCGTTGCTGGCATTCGTCGCACTGCCGGGTGTCGTGGCGTTCCTCGCCCCCCCGCTCCTGGTCTGGGCCGACGGTGGCGAGAGGCCTTTCCGCGCACTGGCGCTGCTGCCTCTTGCCGCGGGCACGGCCCTGCTTCTGTGGTGCGTTCGAGAATTCTACGTGTCGGGGAAAGGGACGCTTGCGCCTTGGCACCCCCCACGGCATCTGGTGACCTCCGGGCCCTACCGCGTCTCACGAAATCCCATGTATCTGGCCGTCGGACTGATCCTCGCGGGCTGGACGGCCGGCTTTCGGACCCTCGCCCTCGGCCTGTACACGGTGGCCGTACTGGCGGCGTTTCACCTTCGCGTGGTCTTCGGCGAAGAGCCCCACCTTGCGCGCACATTCCGCCACGAGTGGGAACGATACGCATCGCGCGTTCCGCGATGGTTGTTCCCTCGCCGCAGGGCGGCGATGGCCGCCACGGGTGCCGTTGTGATCGGTCTGCTGATGGCCGGATTGATCTACGAGGCGTACGCGGACGCCAGAGATGCGCGCGAGTTTCCTCCGTCCGGCACGCTGATCGACATTGGCGGGCGGCGGCTGCACCTCGTGTGCATCGGAGAGGGCGACCCCATCGTCCTGTTCGAGGCGAGCGGCTGGGAAAACTCTTTGAGCTCGCGGGCGGCGCGTGAACGCATCGCCGCGCGTACACGCGTCTGCAGCTACGACCGGCGCGGGCAGGGGTGGAGCGATCCGGCACCCGGTATCGCAACGGCGGGCGCGCTGGCAAGCGACCTCGGCGTTTTGCAGGATCGCGCCCAACTCAACGGACCGCTGCTCGTCGTCGCCGCGTCGATTGGCGGCCTGACGGCCGAGATGTTCGCGCGGCAGTATCCCGAGCGCGTTGCCGGACTCGTCCTCCTCGACCCGGCAACCAGCCTCAGCGTTCCACTCATTGCGGGCCGGGCGACGGCCGCGACAGTTTCCGCCTGCGCCGCGAGCCTGCTGTCGCGGTTCGGCGTCATCCGTCTGCTGGATCCGTTCCGTTTGGGCGACGCGTCGGAGGAGGCACGACGAGCAGCGGCGCTCACTTACAACGCCCGCGCATGGAGTCAGATGTGCGCACTGGCGCGTGGCATCCCGGAAACAGAGCGCGAGCTCGCACAGGCGCCGCCGTTACCGGCGGACCTGCCGCTCATCGTGCTCAGTGCGTCGAGCGCCGTCGACCTGCTGTCGCCGGGCCTGGAGCAGGTGGCCAACGACGTCAGACCACACCTGCTCGAACACCACGAACAGTTCGCCGCGCAATCCACACGCGGCCGCTGGGCGATCGTGCCCGACAGCACGCATCTCATCGGCACCAGCCAGCCCGATGCGGTTGCGGATGCGGTCTTCGAACTGCTCGAACAATCCGTCAGGGGCCCGATGCCGACGCCTCGAGGATGACGTCGGAGCTGCGGTGAGTCACAACCGCCAATATCGGCGGGGCGCGGCGGGAGCCGGTCAGGTAGAATCGGCCGACTCGTGTTTGCTGGACAGCTATGCGGCCCCAAACGCGAATTTCGTACTCATGGCAATCCGACCGCATAGCGGTCCTAGCCGCGCGAAGCGCGGCAAGAGATACCGGCAACCAGCCACGGGGCTCGGCGGGGATATCAAGGCGCGGAGCCCCGTGGCTGGTTTCTGTGGAGGGAGACATGCGAATCAGACGCGCGTGGACGCTGATGGTCGCGCTGGGGCTTGCGGGCGTCGTGGCAGCCTGCACGTCCCGGACAGAGAGCACGGCCGTCTGCGACCGTGATTGCCTGATCGGCGTGACCGACGCGTATCTCGCGGCGATGGTGGCGCGCGATCCGGCCAGGGCGCCTGTCGCCTCGACGGCCCGGTTCACCGAGAACACGAGAGAGCTCGAGCTCGGCCAGGGCGCATGGGAGCGCATCACCGGAGTCCGCAACTACAAGCTGTACGTCACCGATCCCCAGGCGGGCCAGGTTGCGCTGTACACCGTCATCGACGGAGACGAGCGCCCAGGACTGCTCTCGTTGCGCCTGAAAGTCGAGGACCTGCTCATCACGGAAGTGGAATCGGTGCACGTCGGTATCGGCCAGACGGGGTTCGGGAGCGTCGATGGGTTGGTGAGCCTGGCGCCGGTCTGGAACGAAGTGCTGCCTCAGGAGAGACGGCGTTCGCGTGATGAGTTGATTGACATGGCCGACCGCTACTTCGAGACGCTGGAGAAGCAGCGCATCGACCACGTGCCGTTCACTGATGACTGCCTGCGGATCGAGAACGGCGTGCAGACCGCCGGTCGCGCGGACGGGCAAGGCATTGCGGCCCTGAGCTGCCGCGAGAACGTGAACCATCCCATCTGGACCTACATCACCGCCATTCAGCCGCGCCGGTATCTCGTGGTAGACGAGGAGCGCGGTCTGGTCTCGGGGATGTTCATGTTCCGGCACGGTGGCACCTACGACTCCTACACCCTGCCCTCGGGCGAAATCGTGCCACTCTCCGAGGCGGCCATGCGAAAGCAATCGGTGGTCATCGCGGAGCTGTTCAAGATCGATGACGGGCGTATCAGTCGAATCGAGGCCGTCATGGCAGGCGGGCTCGACCTCGAGGCGGGCTCGGGCTGGGACGGGCGGTGATGTGGAAACAACCGTCCCAGCCCGCCGTTATTCCGGGTCTCGCTCGAGTTGCAGACGGGGCGGGCTCCGGAATCAGTAGAAATCGTGCGCGTCGACGGAGGCGCCGCCAGACAGCGCTTCGAGCCGCTCGGCACGGATCGACAGCACACCATCCTGGTGCTGCAGCACGCCATCCACGATGAGAAACGGCTGGCCGATGACCGTGAGCCGCTGGCGATCGAACAGGTCTGGCCGGATGATGACGTTGGAGATGCCGGTTTCGTCTTCGAGCGTAAGGAACACGAAGCCTTTCGCCGTGCCAGGCCGCTGGCGCGTGATGACCATGCCAGCCACACGTACGCGACGGCCGTCGCGCGCGTGCGGTAGATCAACGGCACGCAGCACGCCGCGCAATGCGAGGTCGCCCCGGCGCAGTGCCATCGGATGGGGGCCAATCGTCAGTCCCATTCCGGCATAGTCGGCATGGAGCCGCTCGCTCGCGGTCATGGGTGCCAGCGGAGACCGGTCCCGTTGTTCGTGCGCGGATTGATTGGCGTCAACCTGCTCATCGGTAGACGTCACGCCCCACTGATCGGGCCGCCTGAAGGCGGCCCCCACGAATTCAGAGGGGTCGGTGGACGGCATATCCCCGCGATCGGGCCGTCTAGAGGCGGCCTCCACGAATTCAGAGGAGGCGGGGGGCCAGATGTCGTCTTCAGACCCCGCCAGGAGCTCGCCAGCCGGCCGGACCGCCCGCTCCACCTGCCACAGCGCGCTCCGGCGCTCGTTGGTGAACGCGTTCAACGCCCCGATGTCTGCCAGCGTGGTCAGCTCGTCACGACGCAGGCCGGTGCGCTGCACGAGGTCCTCGATTGACCGGAAGCGCCCCACCGTGCGAAGCGGCACGGACCATTCGTACGAGCAGATGTTGCAGAAGTACGTGCGTCCGTCGGGTACCTCGCGCACGAGCTCAATCAGCGACTCGTCGTCCGATCCGCATTTCGTGCATTCGGGCCGGCTGGCCACACCCGCAACGCCCGATCGTCGATCGAATGCCACCATGGCGCGCCCCACGTCCTTTCGCAAGCCGTTCACGTACATGAACCCGAGGCGGATGGCGCCGTCGTCTTCGACGCGGCACAACCAGTCCGACTGCTGCACGTCAATCGGATGAAATCGCACGCCACGCCGTTGCGCGTCCTTGACGAGCGACGCGGGGTGATAGAAGCCCATCGGCTGGTTGTTGAGGAGCGCCGTGTAGAACGCCGCCGGATAATGCACCTTCAGGTAGGCGCTCGCGTATGCCAGCAGCGCGAAGCTAGCGGCGTGCGACTCCGGGAACCCATACAGTGCGAACGAGGTGATCGAGGTGATGATCCGCTCCGCCGGCTCGCCGGTAATCCCGTTCTTGGCCATGCCCTCGCGGAGCTGCACTTCGATCTGCCGCATCCGCTTCTCCGATCGCTTGAAGCCCATGGCCCGCCGCAGCTCTTCTGCCTGGCCGCCCGTGAATCCTGCAGCCACCATGGCCATGCGAAGCAGCTGCTCCTGGAAGAGCGGTACACCGAGCGTGCGGGCAAGGACGGGTTCGAGCGACGGGTGCAGCGGCACGACCGGTTCACGGCCCGCACGCCGATTGAGATACGGGTGCACCATGTTGCCGACAATGGGTCCCGGACGGATGATGGCCACCTGCACGACCAGGTCGTAGAAGCAGGCCGGCTTCAACCGCGGCAGCGTCGCCATCTGCGCGCGCGACTCGACCTGGAACACGCCCACCGTGTCGGCTTTCTGGAGCATGTCGTACACGAGCGGATCGTCCGGCGGAATCCGCGCAAGATCGAACTCGTTCCCACCTCCTCCCTCCTGCCTCCCTCCTAGAACAGCCCTTCCCCCCCTCCCCTCCCCCCTCCCCCCTTCTCTGCTCACCATCCCCATCGCGTCCTGCAGCACCGCCATCATCCCCAGCCCCAGCAGGTCCACCTTGACGATGCCCATGTCGGCACAGTCGTCCTTGTCCCACTGCACCACCACACGGCCGGGCATGCTGGCCGGCTCGAGCGGGACCACCGAATCCAGTGCGCCCTGACAGATCACCATGCCGCCGGAATGCTGACCAAGGTGGCGAGGCAGATCCTGAAGCGCGAGCCACAGCTCCGCGAACGTCCGGATGCGTGGCATGTCGAACGACAGACCCACGGTCTCGAGATTCCGCGCGAGCGTCTCGTGTGGATCGGTGAATTCGAACGGGTGCATGGCCTTCGCGAGCCGGTCGATGTGATCGTCGTTCAGCGACAGCACCTTGCCCACCTCGCGTGCCGCGCTGCGGCCGCGGTAGGTGATGACGTTTGCCGTCATCGCCGCGCCCAGGCGGCCGTACTTCTCGTAGACGTGCTGGATCACGCGCTCGCGGCGGTCGCCGCTCGGCAGGTCGAGATCGATGTCCGGCCATTCGCCCCGCTCCTCCGACAGGAAGCGCTCGAACAGCAGGTCCATGGCAATGGGATCCACTGCGGTAATCCCCAGGCTGTAGCAGGCGGCGCTGTTGGCCGCCGACCCGCGTCCCTGCACGAGAATGTTCTGCTGGCGGCAGTAGTTGACGATGTCCCAGACGATGAGAAAGTAGCCGGCGAGGTCGA
>CAZDLW010000077.1:0-21242 GCA_964505975.1 uncultured Bifidobacteriaceae bacterium | reverse complement strand
AAGGACACGAGCTACATGTTCGTCACCGGCCCCGACGTGGTCCGCACCGTGACGCATGAACGTGTGACGAAGGAGGAACTCGGCGGCGCCGTGACTCACAACGAGCGGAGCGGCGTGGCGCACTTTGCCGTCGACGACGATCGTGAGTGCCTGAGTCTCATCCGGGAGCTGCTGGCGTACCTGCCGGCCAACAATCTCGACGATCCCCCGTGGCAGGAGACGTCGGACCCGCCGGATCGCGTGGACCCGTCACTCGCGACGGTCGTGCCGCCCGCGCCCAACCAGCCGTACGACATGCTCGGCGTCATTCGCGCGGTGGTGGACGAGGGAGCCTTTCTCGAAGTGCACGAGCACTATGCGAAGAACATCCTGGTGGGCTTCGCCCGGCTCGGCGGCCGGTCCGTTGGCGTCGTGGCGAACCAGCCCTCGGTGCTGGCTGGGACGCTGGACATCGACGCGTCCGTCAAGGGTGCGCGCTTCGTGCGCTTCTGCGATGCCTTCAACATCCCGCTCGTGACGTTCGAGGACGTCCCGGGATTCCTGCCCGGGACGCTGCAGGAGTTCGGCGGCATCATCCGCCATGGCGCGAAGCTGCTGTACGCGTTTGCCGAGGCCACGGTGCCGAAGCTGACCGTGGTGACGCGAAAGGCGTACGGCGGCGCGTACTGCGTCATGTCGAGCAAGCACCTGCGGACCGATGTGAACTACGCGTGGCCGACCGCAGAGATTGCGGTCATGGGCGCCGACGGGGCGGTCAACATTCTGTACAAGCGCGAGCTGGATGCAGCGGCGGACCCCTCGGCCGTGCGCACGGCCCGGATCGCCGAGTATCGGGAGCGCTTCGCGAATCCGTACGTCGCTGCGCAGCACGGGTTCATCGATGAAGTGATCCTGCCCGGCCAGACGCGGAGCAAGCTGATTTCAGCGCTGGCTGCGCTGGAGGGGAAGCGCGACCGCAACCCGCCCAAGAAACACGGCAATATCCCGCTCTGAGCGGACGCCGCTCTCCGTCCGCGAGGCCGAGGCCGCGTCAGTGCGTCTGTCCGAGTCTGGCGGCGAATGCCACCATGGCCTCGGCGCGGCGCAGGAGCGGTTCGTCCACCATCCCACCTTCGAACTCGATCGTGCCGCGCCCTTCCGCCTTCGCCCGTGCGTACGCCTGAATGAGCCGGCGGCTGCGTTCGACCTCGGCGGGCGAGGGCGCGAAGACCTCGTTGGCAATCTCTGCCTGGCGAGGCGTGACGCACATCTTTCCGCTGTATCCGAGCTGCCGGCCCATCTGCGCGTCGCGCCTGAATCCCTCCTCGTCCCTGATGTCGACGAACACCTGGTCGAGGGCGCTCAACCCCGTCGCTCTGGCCGCCAGTACGACGCGGGATCGCGCGTACAGCACTTCGAGCCCCTGCGCGGTTCGCGTGCCCCCGATGTCGGTGATGAAATCCTCTGCGCCGAACGCCAGGGCCGACAGATGGGAGTCGCCGGACGCCGCGAGCCTGTCGACATGCAGCACACCGGCGGCGGTCTCGACGAGCCCGATGAGCGTTATCGCGCGGGGCCGTCCCTGTCCCGCGCTCCGCAGCGCCATGTCTAGACGTTGCAGATCGGAGAGGGCCGACAGTTTGGGCACCATGATGCCGTCGATGTCCGCGTCGAGGGCTGCGGTCACGTCGGCGTCCATCAGAGGGGAGCGGGGATCGTTGACACGCACGAACAGCAGGGCCTGGACGCGCTGCTCCCGTAAGTGCGAGACGGCCGCTGCCAGTCCCGCGCGTGCGGACGCCTTCTCGGCCAGGGGCGTCCCGTCCTCGAGATCGATGGCAAACGCGTCGCACCGGTATCGCACGAACTTGTGAATCAGGTCGTGTCGATTGGCGGGCGCGAACAGCAGGCTTCGGATGGGTTGCATGCGCGAGTCCGTCGAGGCTGTGCGTCGTACGTAGCCGCGGGCTCTGTGGGTGTGCGGATATGACAGAAGCAGAGCACCGTGGCTGGCCCCAGCCGCGCGAAGCGCGGCAGGAGATACTGGTGGGATTCTACCCGGCCGTCGGCCTGATGTCCCCTGCCGCCCGTCGCGCCGATTGGAGGCCCGAGCAATCCGGGCCTCCGATCCTAGTGGTGTGTCCACGAAATAGCTGGGCATTCGGCCGCCGCTGCATCCCGGCCGGCTGCGTTGCTCCTTCCTCAAATATGGCCAATATTCTCGGTCGTCGCGCCTTGTCGGCCGGGCGCATCGGCGCCCTCGGTGCACCAGCCGTTCGGGGACACACCACTAGCGAGGCTGCGCCTCAGACGGGCGAGCACGTCAGAGACGGCTTCGCCTCGCTAGGTTGGCAGTATCTCTTGCCCGCACTCCGTGCGGGCAAGACGTCTTGAACGGCCGGTCCGAAACTTGACTCATTCGTAAGGATTCTGGCTGTTCAAGCCGTCTCGCGCCCGCGGGTGAGGACACGCGGGGGATCGCTTTCCCCCGCCCGTGTCGTGAGGGTGGTGGAGACGGAAAGGTCGAGCGAAAGCCGCAGGTAGGGTTCGCGGTCCTCCACCCAGCCGTGTATCACGTATTCCTCGTGGCACACCGAGCCACGGGGAATACGAGTTCTGACCGTCTTTCGCATGACCATGAAGCCTAGCCGGGCGCCCAATCGGATCGCCATCCTCCCTCGGCAGTATTTTCCGCGCTCCTGACAGGGGAGCCTGTGCGACTCCCGGCGCTGTGCGCCCCGAAATCCCCTGTCGACCCGATGGCGAGGGACGGCCAGCCCTGTCTAGAGTGACGGGCGGACAACGGATTGTGCCGAGCCGGGGGCCGGCTGAGGGTCGCCGGTCCGCCGTTGGGGGATGGGTGTTGGAAGTCAGACGAGTGACCGTGGTTCCGTTCACGATGATCGACCGGTCGGGTCGCGGGATCGGCGCGCCCTCCGACGGCGCGGGATCGACATCGCTGGTGGTCTTCACGGGCGTGGATGGGGCGTTGCGGGACCCGGCCACCCGCTCGTGGGCCGAGGCCGCTGCGGCGGTTGGCACGCTCTCGGCACAGAAGGTCCCCCTGGTGCTGACCTCGCATCATTCTGCCGCGGAGTTGTTGCGCTTGCAGCGTGAATTGGGCTTGCGGGAGCCGTTCATCTGCGAGAGCGGGGCCGCACTGTACATCCCCAAAGGGTACTTCGCAGACTTGCCCAACCTCGGCCGTGACGCCGGCGAATGGGAGGTGATCGAGTTCGGCGAGCGGCGCCAGGTTGTCTGTGATGCGCTGTATCAGATCGTGGACACGCTGCAAGTGTCGGTGGTGGGTTTCAGCCGGCTCTCGGCCGGCGAGCTCGCCCAACGGGAGGGGCTGTCGCCGCTCGACGCGCAACTGTCGCTGCAGCGGGAATACGATGAGCCGTTCGAGATGGCCGGGGCGTCGAGCCGCGATCGGACGCGGTTGTTCAACGCCATGCGCCGGGCTGGTTTCCGGTGCTTCAGCGGCCCGCGTTTCCACTTCGCGACCGGGGTACAAGACCCGGCACATGCGACCCGGCTGCTGATCTCGCTGTACCGGCTCCACGGCGATTCAGTGCTGGTGGTGGGGCTCGGCGACGACTGGGCCGATCGGGTGCTGCTGCGCGCCGTTGACGTGCCGGTGGTCGTGCGGAATGTCGGGATCGATCAGCGGCGTCTCCTGAAGCGGTTGCCAGCAGCCTATCTGACGCACGCCGCCGGCCCTGCCGGGTGGAGCGAAGCGATCCTGGGTTCCGTGGCCGCGTGACCGTGTTTCGCTCCTGGCCCGCGCCGGGCCGGGACGCCTGCCAGCTGCAGGCAGCCCGTGGATGCGGGTGCGGCGGCGGGCAGCGAGAGTGCCATTCATGATGGCCAGCCGCGGGACCTCCGCGTCGGGCTCCCGGCTGGCAGGGACGGACGTGCGCTGGACGACCTCTCCGCGCGAGGGCTACGATCTAAATGTGGACCGCGCTTCCTCCACGTCCGGGCGGCACGTCCGTCCCACCCCGTCCATCCGCGGGGCGCTCCTCGCCGGTTTCGGCGTGGTGTTCGGCCTTTGGCTGCTCTCCGGCTACCAGCTGATTCGCAGTCTGCAGGACGTGGAGAGCCGCGTCAACGCCATGCACGAGTCTTTCGTGCGGGGCGAGCGGACGCGCTCGACGGTCCGCAACAACGTCCTGTTGGGGTCCATCTACCTCCGCGACGCGCTGGTGGATTCCGGGACGATCAGTCGCGACTACTATCGCAACGAAATCAGACAGATCCGCATGGAGATCGAGCAGCTGTTGCCGGCCTATCTGCTCGAAGTGGAGCTGCCGATCGAGCGCGAGCACTGGCGGGACCTGCAGTTCAAACTGGTGCGCTACTGGGACACGCTCGATCTCGTGTTTTCGCCGGACCTGCCCAGCAGTAATGCGGCCGCCGCGGCCATGCTGAACGCCGAGGTCGTGCCGGCGCGCAACGACGTGCTTGGCGTGGTGGACAGCCTGTCGGCATTGCAGCGTCTGTCGCAGCAGCTCTACCAAATCGAGGCGTCGCTGATGTACCGTGAGGTCTGGATCAATGCCCTCACGATTGTCTCGGTTGCCGTGGCCCTCGGGATTGTCGTCGCCTCCGTGGCCTTCTGGCGGATCGGGCGACTGGAGCGCGAGACTCGTCGGCAGAGCCGTGCCGAGAGCCAGACCAGGCAGGATCTCGAACGGCTGTCCGCGCGGTTGGTGGAGGCACAGGAGCAGGAGCGGCGCAATCTGGCGCGCGAGCTGCACGACGAAGTCGGGCAGGCGCTGACGGCCATCAAGATGGGAGTGGGGGTCGCATTGCGGAGCGTGGAACACGATCCGCGTGCCCGCGCGTCGCTCGAAGACGCGCGCGCCCTCGCCGAGGGGACGCTGCAGAGCGTACGAGACCTGTCGCAGCTGCTCCATCCGTCCATGCTCGATGATTTCGGGCTGCCGGAGACGCTGACGGCATATCTGCGGAGCTTCACGACGCGCACCGGCATCAGGGCGCAGCTGGTGCGTGACGGACTCGATGTGCGGCTGCCCGCCGATATCGAAGTGTGTGTCTATCGGATTGTGCAAGAGGCGCTGACGAATGTCGCACGTCACAGCGGGGCGCAGAACTGCACCGTCAACGTCAGCCGGCGCGCCGGTGAGCTTCGCCTGTGTGTCGAAGACGATGGGAGGGGGATTGGGATGGCCTCGACGCGCGCCCAGCATGGGCTCGGCCTGATCGGCATGCGCGAGCGCGCCCAGGCGCTGTCCGGCCGGTTCGTGATCGAGAGGCGACCAGAAGGAGGCACGCGTCTCGTGGTCGTGCTTCCGGTTCCCGTGACCGTCGGTGAGACGACGCCGTCCGCGGAGCTGCTGGCGGGATGACAGCCACGAAACTGCGCATCCTGCTGGCCGACGATCACACCGTGGTCCGGCAGGGGCTTCGCAAAGTCCTCGAGGAGCGGCCCGAGTGGGAGGTCGTGGCCGAAGCCGGCGACGGCCGTGAGGCCGTACGGCGGGCCGAGGAGCACAAGCCCGATGTGGCCATCCTCGACGTGGCGATGCCGCTGCTGAACGGGATCGAAGCCACGCGCCAGATTGCCCGGAAGTCGCCCTCGACGCGCGTCCTCGTGCTGAGTATGTATGCGGACGAGGCCTACGTCACGCAGATCCTCCAGGCAGGTGCCACCGGGTACCTGTTGAAGGACTCGGCGGACGTCGATCTCATCCAGGCGGTTGCCGCCGTGGCGAAGGGCAAGTCGTTTTTCAGCCCGTCCATTGCGCGCGTCATGCTCGACGACTACGTCCGACAGCTTGCCGACAAGGGGATCACCGATCGCTACGAGTCGCTGTCGGAGCGCGAACGCGAAATCTTTCAGCTCATCGCCGAGGGCAAGACCAACAAGGAGATGGCGGCGCTGCTGTCCGTGAGCCCCAGCACTGTCGAGACCCACCGCGCTCATATCATGGAAAAGCTCGATCTTCACAGCGCCGCGGAGATCGTGCTCTACGCCGTCCGCCGAGGTGTCATCCGGTGACCGCGCGGCGGACGCGTGCGTCTCAGACATGCTCGGCGGTCTGAGGCCAGCAGCCTCGTTAGAATTGATGTGACTTGCACAAGATACTCGTCGCCAACCGCGGAGAGATTGCCGTGCGCGTGCTGCGGGCGTGCCGCGACATGGGGCTCGCCTCGGTGGCCGTGTATTCGGACTGCGACCGCGCGGCCCGGCACGTCCGGATGGCGGATGAGGCCGTCGCCATTGGTTCGAGCGCCCCGGCCGACAGTTACCTGCGGATTGACCGTCTCATCGACGCTGCGCGCGGCACCGGGGCTGACGCCGTCCATCCAGGGTATGGATTCCTGGCGGAGAATGCCGAGTTCGCCGCGGCCTGCCTTGACGCCGGCCTGATATTCATCGGTCCCACGCCGGACGCCATCCGGCTCATGGGCAGCAAGACGGCCGCACGACGCGCGGCGATTGCCGCAGGTGTGGACGTCGTGCCCGGGACGCAGGATCCGTTGGGCACCGGCGTGTCCACCGGGGAGATCGCGCACATCGCGGCCGGCATTGGCTATCCCCTCGTCGTCAAGGCGGTGGCCGGGGGAGGTGGCAAGGGCATGCGTGTCGTGCAGGCCCCTGACGATCTTGCGGGTGCCGTTCGCGCCGCGCGGTCGGAGGCCGCTGCCGCGTTCGGTGAACCCGACATCTACATCGAGCGGCGTATCCTGCGGCCGCGTCATGTGGAGATCCAGTTGCTGGCGGATGGGCACGGTCGCGTGCTGCCGTTCGTCGAACGCGAATGCTCGATACAGCGGCGCCATCAGAAGGTCATCGAGGAGTCCCCGTCCCCCGTCGTCTCGCCCGAGCTTCGCGACCGCCTGATGCGTGCGGCCGTCGCCGTGGCGGCGTCGGTCGGGTACACCAATGCCGGCACGGTCGAGTTTCTGCTCGACGAGGATGGCCGCTTCTACTTCCTGGAGATGAACACCCGCCTCCAGGTCGAACACCCGATCACCGAGATGGTGACCGGCATCGATCTCGTGCGATGGCAAATCCGAATTGCGCGGGGAGAACGCCTGACGCTGGCCCTAGACCAGGTGGGTGTACCGAGCGGTCACGCCATCGAGTGTCGCATCTATGCCGAGGATGCCGACGCGGGTTTCATGCCGTCACCAGGCCGCGTGACGGCGGTCCGGGTTCCCGATGGTCCAGGCATCCGCAACGACAGCGGGATCGATGCAGGTGCCGAGGTGCCGATCCATTACGATCCGCTGATCTCGAAGCTGGTCGCGTGGGGCGAGGATCGGCCGCAGGCGATCGATCGCATGCGCCGGGCGCTGCGAGAATACGAGGTCCACGGCGTCAGGACCAGTGTCCCCTTTTTCCAGTGGATGATGCGCCAGCCAGAGTTCGTCGAAGCAACAATTCATACGGAGTATCTGGACGAACTCTTGCAGAGGCGCCAGGGCAAGCCATTCTTCATGGCCGATCCTTCGTCACAGCGGGCGGCGGCCATTGCTGCTGCCCTCTATGCAACGATGCGCCGGTCCGCTGCGCCTCCGACATCTGCGGGCCACGGTTCCGCTGGCGGCGGACGCCGTGTCGAGGGGAGATGGAAGATACGGGGACGGGTCGAGGGTCTTCGCGAGTGACCGTGAACCTCGACGTGGGGGGGGCGACGCGAACAGTCGAGGTGCGTCGCAGTGGGGACCGATGGCGCGTCAGGCTCGATGACCAGGAGGTCACGGCCAGCGTCATAGAGACAGACGGCGTCTGGTCGCTGCTGCTGGACTCGTTGAGCTACGAGGTTACGATCGAAGATCACGGAGCCGGTCGCCTGACCGTGCACGTCGACGGCCATGCGGTGCCGGTCGGGATGATCGATTCGCGCGCTGCGCGATCGCGCCTGGCACGCCGGGCCGGCGCGGCACGTGCCGATGGTCCGATTCCCGTCGCGGCGCCGATGCCGGGACGGGTCGTCAAGGTGCTCGTCGAGCCTGGCGACGCGGTGATCGAGCGCCAGGGACTCGTCGTGGTCGAAGCCATGAAGATGGAAAACGAGCTGCGAGCGCCGAGGGCCGGCACCGTCAGGGCGGTGCATGCGGCCGAGGGCCAGTCGATCGAGGCCAATACCGTCCTGGTCGTGGTCGAATAATAACGGAGGGGCGGGTGGACCCGCCTGGACCGCTATGCGGCCCGGAGCGCGAATTTTGTACTCGTTGTCCCGACTGCATAGCGGTCCGAGCCGCGCGAAGCGCGGCAGGAGATACTGGCAACCAGCCAAGGGCTCTGCTGGGATATCAAGGGCGGGAGCCCTTGGCTGGTCCGACGGGGATGCGTCCGGCTCCTGGCTCGCGAGAGGCCCGGTGAGGACCTCGATGTCCGGCGATCTCGTATGACGGGGGGCGGTGACGCCCGCCGCCTGCTGCCGTTCCTCTCGCGCCGATTCGGAGCCCGCGGGCGGGACATCGCGTGGAGTGCACGTGAAGATACGTCGAACACTCGTCAAGCTGCTGCGCGTCGTGGGCGTCATGGTGATCGTGTGCCTGGTTCTCCTGGCGGCTGCGTTCGTGACGACCGTGTCGATGGATCTCGGGCCCGTCTTGAAGGCACAGGCCGAGGAACAGGGGTCGCGGGCCCTCCAACGCCAGATGCGCATCGGGAATCTGTCCATCCGCCTCTGGAGCGGCACGTTCGTCGTGGAGGATCTGACCATAGACGGACCAACGCCGGATTCGCCGGCGTTCTTCACCGCCGGACGGATCAGCATCTCGATGCCGTGGGAGACGCTGTTCGACCGGCGGGTTGTCTTCGACGCCATCGAGATTGCCGACTGGCGTATGCACGTCGAGCAGCTCCCAGACGGCCATACTTTTCCCCGGCTCCCGGAGCGTGGGGCTCCGGGCGGCGAGAGCCGATGGACCATCACGCCGCAGTACGTGCGCGCGCGCGGCGGCGAGTTCACGTACGACGACCCCCTCACACCCTGGAAGGTCGTCGCGCGCAACATCGACATCGTCGTGACGAAGCCCGCTGACGGGTACGCCGGCCAGGCCTCCTTTTCGGATGGCACCGTCCGGATTCTGGACTACCTCCCGTTTGGCGCCGGGATGACGTCCACGTTTACCGTGGACGGCACCCGCGTGGTGTTCGACCGCATCGACCTGACGACCGACGGTGCGCGCACGGTGGTGAACGGGGACGTCAACCTTGCGCACTGGCCGGAGCAGATGTACATGGTGCGGTCCGCGATCGAGTTGCCGCGTATGCGCGAGATCTTCTTCGCGAACGATCGCTTCTCGTTGTCCGGCACCGGCGACTTCACGGGGACCTTTCATCTGTTCCGCGAGACGCTGCCCGATGGTGCCACCAGGACCGGGCGCGAGCTGAAAGGCGCGTTCGAAAGTCGGCTGGCGGGCGTGGACGACTACCGCTTCCAGAACGTGCGGGGCCAGGTGCGCTGGGTGCCCGAGGCCCTCGAGGTGACCGAGGCCACGGCAGGAGCCTACGGCGGGAGCGCGCGGTTCGAGTATCGAATGGCGCCGCTCGGCAACCCCGCTGTTCCCGCGCGCGCCATGTTCGACGCGAGGTATGCGGGTGTCAGTCTGCCCACGATGATGGCATTCCTGCAGGTGGACGGAATTCGGGTGGACGGCCGCGTGTCGGGGCGCAACCGCCTGGAATGGCCGCTGGGACGGTTTGCCGAGCGGCACATGACCGGTGATCTGCAGGTCACCCCGCCTCCCGGTGTGTCGCTGATGACCCGCGACATGTCGATGGAGGTGGTCGATCGACAGGAGGCGTACAACGCCGCGACTCCGTTCAGCCCCGAGCTGTCGGGAGAACCGGTACCGATTGGCGGTGCGCTGACCTACACGTTGACGCCGCAGTGGATCGAGATTGGAAGGGGCCGGCTCTCTACGCCTGAAACCTACGTGGAGTTCGAGGGGCGGACGGCCTACGGCGAGCGGTCGCGGCTGCCGTTTCACGTCACGAGCGCGGACTGGCAGGCGAGCGACCGTCTCCTGGCCGGTGTGGTCACGGCGTTTGGCTCGCCGACGGGGGCGATTCCAATCGGCGGACATGGAACGTTCGACGGCGTGATGCTCCAGAGCTTCCGCGCTCCACGGATCGAGGGTGTCTTCACCGGCGAGCGGATGCGTGCCTGGGACGTGCTGTGGGGATCGGCTCGGGGCCGCGCGGTGATCGAAGACGCGTACGTGGACGTGGAAGACGTCGTGGTGACGCATGACCAGGCGACTATCGAGGCCGACGGCCGCTTCTCGCTTGGATTTCCGCGGCGGGACGGCGGCGAGGAGATCAACGCCCGCATCCGGGTCGTCGACCGGCCGATCGTGGACCTGCGTCACGCGTTCGGGCTCGACGAATACGCGGTCGACGGACTGCTGTCGGGAGAGTTCCACCTGTTCGGCCGGTATCAGGAGCCGTTCGGCTTTGGCACGATGAGCGTGCGGGAAGGGCTCGCATACGGAGAACCGTTCGACCGGGCGGTCGCGGTGCTGCGCTTCGAGGGATCCGGCATCACGCTCGACAACATCGAGCTGGACAAGGATGGTGGCCGTGGGACAGGGGCCGCGTATGTCGGCCTGAATGGCACGTATTCCTTCAACCTGGACGCGCGGCAGATTCCGGTCGAGAGCCTGGGGCTGGCCGAGCGCTCGACGCTGCCGCTCTCGGGGTTGCTCGACCTGAATGCCGGCGGCAGCGGCCGGTTCGACACGCCCCGATACGATGTACGTGGAACGATTCAGGACTTCTTCATCGGCGACGAAGGCATCGGACAGGTCGTCGGCACGCTCGGCATCGACGACGACATGCTGACGGTGCGATTCGAGGCGGCATCTCCCCGGCTGGCGGTATCGGGCGCCGGCCGCATCGCCCTGACGGAAGGGATGACTGCGGAGCTGTCGTTCAACGTGGCCGATACATCGCTGGATCCCTACGTCCGGACGTTCGAGCCGAGGCTCTCGCCGTTCACGACGGCCGTGGCCAGCGGCACCGTCCGCGTCGTGGGTGAGCTGGCGGACATCGACAACCTGCTGGTGGACGTGAGCGTGGATCGTCTGGACCTGCGTCTGTTCGATTATCGCCTGCTGAATGCGCTGGATCCGGAGGCGGATCGACTCGTGCCGATCCGGGTGGCGCTGGATCGCCACGCCCTTCGCATCGCGGACATGCGCCTCGAGGGCGAAGGCACGGCGCTCGACATCTCCGGCACGGTGAGCCTGCACGACGAGCGAATCGACGTTCGGGCAACGGGGGATGCGAACCTGGCAGTGCTCCAGGGATTGTTTTCCGAGGTACGCAGCTCGGGGCGGGCCGTACTGTCGGCGCACCTCGAGGGTCCGATGCGGGATCCACTGGTGGGCGGGACGTTTCGTTTGGAGGACGGCCGGATTCGACACTTCGGACTGCCGCACGCACTCGAGACCATCAACGGAGCGCTGCAGTTCGACACGGGAGGGGTGAGCCTCGATGGATTGAGCGCCAGGATCGGCGGCGGAGACGTACAGTTCAGTGGCCGCATCGACAAGGACGGCTACCTGCCTGGGCGGTTCGACGTGACGATGAACGGCCGGAACATGCGGCTGCGATTTCCACAGGGCATGCGCTCGCTGGTGGATGCCGATCTGCTGCTGCACGGGACGACCGATCTCGCAACGCTGAGCGGGGACGTGATCGTGCGGGACGCGATGTACTCGAGGCCGTTCGAGGCGGGCCTGTTCGATCTGGGAGAGGCGTCCGGCGGAACGCAACCGGCTCCATCGCTCCAGGCCACGCTGCCGCTCCGGTACGACGTGCGCATTGCCGCGCTGTCCACCCTGCAGGTGCGCAACAGCATGGCGCGGCTCGTGGCCAGCGCCGATCTGCAGCTCTCCGGGACGTACGATCGCCCCCTGTTGTTCGGACGCGCCGAGGTCGATCGCGGCGAGATTACCTTCGAGGGCCGTCGATACCTGGTGACGCGCGGCACGGTGGACTTCAACAACCCCACACGCATCGAGCCGTTCTTCGACGTGGAAACCGAGACGCGCGTGCGTGTGCCGGGCGATACCTACAATGTCACTGTGCGCGCCACAGGGCCGGCGGACCGTCTGGCTCTCGAGTTCACCTCGGATCCTCCGCTGGCGGAGGTGGAGGTGCTCGCGCTCCTCTTTGGCGATCTAGCGCCGGGCCGCGAGATGGAGCTCCTGCGCTACAGCACGGACATTACCCCGCAACAGCAGCTCCTGCGCGAGCGGGCAACCCGCGCCCTCACGGGTGCGATCTCGTCCGAAGTGGGCCGTGTCGTGGAACAAACCTTCGGCGTGGACACGTTCCAGATCACGCCGTCGCTGGTCGACCCGCACCAGCACGCCTCAGGGATCGATCCGGCGGCGCGCGTGACCATCGGGAAACGCCTCTCCGACCGCGTCTACCTGACCTATTCGCGAAGCGTGTCGTCCTCCACGAGCGATCAGATCGTGCTGCTCGAGTACGATCAGACGGATCGGTTCTCCTGGATTCTGTCGCGCAACGAGGACCGCACGTATGCACTCGACGTGAGGGTGAGACGCGTCTTCTGATGATCAGGACCGCAGGACCCGATACGCCAGAGGCCGGGCCGGCGGCGGCCGCCTACCCCCGGCTGCGTCGCGCCTGCCCCACGTGCATGCTGTCGCTCGCGCTCTGCGTTCTGCACCTTGGTGCGGCGCCGGTCGCGCACGCCCAGTTCGGGGAACGGGTGGTCGAGGTGGTTGTCGAGCAGGAAGGAGAGCGCGTCATCGATCCGCTGATCACCAGGCTGGTGAGCGGTGCGATTGGACAACCGCTCTCGATGCGCGATATCCGCGACACGATCGCCCGCCTGATGAGCCTGAATCGTTTCGAGGACGTGCAGCCGCACGCGGAGGAAGCAGAGGACGGTATCCGACTGCGGTACGACGTGGTGCCGCTGCACCCGGTGGACCGGGTCGAGTTTCGAGGGGCGCTGGGGCTGCCCGAGCGAGAGCTCCGACGGGTCGTGGTCGATCGGTTCGGTACCGCGCCCACGGCCGGGCGTGCCGCCGAGGTGGCTGACGCGCTGCGGGCGGCGTACCGCAGCCGGGGGTATCCGCAGGCCGGCATCTCCACGTCCATCGAAGAAACGCACCGCCCGGATCGCGCCACGCTCGTCGTGCAGATCGAATCCGGCCCGCGTGCGATCGTCCGGGACGTGCTGCTGCGGCAGGTCGATCCGGATCAGACGGCAATCATCGGGCTGCCGGACATTCAGCCGGGGCAGCCGTACGACGCCGCGGCCATCGATCGCCAGCTGGATGCGTATGTCGATCGTATGCGCGCGCGCGGCTACTACGAAGCCCGCACCAATCACGTGGTCTCGTTCGACGAGGCCGGTCGGGTGGCGTCCGTCACCGTCACGGCAGAGCGCGGCCCGCGCGTGGTCGTGGCGTTTTCCGGCGATCCACTGCCGGCGAACGAACGCGACCGGCTGGTCCCAGTGCGAGCCGAAGCCTCGGCGGATGAGGACCTCCTCGAGGATGCCGCCCGCGCCATCGAGAACTACCTGTTCGACAGGGGCTATGCGGACGCGCAGGCGACGTATACCCGCAGTGAGGTCGATGGGGAACTGATCATCACCTTCCATACCAACCGCGGGCCTCGTCATCTGGTCGACGAGGTACAAATCATCGGCAACGCCGCCATTCCAGATGGCGAATTGGAAGAAATCCTGCGACTGCGGCGTGGCGACTCGTTCGTACGCCGCACGCTCGACAGCGGCGTGACGGCGGTCGTGAACGCCTACCGGAGTCGGGGCTTCACGCAGATTGGCGTGACGCCGCGTATCGCCGTGCTGCCGCCCGACCGGGATGGCGACTCGATGCTCCGAGTGGAGGTCGTGATCGACGTCACGGAGGGGCCACAGACGGTCGTCCGCACGTTGGCGTTCGAGGGGGTCGACGGCCTGGACGAGGCGGAGCTCCGGCAGATCGTCGCGTCGAGACCCGGCATGCCGTTCTCCGAGTTCGTGCTGCTGGGCGACCGGGACCGTCTCGACCTGGAGTACCGCAATCGGGGCTACGAGAGCGTCGTCGTGGATCCAGAGGTCACCCTGCTCGAGGGCGACACCGTGGCGGATGTCCGGTTCGTGATTGTCGAGGGTCCGCAGATTTTCGTGGACTTCGTCATCATCACGGGCAACGAGCGCGTCAGCGACCGAACGATACAGCGGGAGCTGCTGCTGCGGTCGGGAGAGCCACTGGGGTATTCGGCGCTCATTGAAAGCCGTTCGAGGCTCGTCGCGCTTGGATTGTTCCGCCGCGTGCAGATCGAGCCGCTGGCGCACACCAGCGAGCCGCGCAGGGACGTTCTGATACACGTCGAGGAAGCATCCCCGAACACGCTCGGCTTCGGCGGAGGCGTGGAGGGAGGATTTCGCACGCGAAACATCGGCGGTGTCGTGCGGGAACGGCTGGAGCTCGTGCCGCGCGGGTTCTTCGAGGTCGGCCGCCGGAATCTGTGGGGGAAGAATCGCGCCGTCAGTCTCTTCACGCGAGTGAGTCTCCGAGCCCGCGATGTCGGCCAGGCCGACGGCACCGAACCAGTCGATCGGCCCGGAGCGGAAGGCAGTTACGGGCTGAACGAGTACCGCGTGTTCGCCACGTACCGCGAGCCGCGTGTCTTCGGGACGAGGGCCGATGCCCTCGTGACGGGCATTTTCGATCAGGCGGTTCGGACGAGGTTCAGCTTCGCGACCCGCGAGGCGCGCGCCGAACTCGGGATGCGGCTCTCGCCACGCTACAGTGTGATGGCACGCTACTCGGTGCAGCGCACCACGCTGTTCTTCGACGAAAGCTTTCCCGAGCAGGACAGACCGTTGATCGATCGGTTGTTCCCGCAGGTCCGGCTGTCGAAGTTCGCAGGCTCGATCATCCGCGACACGCGGGACGATCTGCTGGATCCGTCCCGAGGCACGTTCATGGTGGTCGACGGCGATCTGGCCGCGCGCCTCATCGGGTCCGAGGTGGGTTTTCTCAAGAGCTACGTCCAGGTGTTTTCGTTTCGGCGTCTGCCGACCACGCGCCGGATCGTGCTCGCGCTCGGCGGCCGGGTGGGTGCGGCCCGGGGATTCCCCCGCGAAGTGACGGAGACGGGAGACGACGGAGAGCCGAGCGTGAGTGTCGTGGAGGACCTGCCCGCCAGCGAACGCTTCTTTGCGGGCGGCGACACGACGGTGCGTGGGTTCTCGCTCGACCGCCTCGGCACGGAGCAGGGGTTTCCCAGGGGTGGCAACAGCGTCGTCATCCTCAACGCCGAGTTGCGAGTCGCGCTGTTCGGAGCGTTGCAGGGCGTCACGTTTCTCGATGCCGGCAACGTCTATCCGCAGGTGAGCGACCTGGACATCACGGACCTGCGCCTGGCGCCGGGGTTCGGCGTCTGGTACCGCTCGCCGGTTGGCCCAATCCGGCTCGATCTGGGATTCAACGTCGATCGACGCGTACTCGTACCCGGCCAGCCCGATCGCGAGCGTGGCTGGGTGCTGCACCTGTCGCTCGGTCCGGCGTTCTAGCAGGTGGCCATGTCTGACTTCCATAACGCCCGCTCAGGACGCACGTCCGACCGTGCGACGCATGAGGCGTCAACCTCGGGGGCTCATGCCTGGAGACGAGGGCACGACCGCAGCGGGAGATGGCTCCGGAGGAGCCGTCCAACCACGCGCCGATCGGGGGCGCTGCGTCTGTGCGTGTGTGCATGGTGCGTGATCGCGCTGTCGCCAGCCTTTGCGGGGCAGCTGCTGGATCGGGTCGTGGCTCGCGTTGGCTCGGTCATCATCACGTTGACCGACGTGCGGGCAGCACTCGGTCTGGGACTCATCGAGACGAGGGCGGGCGAGGATCCCGAACGGGCCGCGATCGAGCGGTTGATCGACCGCCAACTGCTGTTGAACGAGGTGGCACGCTTTCCTCCGCCCGAACCGGACCCCCAGGCGGTGGACGCCCAGGTCACGCTGATGACCCAGTATGCGGGCTCCGACCTCCAACGGCTCATGGAGACGACAGGACTCGACGAGCGGAGCATCAGAGCGCTTGCGCGTGACAGCCTCCGCATCCAGGCCTATCTCGATCAGCGCTTCGGCGCCGCCTTTCAGGTGAGCGACGAGGAGGTGCGCCGGTACTACGACGCGAACCCCACGGAGTTCATGCGAGACGGTCTGCTCGTCCCCTTCGAGCAGGTGGAAGTCATCGCTCGGCAGCGTGCGGCGGCCGCCCGGCGCGCTGTCGTCGTGGGACAATGGCTGCGCGATCTTCGAGCGCGCACGCAGGTGGTCGAGGTTCCCCTTCGCAACGGGTAACGCCCCGGTCGCCGGTGCGCGAACTATGGGGTTCCCAACACGGGCTCATCCCCTCCGCATGAGTGCCACGCGCAGAATTTCGAGACTATTGAAACCGGCGTGACTGACGACGGGTGCGATGCTGCTCCGCCGTTTCAGGTACACGACCGCCCACAGCGCACCCAGCAGCCCGGTCGTCACCACCGCATCCAGCCCTTGCACCCAGTGGCCCAGGCCGAACGCCACGCTGAGCACGACGATGCCGACGGTGGCTCCACCAAGGTGCCGCTCGAAGCGTACGAGCAGAAACGCGCGTTGGAGTTCCTCTCTGATGCCGCCCGCGATAATGGCCACCAGGCCCAGAAGGGCTGCCTCGGTGGTGCCCGTTGCGGCCAACTCCTCGAGTGGATTGGTCGGGACCGTCCGCATCCACGGGGCCGCGAGGCGCACCACGTTCAGCACGACGACGACCACGAGGTACACCACCGGAACGAGCCAGAGTCCCAGCTTCGCCTCGGCGGCCACGGGCCGGTTCCCGAGCCACAGGTCGGACACGCGGTAGCCGTGCGATCGGGTGAACAGGACCATCAGCAGGATCAGGGCGACCGTATCCAACAGCGACAGGGCGAGTACGTAGGTCAGCGACAGCTGGCCATCGGGGGTGAGCGGCGCAATGCCGGCCACCAGAAGGAGGTAGCCGATGGAGACTTGTGTGGGCACACTGGAGCAGAGCAGCACTTCCCCGATGGCAACCATGCGTGCGTGGACGGCGTGCGGCGCGGCGTGGGTTGGCGTGGGTGGCATGTCGGAGGGGAGCTCGGACACCTGATTCTCGATTCTGGCGCCTGTCGGGCTGCCGGTCAGTGCCTGGGGCTGTTTCTCGAGGATGAGCTGGACCGTGTAAAAATGACAAGCTAGTATCACGTGTAGCCGCTCGCCGCCCCCCGGAATTGCGGCTTCGAGGCTTGACATGACGTCCACTACCTCCGGCGAGCGTGTGCTGATCGTGGAAGACGAGCCCAGCACGCGGCTGGGCCTGACCGAGCTCGTGCGTACCTGGGGCTTCGCCGCCGATTCGGCCGGCGATGGCGAAGAGGCGCTTCAGCGCATTACCGCCTTCCGACCTTCCATCATCATCAGCGACCTGGTCATGCCGCGCATGGGAGGTCTGGAGCTGCTGCGGGTGCTCAAGGACGACGGCGGTGACCACACGGTGGTCATTCTGACCGCCCAGGGGACCGTAGAGACCGCCGTCGAAGCCATCAAGGAAGGGGCGTACGACTACCTGACCAAGCCCATCGAGCCGCAGCGCCTGAAAATCCTGCTCGACAAGATTGTCGAGCGACAGGACACGCTGCGGGAAGTCAAGGTGCTGCGGAAGCAGTTGCGCGAGCATGGCACCTTTGGACGCATGATTGGCAGCAGCCCGCACATGCGGAAGGTGTATCAGACGATCGAACAGGCGGCTCCGACCTCGGCGTCCGTGTTGATCTGGGGGGAATCGGGCACTGGAAAGGAGCTCGTGGCACAGATCGTCCACCAGCTCTCGCCGCGTGGACAGATGGCCTTCGTCCCGATCAACTGTGCGGCAATTCCCGAAACGCTGCTCGAGAGCGAGATCTTCGGCCACGAGAAAGGTGCGTTCACCGGTGCCGTAGACCGGCGCGAAGGGTGTTTCGAGCTGGCCGATCGTGGAACGCTGTTCCTCGACGAAATCGCCGAAATGACACCGGCGACGCAGGTGAAGCTGCTGAGAGTGCTGCAAGAGCGCCGCTTCCGCCGGCTCGGGGGTCGCCACGAGCAGTCCGTGGACGTGCGCGTGATTGCGGCCACGAACGCCAATCCGGCCGACGCGGTGAAGAACGGCAAACTGCGCGAGGACCTCTACTATCGTCTCAACGTGTTCGCGATCGAGCTGCCGCCCCTTCGACTGCGGAAGGAAGACCTGCCGTTGCTGATTCAGTCGTTTCTCTCCGAGTTCAACGTGCGCAACAACAAGCACGTGTCCGCGGTGGATGCCGCGGCGATGCGCATCCTCGAACAATACAACTGGCCGGGGAACGTCCGCGAGCTGCGCAATGTCATCGAACGTGCCGTGATCCTCGCCTCGGGGGAGTTCATCGAGGCGAAGCACCTGCCGCCGCTCGTCACCGAATCGCCGGACGTGGTGAAGCCCACGCTGTCGCTCGGACCCGGGACGACAGTAGAAGAGGCTGAGCGCCGTCTGATTCTGATGACCCTCGAGCACACGCACGATAACAAGACGCGTGCCGCCGAGATCCTGGGCATCAGTCTGAAGACGCTGCACAACAAGCTGAACAAGTTGCGCGGCCGTGTGACGGGCAAACGTCACGCGGAAGAGACCGAGACCGTGTCGCCATGAGTCGACCCACACCTCAACGGGTCCGATGGCGGTCGTAGCGCCGCCGGAGCGTGTGACCCGTCGAGACGTTTCGTACGCGGGGGTGCGGGCAGAAGATACTGCCATCTAGCGAGGCGGAGCCGCCCCCGAACATGCTTGCGCGTCTGAGGCGCAGCCTCGCTAGATGCTGGACGGAGCGCCATGCGCCTGGGCATCCGCGGAAAGCAAATCGCTGGCGTCACCGCCATCGTTGGAGTGGCCGTCGTGGCGCTCAGTGCGCTCTACGTGATGCGTCTGGGCAACGTTGTCCTGTACGAGAGCCATTCGCGTGCGCAACTGCTCGCCAACGCCATCCTGCACCATGCGACTGCCGTGCTGAGGTCGAGCAGCGCGGATTCGGACCCCTACGAGGCGCTGCGGACCGACCCGGGGATGCGATCCATCCTCGAATCGAGCATCTACGGCGGGGGCGTCGTGGGTGCGGCCATTCACGATACCGACGGCGTCGTGGTGGCTCATTGGAACCCGGAACAGGTGGGCACACAGCCGCCGCCGCGCGCGGACCTGGGGCGGCTGGTGGAGGAGAGCTCGACGAATCAGCTGCAGGCGATTTACTCCGCCCAGGGGCGGACGTTCGAAGTCAGGCAACAGATGATTCTGGCGACGCCCGACGGAGACGAGGCGTTCGGGTCAATCCATGTAGGGGTGTCGACGCTGCTGCTGCGGGACGAGCTCAATGCCTGGCTGCAGCCCGCCATCGTCACGGCGGTCGTTGCGCTCGTCATCGCCGTGTTCGTGGCGGGGCTGCTCTCGCAGCTCCTGCTCCGACCGATTCACGTGATCCGGAGCGGGTTGACACGGCTCGGCAAGGGCGAGTTCGGCGTGACCCTCGATTTGCCGCCAGGCGATGAATTCGGCGAGCTCGGCACGTTCTTCAATGCCGTGAGCGCCCAGCTCTCGGCGGACCGGAGGCTGCTGGCCGGTCAGAAGGCGCACCTGCAGTCGGCCGTCGAGCATCTCGAAGACGCCGTCGCGCTGTTCAATCCGTCCGGTGAGCTCCTGTTCGGCAATCCTGCGATGCAGCGGATGCTCCCTCCGAATGCGATCGGCCAGGCCATTCACGGGCTGCTGCCGGTGGGCCACCCGTATCGCACGCTCGTCGAGGAGACGCTCTTGAACCGAACGTCCCGCGGGCCGATCCATGTTCAATCGTCCGACGCGAAGGGCGTGGCCGACACCGGCGGAACGGACGCGACTCCCGGACGCGACACGGCCCGGGTCCCCGACGTCGCCGACACGCTGGCGATGACGCATGCCATCGCCGGTACGGGCGGCGACCTGGTGGGTGTGCTGCTCGTGTCGCGGAATCTGGCCTATCTGTCACGCATGCAGTCCACCCTGGCGTACTCGCGGAAGCTGGTGGAGCTCGGCCGATTGACCGCCGGTATTGCGCACGAGGTGAAGAATCCGCTCAACGCGATGATGATTCACCTGGAGCTGCTGCGAACGAAGATCCGCAATGGCGTGATGGACGTCGCGAGGCAGCCCGAGCCGGTTGCTGCGGGCGGGATGCTTGGACTGGCGAGCGGACGGACGGCAGCGCTTCCACCCGAGGTGCACAGCGCCCTGTCGCACGTCGAGATCATCGAGAGCGAGATTCGCCGTCTCGATGAGGTCGTGCAGGGCTTCCTGAAGTTCGCGCGACCCGAAGACCTGCGTCTGCAACCGGTACGCGTGGACGCACTGGTGGACGAGATTGTGCAGGTGATCCAGGTCGAAGCAGAACAGCGGGACGTGCGGATCGTGACGGAATGCGCGTCAGGTGTGCCCAGCGTGAATGGCGACGCGGCGATGCTGCGCCAGGCACTGCTCAATCTGGCCATCAATGCGTGTCAGGCCATGCCGCATGGCGGGACGTTGAGGTTGGCGTGCCAGCCGGCGGCGCGCGACCGGGTCGAGATCCGCATCGAGGATACGGGTGTCGGGATCCCACCGGAGAACCTCGGAAAGATTTTCGACCTCTACTTCACGACGAAGGATGACGGAACCGGGCTCGGTCTCTCGATGGTCTATCGTATTGTCCAGCTCCATGATGGCGAGATCGACGTCGAATCCACGCCGGACCGGGGGACTACGTTCAGAGTCGTGTTGCCGCGCGCGAGCCAGCTGTAACGGGCGGCGGATATCGTGTTCGTCCGCGAACGCGTGGCGCGTGTGTTCGCGCGGGAAAGCGAATGTCCAGGGGCCGGGAGGCGACTCTCCACATGACGGCTGCGATCGGGTAAAGTGTGCGCAGCCGGGGCCATCGCAATCCAACGGTCTCTCGTCTGCATCGATGTCGGAGTGAAGGTGAATAGATCTGACGCCGAGCGACGCTTCCGCAGTATGGACGCCAATCGTGTTCCCGGTGGGGTGCACTGCGCACGGCTTCCAGGCCTACCGGGGGGCGACGCGCCCGCTTCTGTTGTGCGCTGCCGACGCGATCGCTGGGGCTGGCAGCTCCTGGTGATTCTCGCGATTGTGGGCATGGCGCTCCCAGGCGCTGCGTGCGCCGGTCGCGCCCGCGCCGAGACCGC
>CAZDLW010000076.1:0-21444 GCA_964505975.1 uncultured Bifidobacteriaceae bacterium | reverse complement strand
CAAGGCGTCCGGCAGCGGCCGGATCACTATCCTGGTGTCACACCGGTTCTCGACCGTCCGGATGGCGCAGCTCATCGTCGTGCTGGACGGCGCGCGCGTGGTGGAGACCGGCACGCACGACGAGCTGATGGCCAGACGAGGGCGCTACGCCGACCTGTACAGCATCCAGGCGGCCGCGTATCGGTGACGTGACGACGCTGCTGTCGCACCGCCAGCCCGTGACGTCCGGCGAGCGCGGCGAGCGTCTCGATCACCATGCGGAGGCGCGTGCCGGGCGACACGGTGGTCTTGCCCGTTCGTGTGCGGAACTGTTGCGGGTGCGGCCCTGGACGCAGCCCGCGCTGATGGGGGAGGCGCGCATCGAGTCCACCGGCCATCGGGGGGCGGGTATACTTGACGCCCACCGGACGACCGTGGCCTCGCTCGATCGTCGACTTCGACGGAAGGGGGGTGGACGCGAGCCGGCGCGACAGGAGACACACGATGCAGCGACAGGCAACGCTCGCACTGGCAGGGGCCTTCGTACTGATGACGGCCGGGGCCGTCCCCATGCGAGGGCAGAGCGCTGCGGTCGCAGCGCCGTCTGGCCCGGGCGCCGCGCGATCGATTGACGAGGCCACGTGTGCAGCCGCACGCCTCGGCACGTCCATGCCGATCTCCGCGATCGGTGAACCGGTATCGGCGGTCACGCTCGAGCCGCCGATCTGGACGGCAGTCACGGAAGTCGCGCCAGGATTCTGCAGCATCACCGGCGCGATGGCACCGGTCGACCGGAGCCCGACGTCACAGCCGATCAACTTCCGCGTCGTGCTGCCCGGGGCGTGGCACGGTCGTGCGATGCAGATTGGCGGCGGCGGTTTCAACGGCGTCATCCCGAACCTGACGGCGCCAATCGACGGGGGCCCCAACGGACCTGCGCGCGGCGTCGTCACGTTCGGCAGCGACTCGGGCCATCGCGCCGGCCCCGGCGTGTCGCCCGACTGGACGCTGAATGACGAAGCGATCCGGAACCTCGGCTACCTGCAGATGAAGAAGACGCGTGATGCGGCGCTGGTCCTCATCGAACGGGCCTACGGCGCGTCGCCGTCGTTCGTGTACTACGTCGGCAGTTCCCAGGGCGGGCGCGAGGCGCTGACCGTGGCGCAGCGCTATCCGGACGACTATCACGGCGTCATCGCCAACGTACCCATTGTCAGTTTCTCGTCGCTCATGCTTGCGCCGGAGCTGATCCGAATCCAGGAGAAGCCGCTCGCCAACTGGGTAACGCGGGCGAAGGTGGCGACGCTTCGCGATCAGTTCATGCGGACGTGCGACCGTCTCGACGGCCGCGTAGATGGCGTGATCAACAATTACCTCGCCTGCCGCGCCATCTTCGACGCTACGCCGGGGAATCCCGAGGGGCCGTGGGCGTCGAAGCGGTGCCCGGGAAACATCGACCCGAACCCCGACGACACCAGCGCGGACGCCTGCCTGACCGACGGTCAGATCTCGACACTTCAGTTCGTCTACAGCCGCTATTCGTTCGCGACACCGCTCGCGCACGGCGTGACGACGTTTGGAATGTGGGTGCCGAACACCGATCCATCGGGCAGCGGGCTGATCGAGGCGAACAGGTTCATCGGGCAGGAAGGGGCGCCGGCCGACGCGCGGATGCACTCGCACCTCGGAGTGCTCGGGGTCACGGGGTTCCTGATGCGCGACGTGACCGCCAACCCGCTCGACTATGTCGAGGGCGGACCACTGGATGTGCGGCGCGTGGAGCTGTCAGGCTGGCTCGACGGCACGGACCCGAATCTCGAGCCTTTCCGCACGCGCGGCGGGAAGATGATCGTGACGATCGGGACCGACGACACGCTCGCCTCGCCGGGCGCCCAGCTCGACTACTACCAGTCGGTCCTCGACACGATGGGGCGGGAGGCGGTCGACTCGTTCGCGCGGTTCTTCGTCCTTCCGCAGGCGAACCACGGACTGCGCGGACGGAACGCCGCAAGCGACGGCGAGGGACGCACGATTCCGCAGGCGCCGCTGCCGGTGACCTTCGATCGCGTGTCGATGCTGTTCGATTGGGTAGAGCGGGGCGTTGCGCCGCCGCTGCACGGCCGCGTCACTGCGGACGAACGGAGCCGGCCACTCTGCAGCTACCCGTCGTATCCG
Source organism: uncultured Bifidobacteriaceae bacterium (assembly GCA_964505975.1). GTDB lineage: Bacteria > Acidobacteriota > Vicinamibacteria > Vicinamibacterales > UBA2999 > Gp6-AA40. The sequence continues at coordinate 19,290 of CAZDLW010000076.1, read as the reverse complement.
CACTATGCCGGCGGCCCTCCGGACGACGCGGCCTCCTACCGCTGCTCCCCCTGAGAACGGCCCAAGTAGTGAGCTCCGCCTGAGACGAAACTCCTCCACGCAGGACGAGGAGGGCCGTTGCTTTCCGCGTGGGGCCGGCTTTTAGCCGGGCCCGTGCCCCGCGTCGCGGGGCCACAGGGGGTCCGCCGCTGCTACTCGATCACGCGAGCCACACGGATATAGTCGAGGCGCGGCCAGCCGCGTTCGAGGTAGGCCGTTCCTTCCCGCTCGATGCTCCCCTGATCCGGGCCGTCGCCTTGCGGCGGCCCTTCTCCATAGTCGGCGTGCAGCGCGTCCACAACATCCATGCCGGAGATCACTTCGCCAAAGGGAGCAAAGCCCAGCGAATCGAGCCGGGAGTTGTCGCCATAGTTGATGAACACCTGTGTCGTGCGCGTGTTTGGACCGGCCGTGGCAAACGTGATTCGCCCGCGCGTGTTCGACGCGACCACCGGGTCGTCAGGAATGCGGGCGTCGGACCATGCGGCCGCCACGGCGGGTTCGCCGTGGATGCCGAACTGGGCCATGAATGGTTCCGGCTCGCGAATGACCCGAAAGAACCGGACGTTGTCGTAGAAGCCGTTGGCGACGAGGTTGTAGAACCGGTCGGTCCCGCGCGGTGCCCACGCGCGGTGGACTTCAATGGTGAAATCGCCCTTGCTCGTCTGCACGAGCACGCGGTATTCGTCGGGCGCCGTCTGGTTGACGGCAGGGCTCCGTGGATTCACGAGTGGAGCACCGGAATCGCCCGCGCACGCCTGAAGCAGACACGTAAGGGCGAGAACGGCTGCCGTCCTCCGCACGGAGTGATGTCCTGAGGCGCCTGCATCCATCGCATGTCTCCACTGTCGCGTCATGAGCCTGTCGGTACCATGTTGCGGATGGCAGCGATACGCCAGCCTCCCGAATCCCTTGCCAGCACGAGCGTCGTCCACATCGTGCGGGCCGGTCCGGCAGCGTCGGTCGCAATCTCGTAGCGGCCATCGGCGAGTGCCACGTCGGACGCGACAAAGCGCACGGACTCGATGGTAATCGTTCGCATGCCCGGATTTCGTCGAGAAGAGTCCAGCGTGCCCGGAACGATCTGCTCGAGTCCCCGGCGCCACTGTCCAGACGTCGTGTGCTGGTCGGCATCGATGGTGAAGAGTGCCTCAATCGCGCGTGGATCCCGGGCGTTGCGGGCGTCCATGTACCGCTGGACCGTCTCGCGCACGGCCGCCTCGTCGGTCGAACGAGCTCCAGTCTGTTGCGCCGCGACCGGGGATGCCATGATCCCTACCGCGAGCGCCGTGGCCATCAGTCGCACTGACGGTCCCTCCTGAAAATCAGCGTGGAATACAAACAGCGTGCCCCCGCGCTGAACGATGGTGAGAGTCGTGGCGCAAGCGAGGACGGGTCGTGGCTGCCGTTCCTCATTCGCGCGACTGCCGGCACGCCGTCACCTCGATTTCGATCCTCATCCGCGGATCCGCGAGTCCGGCGGAGATCATCATCGCCGCCGGACGCACGTCGCCGAAGTATCTCCGCAGTATAGGCCAGCACTGGGGAAAGTCCGCCGCTTCCGGCAGCACGTATGTCACGCGAACGACATCGTCCAGGCCTGCCCCTGCCTCCTCGAGGGCCGTCTGGATGTTTCGCAGGCATTGCTCCGTCTGCTCCGTGAGGCAGTCGGAAATCGTCATCGACGCGTAGTCGAATCCGGTGGTGCCAGACACGAACACCCAGTCGCCGTGGACGACGGCGCGGGAGTATCCAATCTCGCGTTCGAACGTGGAGCCGGAACTGATGAGTCGACGATGCACGCGGGTTCCTCTCTCGATGAGCGCACCTGGCGACGCAGTTGTCGCCGGTCGGATGTCGCATTCACCGCCGGTCTATTCCGACGCCCACGGAGACACCAGGCGTCTCGTGCTGACGATTGCCGCCGGGCAGCGCTCCCGTCGTCCGCAGATGATAGAGCCGCTCGGCGTACGCGGCGTCGTCCACCCAGAGACGTCGGGCCGAACGCTCGATGAAGGGTCGGATGAAGCGGGCGAGTCCCAGAACATAGCGGAAGCCCGGACGGTCGGACGTGGCGAGCGTGGCTTCGACAATCGCGGCGCGTCCCGGCGCTATGGGGGTGGCGTGGGTTTCGACCACCGAGCCAGCGCCTTCGCCCGCGACGATCGTCATCACGATCGTGCGCGGCTCGGGGCTGTGAAACGTGGCCTCCACTTCGACGCGTATCGGACCGAGGATGCGCTTTTCGACGCGCACGGTGAGGACCTCCTCGGTCTGATCGATGACCTCGAGGGCGGCAAACGAATACGGATGGAAGTGCGCGCCGTGCCAGGGATCGAGCCGATTGGCAATGACGTCGGCCGGTGTGCAACGAGCCTCCATCCGAATGACTCCATCGAGGAAGTGTCGAGGACGAGGCGGAAGGACGGGGGCCGGCAACGCATCCGACTCGGTACCAAGCCGTACCCAGGCGAGAACGCCGTCATCGAACGCCGGTAGCGGGTGCCACGCGCCGTGCCCTTCGACGCCAAGCTGCAACCCGTGCCACGGACATACGAGACGATCCTTGCAGACCTTTCCATCGGACAGTACGGCTCCCATGTGCGGACAGGCGTCCGGCGCGATCAGGATCCGGCCGCCGGCGCGCCACGCCACGAGTTCCAGTCCGTCGACGACGAATTCGCGTGGCCGATCGGTGATGCGGCGTGATGCGTCCAGCACGTACCAGCCACCGGACGGACGCGCGGCCGCCCGCGCGAGGGCCCGGGCGATGGCGGGCGGTCGCGCCAATTGCCAGTCCCTGTCGAAGCTGCCAACCGGACCCCGTGCGGGCCGGAGCCTCCAGCGCGGGCTCATAGAGCCGCCTCCCGCGTTCGGGCGGGAGCCAGCAGGCCTCGCATCGGGATCGAGCGCAGAGGCTCGGGACGCACGTCGTACGGCTCGAGCAGGACGTTGGCTGCCAGCATCCCAGACGTGACGGCCCGTTCCATGAGCGCGCTCGGCACCGGCAGACGAACGAAGTCGCCGGCAACCGCAAGACCGACGAAGGGCGTTCGCACTCCCGGACGCAACGCATGGGACCCGATCCCGAACGATGCACAGTCCTGCCGCAGGAGGAAACGATCCTCGAGCACGTGTGCAGACGACGTTTCCGGATAGAAGTGGTGCATGGCAGCCATGAGGTCTGTGCGGATCTCGAGCTCGGTTGAATCGGGCTCGACGCCATACGCATGAAGTTCGACGACCGCGCCGCCCGTCCGCGTCGCCCAGTCGCGGCTCTCGTCTTCGACGAGATGATAGAGGGAGATGTTGTCGAGACTGCCGACGCCGGTCGTGCCCACGAACGGCGTGCGGCCGTCGGCAAGTGGACGATCCATCCAGAGTCGCCACACGGCAAAGGGACGCGTGACGTCCAGGCTCGCGACCTGTTGCCTCCAATACGGGTCATCGAGTGTGTCCGAGCGTTCGACCAGCGCACGGATGCCGGGCACGTCGAGCGCAAGGATCACGAGATCCACGTCGACGGCTCCGGAGTCCGTGTCCACGCGCCACTGGCGCTCGCGACCTCTGTGCAGGCTACACGCGAAGACGGAGTGTCTCACGTCGACGCCGAGAGACGCAAGGCAACTGGCGAATGGTTTCCAGATGGCCGTCGAGAACGGGCGCCGGACGACGTCGAAAATCAGGCCTTCGGGATTTCCCACGAAGTAGAAATGAAACATCATCAGCAGCTCGCCGGCCGACATCTCCGATTCCGGATTGAAGAAGGAATGCGAGAAGACATCGAAGAGCATCCGGCGGGCAGCCGGCGGAAACGCCAGCGAGTCGAGATACGCTCGAGCGCTCATCCCGTCGAACCGCTCGTACGTGCGCACCGGATCGAACCGCAGCATCTCCAATGCCGCGCGGCCGTTCACGCGGATGAGATCCCGCCAGGTGAGCGTGGGCGTGCGCCTCGCCAGCGCGACCACATTCCAGGGTGGTCGATGCGGGAGCCCGGAGAGCGACTCGGTCATGCCGTGTGGGCCAAGGATAGGGTACTCTGTGAGCGGCTCGAACATCGCCAGTCCAGGATCGATCCGCCGGAACAGTGCCCGGAGGTTGTGATACTGGCGGAAGAACGCATGAAAGCCGCGTTCCATTTCGAAAGGCGTGCCGTCGATCAGCGCATCCGTCCACGCCCCGGCACGCCCGCCGAGAAAGCGCTGGCGTTCGAGCAGTGTCACCGAGACGCCTCGTTCCCCGAGCACGGTGGCGGCCGCTACTCCAGCGAGGCCGCCGCCCACGACGGCGGCCCGGAGCGGGGTGTCTGCCTGGTCTCTCGTCGCGGGGCGAGGCAGGATGAGCTGTTCGCGCCGAGTCATGCGCCGGGCTTCCGGCCGCGAAACGTGTGCGTGATTCCGCGCTGCCAGCCGTCCATTGGAAGGGTCTCGACCTCGACGAACCCGGCGTGGCGCAGTCGCGCCTCCACGCCGCGCACACCATCGAACTCGAGCACGCTCCGTCTCAGATAGCGGAAGATGTTCGTCGAACCAGTCACGACGAGGGCCAGGGGCATCACGATGGCGCGCGTGACCACGTTCCAGGCGAATCGGCTACGGCCCGAATCGGCGACTGAGTACTCGTGCACGCACAGCACTCCGCCCGGGGCGAGCAGATCGTGGAGCCGCCGCAGGCACGGGTCGGGGTCCGGCACGTTGCGCAGCCCGTACGCCATCAGGATCCCGTCAAATGGTCCGTGCGCCCCGGCGGCCGCCGGGTCCATCGCGTTGCCGACGATCAGCGTGACCCGCGAGAGCTCGGGTTGACTCCGGGCGTGGGCGAGCATGCCGCGGGACATGTCGAGGCCGACGATCTCGGCCTCAGGATAGGTCGCCACGAGCGCCGCGGTGGACAATCCGGTCCCGCAGCAGAGGTCGAGGATGCGCGACCGAGGCTCCAGCCCGAGCCGCTCGGCACTCCAGCGCAGATGGGTACGGTAGCCCCGGTTCAGCCTGCAGAGCAGGTCGTAGTGCGCGGCCACGCGGTCGAATGACGCCTCGAGTCCGCGCTCCTTTGCCTCCACCACGCTGCGCGCTGTCATTGCCCTCCTTGCCGTATCCGTGTCCAGCGAGGCTGCGCCTCGGACCGGCGAGCATGTCGGCAGCGGCTCCGCCTCACTGGTGGCAGTATCTCCTGCCCGCACTCCGTGCGGGCGAGACGTCTTGAACGGCCGCCGGAAAACTCGACTCATGTGCAAGGATTCCGACCGTTCAAGCCGTCTAGCGGAGCTCGATCGGGACTGCGACGACCTCGTCCGGTTCGAGCACGAGAACCGCCGAGTCGAACGACGGTGGCCCCAGTAACCCACGCGCACCCCGCGAGACGCCCCATCGTTCTCTGGGAATCCCGAGGAAGTTCGTGTCGAGCTTGAAATTCTCGTTCTCGTCGTGGAACGCCGCAATCGCGAACCGGCCAGCCGGGATGTCTTCGAACACGACGTGCACCTCCTGCCCGTCAATGGTCTGCGGCACGGCCCTGAAGGCGCGCTCCGGATCCGAGGGAAACCCGTCTGACGACAGGAACACATTGATCAGCAACTGGCCACGATCGTTCTGCATTCCGGTGATGGTGACCTCGATGGTCCCCGTGCCTTCGGGACGGTCGGTCTCTTGAGCACGCGCGGCTCCGATCCCCGTCACATACAGAACGACGAGGGCTGCGGCGTGAGCACGAACTGGTCGTCGTGTCATGGGTCAATCTCCGGAAGAGGGAGCACATCGTCTGGGAAGCGGACGATGAACTGCCTGTGGATCATTTCCCCGTTCACCGGGTGCAATCGTCTGACCAGACGCCGTGGCGCATCGAGGGTGGCGTCTCGACCGGCCGCGAACACGTGTCCAAGTTTCGCCCGCATCGGCACGACCGCGCGTCCGGCCTGTATCGCGCAGCCCTGCTGCTCGATGCGCCGCCCGATAGCTGCGTAGATGCGCCGCGCGGCACGCACTGCGAGCGCACAGCGCCACGACAGCGCCTGCAGTCCCTCGTCTCCAGAGCGGTAGAAGACATCGGCTTCGCGCAGCAGCCGGGCTACGACACGCCCGGCCGGCTCGGCGGCGTCGTCTGGGAACGGACCGCCGAGCTTTCCCGCCAGCCCGGGCGCGCCGCACTCGGCGAGCCTGTCCTCCGGCAGGTAGAGGCGGGCCATCCTCCAATCCTCCAGCACGTCGCGGCAGATGTTGCTGAGCTGCATCGCGATCCCGAGATGGGCCGCTCGCCGCATCGCGGCAAGGTCGTGGCGAGCCCCCATCACGTGGCACATCATCAGCCCAACCGTTCCTGCGACGCGGAAGCAGTAGACGAGCAGGTCGTCCAGACACGCGTAGCGGTCGCGCTCGATGTCCATCCGCATTCCGGCGAGCAGCTCCTCCGGGTACTCCCGTGGGATGTCCCGATCGCGCGCGACACGCTGAAAGGCGCGCAGTGTCGGTTCGGACGGTTGCACACCGGCGTAGATCGAGTCGATCTCCCGGTGGAGGCGCGCGAGCGCCGTCGTTTGCTCGTGCCGGGCCACGCCGTCGACCGCATCGTCGGCCCGGCGACACCAGGCGTATACGATCGCCGCCTCGTCGGCCATCTGCCCTGGCAGAAGCCGCGCGGCGAGCGCAAAGCTCTTCGAGTGGCGGGCGATGCTCGCACGGCAGTGCCCGAGATCCGACATCATGCGCCGTAGTCCTCGGCGATCACCGACGCCGTGGCCTTTGCCGAATTGACAACCCCTGGCACTCCCGCGCCGGGATGGGTACCGGCGCCCACGAGGTAGAGCCCTGGAATGTGGGGGTCGCGATTGTGTGGCCGAAACCAGGCACTCTGCCGCAGCGTCGGTGCGCAGGAGAACGCGGAACCATGGTACGCATTGAGCTCGTCGCGGAAGTGCCGGGGTGTCATCCAGCGTCGCGTCACCACGTGGCGCCGAAGCCCTGGCAGATGCGTTTCGAGTGCCGCGAGAAGGCGGTCTGCGTAGGCCGGGGCGACGCTGTCCCAGTTGACGGCGGCGTTGCCGAGATGTGGCACTGGTGCCAGCACGTAGAACGTGCCACACCCGTCGGGAGCCAGCGATGGGTCGGTGACGGTCGGCGCGTGCAGGTACAGGCTGAAGTCATCAGGGACCTGGGAGCCGTGGAAGATGTCGTTGAGGAGTTCCCGGTACCGCGGACCGAAGATCACTGTGTGATGTGCCACGTCGCCGTCGTATGTCCGGTCGGTGCCGAAGTACAGCACGAACAGCGACATGGACCATGCCATACGTTCCAGGCGCCGGCGCATCGGGCCTGACGCCGGCTCGGAGCCATAGAGCGTCGCGTACGTATGGTGCACGTCGGCGTTCGACACCACGAGATCGAACGGTTCGCGCATGTGTGCGTCGGTCGTCACGCGATGGCACACGCGGCCGGCTGTTCGTTCGAGCTCGACGCGGCGGACCGGCGTGGAGAGCCGGATGCTGCCGCCGAGCTCCTGGAACAGCCGCACGAGCGCTGCGACCAGGGCTGTCGTGCCGCCGCGCGGGAAGAAGACTCCCCAGTTTCGCTCGAGATAGTGAATGAGTGTGTAGATGGCGCTGGCATCGAACGGATTGCCGCCGACGAGCAGCGAGTGGAACGACAGCGCCTGCCGCAAGTGCTCGTGACGCACGAAACGACTGACGGCCTGGTAGACCGAACGGTCCGCGCGCAGTCGGACGAGGTGCGGCGCCACTCGCACCATGTCCCAGAAGCGGAGAAACGGTGTTGCGGCCAGCTCGACGTAACCGCGTTGGAAGACGTCGCGCGTGTAGTCGACGAACCGCAGGTAGCCCGCTTCGTCGCCCGGATACTGCTGACGGATCTGGGCGAACATGCTCTCGCTGTGTCCCGTGTAGTCGAATCGGTCGCCATCGCTCCACACCAGACGATAGAGCGGTTGGACGGGCAGCAGGTCCACGTAGTCGGCCATCCGGCGGCCGGCGACGTCGAAGAGCTCTTCGAGGCAGGGCGGCGCCGTGATGACCGTGGGGCCGCCGTCGAACACGAACCCGCGCTCCTCGTACGTGTACGCCCGGCCTCCTGGCTTGTCGCGCGCTTCGAAAATCGTCGTGGCGCATCCCCGCGCCTGCAGGCGAATCGCGACCGCCAGGCCGCCGAAGCCGCTCCCGATCACCGCCACGCGGCGCGCGCGCGACTCAGACATAGCTCCGTTCGAGCTGCTCGAGGTCCTGCCGCAACTCGACGAGGTGCGACGACGGTCCGATCGCCCGCTGGACCTGGTCGAGGGCACCTTCCAGATGTCGACGCACGCGCCGCCGCCCCGTCACGTCGAGGGCGTGGGCCATGCGCTGGATCAAACCCGATGCATCCTGACCCTCCGCGACGGCTCGACCCTCCTGCTGCAGGAATTCGAAGTCGTGCGGATCGAGATCCATCGCGAGCCAGGCCCATGTCCATGTCGGGCGAGCGAGGCGCAGTTCCATGCGTGCCTTCTCTGCTCCGTTGGGATTGAGGAGCCCGCTCAGGTCATCGAGCATCTGCAGCCCGTTGCCGAGGGCACGCCCGAACGCGGTCAATGCGCCGACGCAGGTCTCGTCGGCACCGGCAGCCACAGCGCCCAGCGCCGAGGACAGCTCCATCAGCGTGCCGGTCTTGAGATCCGTCGAGGCGGCGACCACGCCAGGAACGAGGTGCTGCGGCGTCTCGAAGATGCGCACGGAGACGTCGAGCGCCTGGCCCTGGTGACAACGCAGCATCGTTCGAACCGTACGGCGGTGCAGTTCCAGCTCCCGTTCCGGTCCGAGACTCGCCGTTGACAGCAGTTCGAGTGCCCAGCAGTACAGGAGGTTGCCGGTGTTGATGGCCAGCGGAATGCCCACGAGGTGGTGCAGCGCGGGCGCGCCCCTTCGTTCGATCGCCTCGTCCTGCACGTCGTCAACGATCAGCGAACCCGCGTGCAGCGCCTCGACAACAGCGGGGAGCACGGCAGGCATCAGGTCCACCTCACCTCCTGCCAGCACCCACGCCCTTGCTACCAGTCGCGCTCGAAAATTCTTGCCGGGACGACTGAGAAACGCGACCGCAGGCTCGAGCATGGCGCGCTCCCAGATCTGGCGCATCTGCGGTGTCAGGGCTCCCCCCCGGCTTGCCTCGAACCAGTCCGAGAAGTGGCACGTCAACCACTCGGAAAGCGATGGGCTGAGGTCCGGATTAGCGGCTGGGTACAGCATTGAGTCTCTCCGCGGCGGTGAGCCGAGCCCGCAGTGAGAAGCCGCGGGGAGGGCGTCCGACCAGGATGCGCGCACGATCCAGGGTTGTCATGCGCAGAGCGTAGAAGCGCCGAATCGTCGGCTCCGGTAGGCGATAGAAACGTTCGAACACATGACGCCGCCGGTGTGGCAGATACCAACGGAAGAGCAGCCGGTTGAGCAGGCGAGCGAAACGTATCTGGGGGCGGAGGCTGGCGGCCAGCTCCGTCAGGACCTCACTCGACTGTTCCGCCCGGCTCGGTCGTCCCAGCAGGGCAGCGACATGCGCGGCTATCGGGAACGAATAGCCGGTGGCGGGGTGCGCCCAGCCGCCTCGATAGCCGGCGACCAAGGGAACGCCGGCATGTGGATCGGAGCCCGCCCACGGCATCGGCAGCACGCCTTCCTCCTCTCGCAATACGGCGGAGACCTCGAAGCCCCGACGCGCGACATAGGCGGCAATCTCGCGCCGCAGCGCAACGCGGTCGAGACCGGGACGGTCCGAGAAGTAAGTGTCTTCGACGAGCAATCGATCAGGTGCGAGCGGAAGGACGTAGAAAAAGCGGAAGCCGTCGTGCTGTGGCACACACGCATCCATGACGATCGGCCGCACGAGGCCATGGGGGCGGACAGTCTGGAGTTCCTGCCCGACGAACTTCTGATATCCGGCCGTGCTCGCCAGGGGTTGAACGGGGCCTCTTGCGTCGACCACGAGCCGCCCTCTGAGGGTGCGGCCATCAGGCAGTACCACGCGTGCCGCGGTCACTTCGGTCGCCTCGGTGCCGAGCACGATGGCGCAATCCGGGCGCCGTGCGAGTCGCTCGATGGCGACCCGATGGAGGTGCGCCGACGAGAGCCCCGCATAGCGCGACCGAATCTCGCGTGTATAGCTCGGAAAGGCAATGTCGTAACCGTCCCATCGGTACTCGATCAAGGCATCGACGAACGCCCGTGCCTCCTCCATCACGTCACTGGCATGGAAGCACCACGTGTGATTGCCACCGAGCCGCGATTCCCGTTCCACCAGCGCAATCCTGGCCGTTGGATCGGCGTCGGCCCGCGCCAGCGCGATCAGCGTGTTCTGCAGACCGCCGCCGACGAGCACGAGATCGAACTCGCTGTCTGACATCGACGGCTTGAACGGCCCGAATTCGTGCACACGAGTCAAGTTCTTCGAACCGGAGGTTCAAGGCGTCTGGCGCCGTCCGGCGTGCGGGAGGCGTCGTCGCGCCATCAAATCCAGCGCACGCGCCGGAACAGCACGACCATCAACAAAGCAATGCCGGCCATGATGCCAACGATCCACCAAAACTGTACCCCATCGCCTCCGGGCAGGGAGGGCAACGGCACGTTCATCCCGTACAGACCCGAAAGCACACCGAGCGGCAGGAAGATCGTGGCCATCACGGTGAGCAACTTCATCACCTGGTTCAGCCGGTTCGACACGATCGTGAGATGCGCATCCAGAATACCAGTGACGCGATCCTGGAAGAGGGTCCCTTCCTCGGCCAGCCGCACGAGTCCATCGTGCACGTCCCGGAATCGGTACGCCATCTCGTCGGAGATCGCCGCGAACTCCCGCCGGGCCAGGCGACCCACCGCATCGCGCTGCGGGATGATGACGCGGCGCATCCATGCCACGTCGCGCTTCAGTGCCAGCAGTTCCCGCACGACCTCCTGCCGGCCGGTGAATGCCATTTCCTCGATCTCGGAGATCCGTCGCTCGAACTCCTCCACCTCGGGCCGGTAATGGTCCACGAGCGAATCCACGATCCTGTGCAGCGCTCCGATCGGGCCCTCGGCAAGTACGTGGCCGTGACGGTCGCAGCTCGCCCGCACGTCGTCAATGCTGCGGGATGTGCCGTCGTGTACGGTGACCAGATAGTTGCGGCCCACGAAGAAGTCGATGTCGTGTGTCGCGAAGTGGCGTTCGGTTTCCTGGAAGTCGATGCCGTGCAAGACCAGGTAGAGGTACCCGTCGTACGACTCGATCTTCGGGTGATGTATCTCGCTGAGCGCATCCTCCACGGACAACGGATGGAAACGAAACACGTCCGACAGGATGTGGCTGTCGTCGGTCGCAGGTGCCGAGACATCGACCCAAAGCGTGACGTTCGAGGTCGGCGTCAGCCACTCGCGCTCCACCCGGTCGGCCCGCGCGGTCTCGCCGTTGCGATGCACGTAGATAGCGATCACGTGCGCCGTCCCGCCTTGACGACCAGCGCGAGGCCAATGGCTCCGAGCACCCACTTCCAGGTCTCTATTCCCGCAATCTGCGGCACTGCAAGCACGAATGCACCGGCCGCTGCGATCGCGACGGCCGCCACCACTCTCGCCGTACCCATCAAGAGATCCTCTTCAGCTCTGGTGCGAGTGTGCCACAGAACGGCCGATTAGGCGCCTGACGAGCACCGGATGCTGTTCCGGCGCGGTACCTGGAACGCGCGAGTGGTGGAGGTCCGGGCCCATTCGGCGTGCACGGGCAGGATTGCACACGAAGTGCGTCCGTTGATGCGCGGTCTGGAGTGGGTTCCGATTAAACTACCAGCGCCGAGTATCGGTTGGACCGCCGTGCGGCCCAGGAACGCGAGTGTCGTATTCGTTGCCTGGACCGCATCGCGGTCCTAGCCGCGCGAAGCGCGCAGGAGATACGGCAACCAGCCGAGGGGCTGTGCGGGGATATCAAGGGGCAAAGCCCCCTTGGCTGGTTTGGTATTCCCGAACGAGAAGGGGTGAGCGGTAGAGCTGGCTGAGCCCGATCTCCGGCGTGGCTCCGCCTGCCCTCGTCGCCGGGGGACGCTCGCGTGCAGTTCGGGGAAACACGAGCCGATAGCTCTGTAGTCTCGTCATTTTGCAAGGAGCGACGCGTGGCCAAGATATCGATATCGCTTGCGGCAGCGGCGATGCTGCTGCTTGGTGCCCCCGTGGTGGTTCCGGCTCAGGCTCCTGCCGCCGGCGCATCCGCGAGTCAGGGTTCGAGCCCAACCGTCAATCGCACGGCACCTGCCGTCGCCTACGGACAGCGGCGGGGGGCCACGCGAGTCGCCCTGCAGGGCACGGCACTCATGCCCCTGGCAACTGGCGAGGCCAAGGTGGAGGCCAGTCGCGGGGCCATGAAGGTCGAGGTCCGCGTATCGGGACTGCAGAGCCCGACGACACTCGGCCACGAGTACTTGACGTACAACCTCTGGGCGATTTCGCCGGAGGGACGATCGTTCAACCTGGGTGAGCTCCAGCTCCGAGGCAACCGGAGCTCGCTGAACGTCACGACCCCGTTGCAGACGTTTGCGCTCGTGGTGACGGCTGAGCCGTATTACGCCGTGCGTCTTCCGAGTGATGCCGTCGTGCTCGAGAACGCGCTGTTCGTCGACGAGGCCGGCACCAGCCAGGCGGTGCAGGTGCGGTACGATCTGGTTGGCCGTGGGGGATACATCCCGACCGGGTATCGCTTCGATCCGGTGCTCCTGACGACGAACCTGCCGCTCGAGTTCTTCCAGGCGCGCAATGCCGCTCGCATCGCAGAATCGGCCGGAGCGGAGAAATATGCGCCCGAGAGCCACGCGAACATCAGCCGCCAGATGGCGCGTCTCGACGAGCTGGCCACGGCTCGGCGCGTGGACAGGCGGGCCCTTCAGGCGGCGGCGCGGGAGCTGGTGCAGACGGCTGAAGACGCTCGCGATCTGTCGGTCAGACGGGCCGAATCGGAGCGAGTCGAAGCGGAGCGCATCGAGGCTGCCCGGCGTGAGGCCGAGGCACGTACCCGTGCGCGCGAAGAAGAAGAACGCCGCGCACGCGCCGAAGCCGAGCGCGAAGCGGCGGAGCGCGGGCGGCTGGAAGCACTGGAAGCCGCGGAACGCGATCGACGGCGCCAGGAAGAGGCCGCGCGGGTGGAGGCGGAGCGCGCCAGGGCCGCGGCGGCGGCGCTGGACGGCAAGATCCAGGAACTGCTCAAGGAGCGGGAAGAGCTGCGCGCCAGGTTGCTGCAGCAACTCAGCGCCATCTTCGACACACAGGACACGGCTCGCGGGCTCGTCGCCAGCATGTCGGATGTGACGTTTGCCACCGGCCAGGCGACGCTGCAGCCGCCGGCGCGCGAGAAGCTGGCCCAGATCTCCGGAATTCTCCTCGCACACCCGGGCCTGTACGTCGATATCGAGGGACACACGGACAGCGTGGGATCCGACGAGCTCAATCAGGCGCTCTCGGAACGTCGCGCCGACGCCGTTCGGAGCTATCTGGCGCAACTCGGCATTTACGAATCGCGAACGGCCGCGAGGGGCTTCGGCAAGACGCGCCCCGTCGCGACGAACGACACGGCGGACGGACGCCAGATGAATCGCCGCGTCGAACTCGTGGTCTCCGGGGAGGAAATCGGAACGCAGGTGCCGTGAGCCACCGGCGAGGTGGAGCCGGCGACGCTACGAGGCACTCGCCCTGCGCCGGATGGCGGCCCAGGGGGCCATGGCGTACGGGGAGAGAACGATGGGGACTGCTGCGGGACGCAGATGACGAGTGTTCCAGTTCAGTCGGGCCGCGATCGGCTCACTGAGGTTGCTCGACTCGACCGTCGGCGTGTCGGGCGAATCGACCCTGGCTGCGAGGATGCACGGGCGCGTTTCCGCTGAAGGGCCATCCGCCGAACTGGGTTCGCTGGTAATCGAGAAAGGCCTGCTGCAGCTCGGATCGACTGTTCATCACGAACGGGCCGTACTGCGCCACGGGCTCATCAAGCGGCCGTCCCTGGAGCAATAGAATCTCTATACTCCCATCCACGGCCTCGAGACGCACGGGCCGGTCCGCATGCACCTCGATGCCTGCCGGGCCCGGCACGACGCGGTCGGCAACCCGCACGGCACGCCCCGAGAACACGTGGAGCACGCGGGCGGTCCGATTGTCGCGGGCCGGCGGCAGCTCCCACGCCGCGCCCGGATCCATCGCGACCGACCAGATCGCAACATCGGCTTCCTCTGACGCTGCCCACGAATGCGGTGGCGGGGTCAAGGGCCGTGCCCCCTCGAGCGCTCCGGCAATGATCGTGACCTCCGTGTGTCGTCCGCTCCCGCCGTCCCTGAATCGCCGGCGTGGGATGTCCTGGTTCCAGAACATCGTGAAGTGGGGTGGGACGAGCTTGCTGCGCGCTGGCAGATTCAACCAGATCTGAAAGAGCTCGAGCGGGTTGGGCCCGGTCGGGTCGAGCAGCGGAAACATCTCGGAATGCACGACGCCCGCTCCGGCGGTGAGCCACTGCACGTCTCCCATGCCGAAACGTGCGGTTGCGCCGAGGGAGTCAGAGTGATCGATGTATCCACGCCGCACAATCGTGACCGTCTCGAAGCCGCGGTGCGGATGCTGAGGGAAGCCGGGCACGACGTCACCGTGGTACATGCGCCAGCCGTCCTTTCCGGCGAAGTCCTGGCCGATGTCCCGGCCCGCGAGTGACGCCGCGGGGCCGAGCAGGTCGTTACCGCTCGGATAGTGGTCGACGTGGTGCACGCAGAACAGGAACGGATCCTTCGTCTGCCAGCGGGAGCCGAGAGGGGTGACCTGAATGATCGGGTCCGACATGAGCCCAAGCTTACCTCTAACGAGGCTCCGCCTCAGACCGGCGAGCATGTGTTGCTATCGCTTCGCCTCGCTGGAGCACAGCGTCTTTTGCCCGCGCTCCGCGCGGGCGAGACGCCGAGAACGGCCGGTCCGAAAACTTGACTCATTCGTAAGGATTCTGGCCGTTCAAGGTGTCTAACGCGTCATGACGTCCAGGAACTCGCGGAGTGCCTCCGCCGTGCTCGGAAACGCCAGTTCATCCCAGGGGATGGCCTGCGGAGCGAAGAACTGCGCCTCGAGACTTTCCTCGTCGCACTCCAGGTGCCCACCAGTCACCGTCGCGGCGTAAACGATGACCACCGGCGCCCGTCCCGGGTAGGAGTACACGTTCAGCAGGCGGTCAATCCGGATGTCGAGCCCGGATTCTTCTCTGGCCTCGCGAATGGCCGCTGCCAGGACTTCTTCGCCTCGGTCCACGAAGCCGCCCGGAAACACCCACTTGCCGTATCCAGGCTCGATGGCGCGCCGAACGAGCACGATGTGATCGCGCTCGTCGCGGATGATTGTTCCGACGGCGACCTTCGGATCGAGATAGAAGATGAATCCGCAGGCCACGCACACCAGCCGATCCGGTTCGGTCGGCTTGAGCGTGCGCAATTCGAGGTCGCTGCCACAGAGCGGACAGAAGCTGTAGGGCCGTTCGTTCTGCGGCAGCATGGACATCTATAATCGTCCAATCATGTCCATTCTGAAAGTCGCGCGCATGGGCCATCCAGTGCTCAGAGAGCACGCGCGCCCGCTCGACAGGTCCGACCTGCGTACCCCTCTCGTGCAGAGGCTCATCGACGACATGATTGAAACAATGCACGAGTACCACGGCGTGGGTCTGGCGGCCCCGCAGGTGCACGAGAGCCTCCGCCTGTTCGTGGCGTTGCTGGACGAGGAGGTCGGTCCGGACAGCGAGGCGGTGGTGCTCGTGAACCCGGAGGTCACACCGCGGACTTCGGTACAGGAAGAGGGCTGGGAGGGCTGTCTCAGCATTCCTGAGATCCGGGGCATGGTGCCGCGGTTTACCGAGATCGTCGTCGAAGCACTCGATCGGGACGGCCGGAGCGTCGAACTGCGGCTCGAGAAGTTCCCCGCCCGTGTTGTCCAGCACGAAGCGGATCATCTGGACGGTGTGCTCTTCTTCGATCGGATGACATCCTTGCGGTCCCTGACCTATCTCGAGGAATTCTCGCGATTCCACGGCAAGGACGAGTGATCGGACGTGTCGGCAGATGGCGGTGCCCGGGACGCGGGTGCCGTGGCTGCCAGGCGCTGGCGTCAGCTGACCCGCATCGCGGCAAGACAGGGAACGGCCGCTCGTGCCAGCCGGTAGTACTCGGCGTTGACTTCCAGACCGATGCTTCGAAGCCCGCACGCGGTTGCGGCCGCAATGGTGGACCCGCTGCCCATGAACGGATCCAGTACGATGCCCTCGCCGAGCGGCAGGGCGGCGCGAACGATCTGCCGCAGGAATGCCTGCGGCTTCAGGGACGGATGCGGCGCTATCCGGCGCTCGAGTCCGCGCGCCGGCGACGAGTCGATGACATCCTTGAACGGTTCATCGTCGGCGCGCCGACGCAGCCCGCCTACTTTCCACTTCCGCAGATTGTCCTGCACGCGTCCTTCGCAGGGTTTGCGGAAGAGGCCCCATGGTTCGTAGCAGGACTTGGGCATCACGGTGATGTCGCGGAACTCCTCGTGTGCGTTCTTCGGCCGGTCGCCGCCGCGCAGCGTATAGACGCGCCGGATGATTTCGCCCCGTTTCTCGAATCCGGCCGCGACGAGCGGCTCGTAGACCAGATGCGAGACGAGAGGGTTGGTCGCGATGAACACGTGAGCGCCAGGAACCAGCACCGGGAAGACGGCTTCGGCGAAGCGGCTGAAGAAGTCTCGCACGTCAGTGCGCTGTCGATTCGTGAGAACCGTGAAACGAGGGAGTGGACTGCGCCGGCGGCCGTCGAACGAGGGGGGAACGCGCCAGACGCCGCCGCGCCCGGTCATCAGCTTCGCGAGCTCCACCGGCGAGTATTCGACCAGGCCGTACGGGGGGTCGGTGACGACAGCGTGTACCGACTGGGGCGATGCGACGTGCAGCCACTCCAGCGCATTCGCATGTACCAGATCGAACGCTCCGTGCGGCAGCGAAAGCTGGGCGCGCTCCTCACCGGTCCGGGATCGTGGCGCAGGTGGCCCAACGGGGTTCTGTGGCATTGGTCTGCGGGTTCCCGGTATCGTGGCGTCCGAAGAACGGACCCGCCGGACCCGTCTGCACGCGTCGCGACTATAGCACGCTGATGTCTCTCATCCTTGCCTGGCTCGCGCATCTCTATACGGCCAGCGGCGGCGTCCTTGCGTTCCTGGCTGCGAGGGCCGTCGTCGAGCGCGACTATCGCGCCGCCTTCTTCTGGCTGGCCCTGCAGGTTCTGGTGGATGCCACTGACGGCTGGCTCGCCCGTCGTGTGCGGGTGTCGGATCGTCTGCCGTGGTTCAACGGTGCGAAGCTCGACGACATCATCGACTACCTCACCTACGTGTTCGTGCCGGCACTCATCGTGTGGCACGCGCCGCTCGTTCATCCGGCGTGGGCAGTACCGGTTGGGGCGGCCATGCTGCTCTCCAGTGCCTACGGGTTCAATCGTGCTGATGCCAAGACGGCCGATCACTTCTACACGGGTTTTCCGTCGTACTGGAACATCGTGGTCCTGTACCTGTTCGTGGCCGACCTTCCCCGGGAGGTCAACGCCACGATCCTCGTTGGACTCGCAGCCCTGGTGTTGGTGCCCATCCGGTACGTCTACCCATCACGCACGCCGGTCTTGCGCGGGACGACCCTGGCGCTCGGCTCGCTGTGGGGAGTCCTGATGTTCCTGATGGTGTGGGAGCTCCCGGTCGTGTCGCGGCCAGTCTGGCTCGGGTCGCTGGTCTTTCCTGTGTACTACACGGGACTGTCGCTGGTGCTGCACCTTCGGGCGCCTCGCGATGGCGGTCGGACTGGTTGAACGGATCGGGTGGTCCGATCTGCTCGCGCTCGCTGCGACCGTCGCGGCTCGTGGCGGAGTTCAGCCGATATGCCCCGCGGCGGCGAGAAGTAACCGGGGCGTAACGTCCATGCAACAACGACGTAACATGGCCGCGCTACGCTGACGACCAGCATTCTCTGCCCGTCGGAGGCGGTGTGTCGTCGAGCATCCAGAGCCTGTTCTCGTTCCTGTGCGTACTGGCCGTCTTCACGGCCCTGGGTGGTTCAGCCGAGGCGCAAACCACGCAGACGACGGGTAGTGGCCAGCCACGGGAATCCACCTACGACCGGATCTGGAAGTTTGCCGAGTGGTACGAGAACGAGTCGAATCCCACGATTCAGCGCCTCCTCTTCAGTGGACGATTCCAGTACGAGTTCGCCGCACTCGACACCAGGGACGCGTCCCATCACGAGTGGAACGTCCGCCGGATGCGTCTCGGCCCGAGAATGACGCTCTTCCGGCGGTTCACGCTCCACGGCGAAATCGAGCTCAACCCTCAGGAGACGGATCCCCTCTACGTGCGCGTCACCGATCTGTACCTGCAGTGGAACAGGAGCAGCCGCTTCGTGCTGACGATCGGCAAGCAGGGACTTCCGTTCACTCTGGACGGGGCAACATCGTCCAAGGAGCTGCTCACGATCGACCGCGGCAACCTGGCCAACAACATCTGGTTTCCGCAGGAGTACCTGCCGGGTATCAGTGTGTCAGGCCGGCGGGCGCCGTGGATCTATCGAATCGGTGCGTACTCGGCAGGCCGTGCGAACCGCGAGCTGGGCGAGTTCAGCGGCGGCGCGGTTGGACTAGCAGTTCTCGGCTACGACTTCTCGCGATTCCTGGGCGTCAAGGAGGCCGTCCTTTCTGGCAACTACGTGTATCAGGGCCCCGACCGGGACAACACCTTCACACGACCGCTCCAGCACATCGCCTCGGTCAACGTCAGGCTCGAGGAGCAGCGGTGGGGTCTTCGCGCGGACGTGTCGGCCGCCGCGGGCTATTACGATCAGAGCGACCTGCTGGCCTTGATGGCGATGCCGTTCGTCAACGCCACGGGCACGCTTCAGTTCGTTGGCCGGTATACCGTCGTGGACAGCCGGGGACCGAACGGCGTTCGCCTGGCGACATACGAGAATCGCCTCGTCTCTGGTCGAGGGGACCGGTACACCGAGTGGTACGCCGGCGCCAATTACTTCTTCTACGGTCACAAGCTCAAGTTGCAGAGCGGACTGCAGTTTGCCGACATGCGCGACCGCGCCGGCGACGGGGGCGCGTACTCGGGCGTCTCGTGGATGACGGGGCTCCGCATCGGGTGGTAGGGTCCCTGGAGACTGTTGTCGGATCCCGGGCGGTATGTCAGCAGTTGGACCGCTATGCGGCCCGGAACGCGAATTT
>CAZDLW010000075.1:0-21540 GCA_964505975.1 uncultured Bifidobacteriaceae bacterium | reverse complement strand
GCCGCAGTACGACGAGTGGGTGTTCCCCGACGGTCACAGCGTGATGATCCTGGCGGAGGGACGCCTGATGAACCTGGGATGCGCCACGGGTCACCCGAGCTTCGTGATGTCCTCGTCGTTCACCAACCAGGTGCTGGCGCAGTTGGAGCTGCACGCGAATGCCGAGAAGTACGGCAAGACCGTGACGATGCTTCCGAAGAAGCTGGACGAGGAGGTCGCGCGTCTGCACCTCGAGCACATCGGCGTGAAGCTCACGACGCTCACCAAGGCACAAGCGGACTATCTGGGCGTGCCGGTGGATGGCCCGTACAAGCCGGAGCACTACAGGTACTGATCGGTCTGGGGCTGGCCCTCTGGACCGCTGTGCGGCTTCACACGGGAATTTCGTACTCGTCGTGGCGAGTTGGCGTTGCCGTGCAGCGGTTCAGCCCCACGTGCCAGGCGTGAGCCCACCGCCTTCCAGGCGGGAGTCGTTCAACGGCGCGCGGAGCGTGCCAAGTGCGGGCAGGAGATGCTGCCGTCCAGCGAGGCGGAGCCTCGGCCGACTGGCTCGCGGGTCTGGGGCGCAGCCTCGCTGGAGTACCATGTCAGACGGCTGGGATGGCGATGCTGCTCGTTCTTCTCGTGCTGGTGCAGGAAGCGCCCTGCGGCGATGATGCGGCCCGTGAGGTCGCGGCCGCGGTGGAACATGCCGAAGAGTTCGATCTGGCCAGGGCTGCCGCTCGATACGATGTCGCGGCAGGGCTCGGGTGCCACGCCGCAGACGTGGCGGCGCGTTTCCTGCGTGGGTGGCTGGCTGCACGTGCGGCGTCCCGGCTCGGTGGTGATGCAGCCTCTCTGACACCCGTTGCGGACGACATCGACCGACTGGACAGGTTGTCCGGCGGCGTGGCCGGGCCTGCCGCAATCGCGCATCTCGTGCTGCGAGCGGCCGCAGCGGCGGCGCAGAGCGAGCGCGGGGAAATGGCCGTGCTGCTCGAGCATGCGATCGCCATGGAAGCGCTCCAGTTCGCCGCCGGGCAGCCAGGTGCACCGGTGCTCACCGCGCACGAAGCAGCTGGAGACCTGTGGTTGCAGGTTCACGCATACGAGGAAGCACGGCGCGCATACAGACGCGGCGTCGAGCACCTGGGTGCTGCACCCCGGCTTCTGCTGGGGCTTGCGCGGGTCGGGACGCGGTTGCGCGAGGTCTCGACGGCCTGCCAGGAGTACGCGGCGCTCGATCGGTGGTGGGGCGCACGACGAGCACGAGGCGATGAGCCCGCCGAGATTCGCGAGGCCCGCGAGTTCCTCGAGCGATGCACGCGCGATGAGATCGGTCAGGGCGCTTCGCTTCCGTAACATCGCATCGGCAACATCGTTCGTGTGCCAGGGTCACGTGCGCACGTCCTCCGCCGGGGACGTCTCGTGTGCAGCCGACGGGCCTGGATCGGTCCCGCGCGAACGCGCATCTTCCTCTGCAGTCCGTTCGCCGATCGTGTAATCAGGGCTCTCCCTTTCACGTGCGCCATATGGCCTACCGGTACCATCGCGCCGTCCTCGAGCAGCTGTGGCGCCATGGCGTGCAGCCCAGGCCCACGACATCGCCGGAGCTCGTGCACGCCTTCGTCAACGAGCTGTATCGTTACGAGCTGCGCAGGCTACGCGATCATCTCGTGCGCGGGCGAATTCCCCGGGTCGGTTACTATGATCGCGTGGTCGAACTGCGGCGCAAGTACCCACTGGTGTCGCTGAAGCCGGACGCCTGGGTCGACTAGCCGAACGGTTATCATTACCCGCATGGCGCACGTTCACGCGCTCCGTTCGAAGCTGCCGGCTGGCGGCGTCAGCATCTTCGCGACGATGACGCGGCTGGCCAACGAGCACGGCGCCATCAATCTCTCGCAGGGATTTCCCGACTTCGACTGCTCTCCCGATCTCGTGGAGGCGGTGGCGCGCGCAATGCGGGAGGGGCACAATCAATACGCGCCCATGCCGGGCGTGCCGGCCCTCCGCGAGGCGCTTGCGGCAAAGATCGAGCGGCTCTACGGCCGCCGTTACGATCCCGCCACCGAGATTGCCGTCACGACTGGTGCCACCGAGGGGCTGTTCAGCACGATTACTGCCCTGGTGCATCCTGGCGACGAAGTGCTGCTGTTCCAACCGGCATACGACTCGTACGCGCCGGCGGTGCAACTCAGTGGTGGCACGCCGGTGTTCGTGACGCTGCGGTATCCGGACCACCGCATCGATTGGGACGAGGTGCGGAGTGCGTTGACGACACGTACGCGCGCCATCGTCGTCAACACACCCCACAATCCGACCGGCATGATCTGGACTTCCGAGGATATCGTCGAGCTCAGACGTGTTCTGGAGCGCACGGACGCAATCGTCATCGCCGACGAGGTGTACGAGCACATCGTGTTCGACGGCGCGCGTCACGAGAGTTTGGCGCGGTATGCGGACATCGCGGAACGCGCCGTGGTGATCAGCTCATTCGGCAAGACATATCACACGACCGGCTGGAAGGTCGGCTACTGCGCGGCGCCGGCGCCCATCGTCTCGGAGATTCTCAAGATCCATCAGTGGGTTACGTTCGCCGTGAACGGCGCCGTCCAGATCGCCTATGCGGGAGCCGTCGCACGGGACCCGGTGTGCGCCTCGGTCACTGCCTTCTACCAGGAACGGCGGGACCGGTTCCTCTCGCTCATCGCGGATTCGCGGTTTCGGCCGCTCGCGTGTCGGGGGACGTACTTCCAGATGCTCGACTACTCGGGCATCACCGACGAACCCGACGCGCAGTTCGCGCTGCGCCTGACGCGCGAGCATGGAGTGGCCGCAATCCCGATCTCGCCTTTTCTCGAGGGGGACGTGATTCCAGGTCCCGTGCTGCGATTCTGTTTCGCGAAGCGGGATGAGACGCTCGAACGCGCCGCGGAGCGTCTGGTGCGCGTCTAAGGATCCCGGGGCGTCCCGCCGTTCCCGGCTCGGGCCGGCCGTGCGCTCTCGTGCGTCCGAGAACCTTCCGCGGGCGCGTGTGCCCCGCGCACGGGGCGGGCCTGCCCGCGACCGACGGCCTCGATCCTGGGGTAGAGCACCAGTCCAAGTGCTGCCCAGAGGAGGGCTCGAATCCTGCGCGTGAGCGCCAGTGCACCACCGCCGCCCAGACCGAGCGCGCTCACGACGGCCGCGTTCGACGCTTCGAGTGCGCCGATATTGGCAGGGATGGCTGCCGAGGCCACCGACCCGAGCCGGGCGAATGTCTCAATCGTCAGTCCCTCCGTCACGCCGATCGGGATACCGATCGTCCAGAACACGAGCCATATCTCGAGCGTCATGATGAGGTAGCAGACGACCGGTAAGACCGTCAGGATGCCAAGCCGGCGACGGCTTCCCCGAAGCAGCTCGAGCATCACGTCTTCGACGTCCAGGACGAAGCGGATGACGCGTGAGGCCTCGAGCCGGCGCCCCGTCACACCATCGAGGAACGCCACGAACTGGCCGAGGTAATGGCCCGTGCGTCGTCGCACTGCGAACGCCACCAGCACCACTGTCAGTACCGCCGCCACGGACAGCACCATGAAGACCGTATCCCAGCCGGCGGGCATGGAGAGCCTCCTCACGGCGAAGAATGAAATCGCCCCGGCCATCAGCATCGCGATGACCGCGAACGCCAGTCGTTCCAGCGCGACGGCCGCCGTGGTGATCTCCGGCGCCGAGCGATCGTACAGCAGCAGCACCTTGAGCGGATCGCCGGTCAGGCCTCGAATGGTGAAGAAGCTGATCGCATCGGCGGCGAGGCGCACGCGGAACAGCCGCGTAAACGACGGACGCGCATCGTCGGGGAACGCGATGGACCAACCCCACGTCCGAAGGAGGTGCCATGCGGTGCTGGGGAGGAGGATGAGGGGAAACGCAAGACCAAGCCGTCGCACGCTCTCCAGCGTTTCCTGGAAGTCGATATAGGAGAGTGTGACGATGAAGAGCAGGATGCCGATGACGATGGCCGCCATCGACACCAGTTGCGGGACAGACCAGGTCACCCGGATATCTCCTGAGGCGGGAAGGGGACAGCCCCATACACGGACGTGGAGGAGGGGCCTGCGACAGCGTCTCCGACGCGGGCGCCGGTGAGCGGACGCGTCAGAGGTGGCGCGGGTTCACTCTCCCATCGGCGCCGGAAGGCGCCGGTGCGAGACGCCTTGCCACGAATCAGGGTTCCTGATCCTGATCGTCTTCGACGCCCTCATCGGCTTTCGTCGCGATGTTATCGAGATCGATCGCCTCATCGTCCTCGAGGTCGTCCACGGCGTAGATCCGGCCGCCCGTCCGTTCTTTGATCGGACCGCGCGGCCGATGTTCCTGCTGTCCGCCCTTTTTGCCGCGGAGCCGGCGGGGTGGTGCTGGCGGACCGAAGTTTGCGGTCCGATCCCGGCTGCCTGTCCCTGGCGGCGGTCCAGAGAGCGCCCCCGGGCGCGAGCTGAATCCTCCGGGCCGGGGCGCACCGCTGACACCAGGGCCGCCACCTGGAGGACGCGGCGCGAATCCACTCATGCCGGGAGGCCGGGGCGGCCGATCCTCGCGGGCACGGGCCTCGCTGACCGCGAGTGTCCGCCCCTGAAACGGTTGGGCGTCGAACTTCTTGATGACGGCTTCGGCGACCGCGCGATCGGTGAATTCCACGAACGCGAAACCGCGTGGCCGGCCGGTTTCCCGGTCGACCGGCATCACAATGTGGGACGGTTCTGCCACGGAGGCGAAATGTGCGCGGAGGTCCGCTTCATTTGCGCCGTACGGGAGGTTCCCGATGAACAGACGGACTGCCAAAATTTCCTCGTAAGAGCCGTGCCTGCTGGCGGCTTTCGATTCTATCCCAATCGGGGATTCGGAATCAGGGGCACGTGTGTCCGGCCGGGTCAAGCGAGGGCAGCGGGGGTGCCGAAAGAGGTCCGGCACCTCCGTGGCGGCGATGGACCGCGGCGATGGGAGGAGACCAACGGCGGCCGCGGCGCGCCCGATGACCTCGGCTGCCGTGAGGCCGCAGTGCCGCAACTGTCGGACCGCTACGTCCCGATTGGATTTGCTGAGCTTCACCCCCGTCGGGCCCAGCAGGAGCGGGTGGTGGAGAAACCGCGGCGGTGTCTGGCGGCCGAGCATGCGGGCCAGCCGAATCTGGCGCCCTGTGGAAGCCACCAGATCCGCGCCACGGATGACCAGCGTCACGCGTTGGCGGAGGTCGTCCACACTGACAGCGAACTGATATGTCCAATGACCATCGCGGTCCCTGAGCATCACATCACCGCATTGCTCGTGCGGATCCTGTTCCAGGGCGCCGAGCAGGAGATCTTCGACATGTTCGAGCCCGCGATCGAGTCGGACGCGGAGGCTGCGGCCCGGCGACTCGCTCAACCCCAGGGCGCGGCAATGGCCCCCGTACTGTTCGCCTCCGATCTCCCTGCGTGAACAGTCGCAGATGTAGACCTGGTGCGACGTTCGCAGCCGGTCCAGCGCGTCGGCGTAGACCTTGGGCGAATCGCTCTGTCGGAGAAGGGGAGTGCGGCCCTGGTCGGCAACGAAGCCGAGCCAGTCGAGATCTTCGAGCAGGGCGCACTCGAACCCGGGTCGGCTTCGAATGCGATCGTGGTCTTCGATTCTGAGGAGCACCTGTCCGCCCAGGGCCCGGGTGACACCCCAGACGTAGATCGCGTTCACGACGTGGCCGAGGTGCAGGTACCCTGTAGGGGACGGCGCGAATCGGGATACCACCGGCCCTTCGATTCTCGAGGCGGCGAGGTCGGGGTAGATCGAGTGCATGTCAGGCAAACCGTGCGTGTCTCTCGTGACGCTCCTGGCGAAACAGATAACCTTCGTACACATTGTGCTACGAGGCCGTGTGACGGTAAGGTCTCGGCTTGTCTGCGACGTGACGCCGTGATTCCCTGGCTGCATCCTCGCGACCCGTTTCCGCCGGTCGAGCGCGCGCTGCGCCATCCGAACGGCCTGCTGGCGGCCGGAGCGGACCTCTCTCCCGCGCGGTTGCTCGACGCCTATGGGCGTGGCGTCTTTCCGTGGTCGAACGCCGAGGATCCGTTGCTCTGGTGGAGTCCGGATCCGCGTATGGTGCTGTTCGTGAACGAATTTCGCCTGTCGCGGTCCCTGAGACGCATTCTTCGTTCCGGCACATTTCGCGTGACGTTCGACACGGCGTTTCGCGATGTCATGGGATGGTGCGCCGCACCGCGGGCGGACCGGGAGGGGACTTGGATCACGCCCGAGATGCTGGAGGCGTACAGCCGTCTGGCGACATTGGGGCACGCCCATTCGGTCGAAGTGTGGTCGGATCGTGAGCTCGTCGGGGGCCTCTATGGCGTGGCCATTGGCCGAATGTTCTATGGGGAGTCGATGTTCAGCCGGCGGAGCAATGCATCCAAGGTGGGCGTGGCCTGCCTCGTGCGCCAGTTCGAACGTTGGGGATTCGTGATGATCGATTGTCAGATGTCGACGGCACACCTGGCTTCGCTGGGGGCGCGTGGGGTCGCGCGATCCGATTTCTTGAAGCGGATGCGCGTTCTCACGAGCCAGCCGCCTGTCCCCGCTCCGTGGACGCCCGATACAGACCTGATGGAGGTGTAGTGGACGATCGCCGGCGGGCGTATCCTGTATTTACAATGGAAGACGGAAGCCATCACGTATGAGCACGCGAACGGGTGCGCGTGAGTCGACGATCGTCGAGCCGCGCAGCGAGCAGGAGGTGCAGCGGCCACGAATGTGGCGTGTACTGCTCCATAACGACGACTACACCACGCAGGACTTCGTCGTGTGGATCCTGGAGACGATTTTTCACAAGGCGCCGGCGGAGGCACTCGTGGTCATGATGAACGTTCATCGGTCTGGCCTCGGCATTGCCGGCGTGTATACGCACGACGTCGCAGCCACGAAGGTGCAGACCACCCGTACACTCGCCGAGCAGCACGAGTTTCCGCTGCTCGTGACCATGGAGCCCGATCCCGATCATGAGTAAGCCCCCAGTCCCGTTTGCGCCGGAGACGCTCGAGACGATTCAGCGTGCGTTTCGTCTCGCACGTGAGCGGCGCCACGACACGGTCGGATTGGAGCACCTGCTGCTCGCACTCACCGAGGAGCCGCAGGCGCGCCGCGTGCTGGCGACCTGCGGCGCGGATCTCGAGGGACTGAGGCGACAGGTCGACGACGTGCTCGCGAAGGCGTTCACACCCGTCGCCCGGCCGGGAAGCGTGGATCCGGAGCCGACCCTGGGGTTCGATCGCGTGATTCAGCAGGCCATGCTTCACGCGGCCGTGTCGAGCGCGAAGCACGTGGACAGTGGCAGCCTGCTGGTCTTCATGCTGCAGGAAGAGGAGAGCCACGCGGCGTTTTTCCTCCGCGCACAGGGAGTCGACCGTCTCCTGCTGCTCCGAGTGATTTCCCACGGCCCGAAAGGAGACCCCGCCGCGGTCCCCGCTGGCAGGGAGACGACCGCGCCACCGAGCAGCGATCCGCTGGAGGCGTATGCGGCCGATCTGATTGCGCGCGCAGCACAGGGGGCGATCGATCCGCTGATCGGCCGTCAGCCCGAGCTCGAGCGCATGATTCAGGTGCTGTGCCGCCGCCGCAAGAACAACCCGCTGCTCGTGGGAGAGCCGGGGGTGGGCAAGACGGCGCTCGCGGAGGGACTGGCGCTGCGCATCCACCGGGGCGAGGTGCCGGATGCGCTGAAGGCGGCCAAGGTCTATGCCCTCGATCTCGGCGCGCTCATCGCGGGGACGCGTTACCGCGGCGACTTCGAGGAACGTGTCAAGCAGGTTCTCGACAGCCTGTCCAAGCAGGAGAACGCCATTCTGTTCATCGACGAGATTCACACACTCGTTGGCGCCGGCGCGGCCTCGGGCGGCGCGATGGACGCGGGGAATTTGCTGAAACCGGCGCTCGCGGACGGGTCGCTGCGGTGCATCGGCTCGACGACCTTCAACGACGTGAAGCAGTCCTTCGATCGGGATCGCGCGCTGTCGCGGCGCTTTCAGAAGATCGAAGTGCTGGAGCCGTCCGAAGGCGAGGCGCTGGAGATCCTGAAGGGCCTCCGTCCTCACTACCAGGCGCATCACGGCGTGCTGTACTCGGACGAGGCCCTTGCGGCGGCAGTCGCCCTTTCGGCCCGGCACCTCAAAGACCTTCATCTGCCCGACAAGGCAATCGACGTCGTGGACGAAGCCGGCGCCGCCCAGAAACTGCTTCTGGAGGGCCAGCGTGTCGAAATCATCGGTCCGGCACAGGTCGAGCAGATCGTCGCCCGAATGGCGCGCGTGCCGGTGCAGACCGTGTCGAGCGACGACCGGCGGGCACTGGCTTCGCTCGCGCCCGACCTCCGCCGGGTCATCTTCGGCCAGGATCCCGCCATCGACGAGATAGCATCCGCCATCAAACTGTCGCGATCGGGGTTGAGGTCACCCGACAAGCCCATTGGCAATTTCCTCTTCGCCGGACCCACCGGTGTGGGCAAGACGGAGCTGGCGCGTCAGCTCGCGCGGCTGATGGGCGTGGAGTTCATCCGCTTCGACATGTCCGAGTACATGGAGAAGCACGCGGTGTCGCGGCTCATTGGTGCGCCGCCCGGATACGTGGGGTATGAGGAGGGAGGTCTCCTCATCGACGCCATCCGCAAGGCACCCCACGCCGTGCTCCTGCTCGACGAAATCGAGAAGGCGCACCCGGACATGTTCAGCATCCTGCTGCAGGTGATGGATCATGCGACTCTCACCGACTCCCACGGGCGCAAGGCGGATTTCCGCCATGTGATCCTCATCATGACGACGAACGCAGGCGCCCGAGAGTTGTCGGATCGCCATCTCGGCTTCGCACAGTCCGGACCGCACGGGTCGTCGCGAGGAGCGCTCGAGCGGATGTTCACTCCCGAGTTTCGCAACCGGCTCGACGCCACCGTCAACTTCAACGCGCTTCGGACGGAGGACATCGAGCGCGTCGTGGACAAACAGATCGACGAACTGCGGGAGATGGTGACGCCCCGACAGGTCATCCTCACGGTGGATCCCGAGGCCCGTGCCTGGCTCGCCGCCAGGGGGTTCGAGCCGGCCTTCGGCGCGCGTCCGATGGGACGCCTCATCGAGCGGACCATCAAGAAGCCGCTCTCGGAGGCGCTGCTCTTCGGCGATCTGGCCAATGGAGGCACCGTGCGTGTCGCGATGGACGGCGACGGTGTCCGGCTCGTCGTTGGGGAGTAGATGTCCCTGGCAGACATCCGTCGCGAGTACGTCGGTCGGCCGTTGAGCGAAGCGACGGCCGCACTGGATCCCTTCGAGCAGTTCACGCACTGGTTCGAAGACGCGCGCGGCGTCGAAAGCGACCCGACGGTCATGGCGTTGGCTACCACGACGCGATCGGGACGTCCCTCCGTCCGCACGGTCCTGCTCAAGGGCGTCGATCGCGGTTTCGTGTTCTACACCAACTACAAGAGCCGCAAGTCGCGCGAGATTGCGGAGACTGGGATGGCGAGCCTGCTCTTGTACTGGCGGCTGCTGGAGCGCCAGGTCCGCATCGAGGGTTCCGTCGAGAAGGTGACCGACGCGGAATCGGACTCGTACTTCGCCACCCGCCCACTCGAGAGCCGATGGAGTGTGTACGCGTCGAGGCAGAGCGAGATTATCGAGAGTCGCGATGCCCTGGAATCGCGCATCGAGACCGTACGTCGGACGTTGGGTACGGCTGTTCCACGTCCGCGCTGGTGGGGAGGCTTCAGGGTCGTTCCCGACGAGTTCGAGTTCTGGCAGGGACGAACGAATCGATTGCACGATCGACTACGGTACGTTCGCGAGGGAGACGGGTGGAGGCGCGCGCGGCTGGCGCCCTGAGCGGCTTGAAGCGATGGCCGTGTCGATCCCGCGTTCCTGTCGCATCATCACGTCGGCCTCGGCAGCCCGTCGGCTGGACGCCGCCGCCGGCTTCCTTCGCCAGCTCTCCGCAGATCAACCGGTCACCATCGTCGCGGCCACACGCGGCGCCGCCGATGATCTGGCCCGCCGCGTGGCCCGGGAGCGCCCTGCCACGTTCGGTGTGTCCCGGTTCAGCCTCATTCAGCTCGTCGCGCGCGTGGCGGCCGCTCGTCTGGCGGAGCGCCGCATCGCCCCGATGACAATGCTGGGCGCGCACGCCGTGGCCGCGCGCGTGGCGTTCGAGGGCCTTCGCACCGGCTCGCTCTCGTATCTGGCGCGTGTGGCGTCGACCCCCGGCTTTCACCGCGCGTTGGCGGACACGGTGGCCGATCTCCGGCTGTCAGGCCTCGCACCGGGTCGGTTGCCCGGCGCAGGCGAAGGCGGGCGGGATCTGGCAGAACTTCTCGATCGCGTCGAGCGCGAGCTGATCGCGGTCGGTGCGGCCGATCGGGCCCGCTTGATCGAGGCGGCGATTGAAGGGCTCCCCAAGCAGGCCTTCCTGCGTGCACCGCTCGTCATGCTCGACGTGGCCATCGAATCCGCTGCCGAGGATCGGTTCGTCACGGCGCTGGTCGACGTGGCCGCATCGGTGATGGCCACGGTGCCCTCGGGCGATCTCAGGGGGCTCGAGACGCTGCGCCGGAGCGGGGGCAGACCGGAGCCGATCGACGAGCCTCGAGAGAACGATCTTTCGAACCTCCGCGCGTTCCTGTTCGCCGGCGGTGCGCCTGACGAGCGGGCGCTCGATGGCTCGTTGGAGCTGTTTTCTGCTCCCGGCGAGTCGAGGGAGTGCATCGAGATCGTCCGCCGCATCCTGGCCGAGGCTCGCCGTGGTGTTCCATTCGACGAGATGGCGGTCTTCCTCCGGACGCCGCACCGCTACCACGGCCTGCTCGAGCACGCATTCCATCGCGCGCAGGTCCCGGTGTGGTTCGAGCGAGGCACCCGTCGCCCGCATCCGGCCGGTCGCGCTTTCCTGGCGATTCTGGCGTGTGCGGCCGAGGGACTCTCTGCGAGGCGGTTCGCCGAGTACCTGTCTCTTGGACAACTTCCAGGGGAGTCGACAGCACGTGGACGACACCCGGCGGACAGATGGGTCGCATCCAACGACGACGTATTCGGCCCAGTTCGGGGCACGGGCCCGGACGTGAGCGATGACGACGAGCCGGCCGACGGGGAGGACTGGAACGACGGCGCGTCGATCAGCGGCACGCTCCGGACGCCGAGACGGTGGGAGCAGATGCTGGTGGACGCGGCGGTGATCGGCGGTGATCCCGCGCGCTGGGAGCGGCGTCTGGAGGGCCTTGCGGCGGATCTCCGCGCGCGTTGCGACGAAGCGCGCCGGCAGGATCCGGCCTCTCCGCGCGCAGCCGGTATCGAGCGCGACCTGACCTTTCTCGAGTACCTGCGGGATTTCACGATGCCCATCGTTCGAACGATGGCCGGGTGGCCAGAGGCGGCGACCTGGGGCCAGTGGCTGGAATGCCTTGGCGAGCTGGTCCCGCGAGTGGTACGGGTGCCGACATACATCCTGCGCGTGCTCGCGGATCTGCGTCCCATGGCCGACGTAGGACCCGTGTCGCTCGACGAGGTGCGGGCGGTGCTCGCCGAACGGCTGCGTTTCGTGGACGCGGATCCGCCGCGTCGTCGCTACGGTCGTGTGTGTGTCGGTAGTCCCGCTCAGGCACGTGGGCGTGCCTTCCGCGTTGTCTTCGTTCCCGGACTCGCCGAGCGCCTGTTTCCTCAGCGGCCTGCACACGACCCGCTCCTGCCCGATCGCGCGCGGGAGACACTCGACCCCCGGTTGACGACACGAGCCGATCGCGCGCGGCAGGATCGCCTGCTGCTGCACCTGGCGGTGGGTTCGGCGACCGAGCGTCTGTATGTGTCGTATCCCCGCATGGATGTCGCCGAAGCGCGCGTGCGCGTTCCGTCGTTCTACGCGCTGGATGTGCTGCGAGGGGCTACCGGGCGCATCCCCGATCACGATCGCCTGGCCGCCGCGGCGGCCCAGGCGGGCGACCGGTCGCTCGCCTGGCCCGCACCGGCGGATCCGCAGACGGCGATCGATGACCAGGAGCACGACCTTGCCGTGCTGCGAGGGCTGCTCGACGTTGCGAGTCCGTCGGACGTCCGCGGACACGCGCAGTACATGCTGCGGCTGAATCCAGCGCTGAGACGGTCCGTGGCCGAGCGGTGGGCGAGGGGGGAGCGGCGGTGGACCCAGTTCGATGGGCTGATCAGGGTGGTTGATGGCACGCGCGAGGCGCTGGACAGTCAGCGTCTGGGCGCGCGGGCGTACTCGTTGACGGCGTTGCAACGGTTCGCCTCGTGTCCGTACCAGTTCCTGCTCGGGGCCGTCTATCGGCTGGAGCCGGCGGAACGGCGAGAGCCGCTGCGGCGGCTCGACCCGCTGACGAAGGGCAGCATCGTGCACCGGATGCAGACGGCCGTGTTCCGGGAGCTACGCGCCCGCGCGGCACTGCCGGTGACCCTCGATTCGCTTGCCGCGGCGCAGGCCGTGCTGGACACGGTCGTCGAGCGCGTCGCTCACGAGTACCGGGAGGTGCTGCTGCCAGCCATTGATCGCGTGTGGCAGGAGGAAATGGCGGGGATTGCACGCGATCTGCGGGAATGGCTGAGGCATGTCGCCGGGGACGGCCGGGTCTGGCTGCCACGGTACTTCGAGTTCGCTTTTGGTCTGCCAGTCGATCCGGATCGCGATCCCCACAGCGTGCCGGATCCGGTGACGATCGACGGCCGCTTCGTGCTCCGAGGATCCGTGGACCTCATCGAGGAACACCGCCAGTCAGGTGTGCTGCGCGTGACGGATCACAAGACAGGCAAGGACCGGACGAAGGACAACCTGATGATTGGCGGGGGGACGGTGCTGCAACCGGTGCTGTATTCGATGGCTGTCGAGACCGTGACGGGAAAGAGCGTGACGGAATCCAGATTGTTCTTCTGCACGACGGCGGGTGGATATGCGGTGCGGCCCGTCGCCATCACTCCGCAGAGCCGCCGGGCCGGCGTAGAGGCGCTCGAGATTATCGACCGGGCAATCGAGCACGGAGTGCTGGCTGCCGCACCAGCCGACGGCGCCTGCACGTGGTGCGATTTCAGGAGCGTCTGCGGGCCGAACGAGGAGCGACGCGTGGCGACGCGGAAGCCCAAGGACGGGCTGCGCGACCTTCTGGAGCTGAGGAGCCGCCCGTGACGACGAGCGGTGGGCAGGATGCTGGCCGGGCCCATACCGGCCAGATGGGGCGTGCGGCGCCGTTGACGCCTGGCACGCAGCCGTCATCCCCGTTACCGCTTCCGGATCAGGACGCCCGCGATGTTATCTCCACCGCGCTCGGCGAGACCCTCGTTGTCGAAGCGGCTGCCGGTACAGGCAAGACCAGCGAGCTCGTCCGTCGGATTCTCCAGCTGTTGGTGACCGGCGTGGCGCGAATCGACCAGATCGTCGCCGTGACCTTCACCGAGAGGGCGGCCGGTGAGCTGAAGCTGCGGCTGCGACGGGAGCTCGAGCTCGCGCGCCACGATGCGCAGCACGATGCCGGCAGGCGGGGCATCCTGGAAGAGGCGCTGCAGACTCTGGAAGAGGCTCACATCAGCACGATCCACGGCTTCTGCGCCGAACTGTTGCGCGGACGTCCGGTCGAGGCGGGCATCGACCCGCTCTTCACGGTGTTGACCGAGACCCAGGCGAGGCACCTCTACGACGATGCCTTCACCGAATGGTTTCAAGAGGCACTGAGGGATCCGCCCGAAGGCGTTCGCCGCTCGCTGCGGCGTTCGGCTCGAACGGGATGGACGGCCGCGGGCGCGAACGACGCCGTGGAGTCTGATGAAGACGGACCAATCGAACGCCTGCGAGGTGCGGGCTGGGCTCTCACCGAGTGGCGCGACTTCCCCGCGTCATGGACGCGTCCATCCTTCGATCGACTGGCTGCGGTCGCCACGCTCTCCGCGCGCGTTCAAGCGTTTGCCGCAGTGACGCAGCGGGCGTCCAGCACACGCGATGCACTGTTCGTAGACACCGCTGACGCCCGTCGCGCAGGCGACGAACTGGGCGCGCATGCCGCCGCCGCCGACCACGACGGCGCCGAAGCCGTACTCGTGGATCTCTCACGGGAACGCCACTTTCGCCGGGCGCGCAAGGGGAGTGGAACCATGTTCGCGCCCGCCACGACGAGGGCCGACGTGCTCGCAGCCCATCAGGCGCTCGTGCAGGAGCTCGACGCATTCAAAGCCGACGCCGACGCGGATCTGGCCGCGCTGCTGCACGAGGAACTGCGTGCGACGCTCGCCCGGTACGAACGGCTCAAGGCGGAGCGCGGCGCCCTCGATTTCCTCGATCTCCTCGTGCGCGCACGAGATCTGGTGCGCGACGGCGACCGTGTCCGGCTCGACGTTCAGGAACAGTTCACGCACATCCTCGTTGACGAGTTCCAGGACACCGATCCCCTGCAGGCGGAAATTCTGCTGCTGCTCGCGTCGGGCGATCCCACCGTGCGCGATTGGACACGGGCGCATCCGCGTCCGGGCAAGTTGTTCGTCGTTGGCGATCCGAAGCAGTCGATCTATCGCTTCCGGCGCGCCGACGTAGGAACCTACCAGCGCGTGTGCGAACAGCTGGCGCGCCAGGGAGCCCGCCGGGTGTACCTGACGACGAGCTTTCGAAGCGTGCCCGACGTTCAGCGTGCCGTCAACGCCGCCTTTGCGCCGCTCATGACCGGCGACGGCGAAACCTTGCAGGCGCGCTACGTGCCCCTGACACCCTTCCGGCGCAGGTTGGCGGAACAGCCCTCGCTCGTCGCGCTGCCGGTTCCAAGGCCGTACGGCAGGCGAAATGTCTCTGTCGCCGCTATCGACGCCTCGTTGCCTGACGCCGTCGGCGCGTTCCTCGAGTGGCTCCTGGTCGAGAGCGGCTGGCAGGTGACCGACCGCGGTGGCTCGGAGGCGATCCCGGTGCAGCCGCGACACATCTGTATTCTCTTCCGCCGGTTCGTCAACTATGGCGTCGACGTGACGCGTGCCTACGTAGACGCACTGGAAGCCCGCGGCCTGGCCCATCTGCTCGTCGGTGGCCGCGCGTTTCACGACCGCGAGGAGATCGACTGCCTGCGCGCCGCGCTTGCTGCCGTGGAGTGGCCCGATGACGAGCTGTCGGTGTTTGCGACCTTGAAGGGTCCGTTCTTCGCAATTGGAGACGAAGAACTGCTGGAGTATCGGCATCGACACGCGCGGGCGTTTCACCCGTTCCGGATTCCCGAGACGGTACCCGAACACCTGGCGCCCATCGGCGACGCACTCCGTCTGCTGGCACGGCTGCACAGCCATCGAAACCGGCGTGCCGTCGCCGCGACCATCACCGAACTGTTCGAGGCAACCCGCGCTCACGTGGGCTTCGCCCTGCGCCGTGCCGGGGAGCAGGTGCTGGCCAATGTGCTGCATGTGGCCGAGCTCGCCCGGCAATACGAGCTGGAGGGGGGACTCTCGTTTCGCGGGTTCGTCGATGCACTGCGCGACGATGCTCGCAACGGGCAGGCGGCGGAAGCACCCATCGTGGAGGAGGGAAGCGATGGCATCCGGTTGATGACCGTACACAAGGCCAAGGGTCTCGAGTTCCCGGTGGTGATCCTGGCCGACATGACCGCGAAGCTGTCGCCGTCCGAGGCGTCACGCCACATCGATGCGGAGCGCGGCCTGTGTGCCCTCCGGATTGGTGGATGGTCCCCGCGAGACCTGCTCGTACGGCAGGAACTGGAACAGGCTCGGGAACGCGAGGAGGGCATCCGAGTCGCCTATGTGGCTGCCACGCGCGCGCGCGACGTGCTGGTCGTGCCGGTCGTCGGGGATCAGCCGTACGACGGGTGGGTACGTCCGCTCAACGCAGCCGTGTATCCCGCGCTCGACCGGCGGCGCCAGGCGGTGCAGCCCGTGGGTTGTCCGTCGTTTCGAAGTGATTCAGTACTCGTCAGGCCCGATGATGGCCCAGCGACCGAGTGGACGGTCCGCCCCGGCCTCCACACCATGACGGACGGCGGGCAGGAGTTCGAGGTGGTCTGGTGGGACCCGTCCGCACTGAGCCTGGGTGCGGAGCCGCCGTTTGGATTGCGGCGACAGGAGCTGATTTCGAAGGAGGTCGATCCGGAGGTGGTCGCGCTGGGTCAGCGCCGATATGTCGAATGGCGACGAGCGCGGGACGCGGCCCTCGCGCAGGGGTCGTCGCCGACACTGAAGGTGACGACCGTCACCGAACTGGTTCATCGCACCGTCACTCCTGACGTCGATGGTGCGGCGGTGTCCGACCGGTGGGACGAACGGGCCGTGCCTGTGGAGATTGCGTGGCTGGAGCAGCGGCCCGGGCGGGCGCGGGGGCCACGGTACGGCACGCTCGTACACGCCGCGCTGGAAGCCGTGCCATTCGATGCCGAGCGACCGGCCATCGAGAGGACTGTCGCGACACAGGCCCGCATGCTGGC
Organism: uncultured Bifidobacteriaceae bacterium; assembly: GCA_964505975.1. Taxonomy (GTDB): domain Bacteria; phylum Acidobacteriota; class Vicinamibacteria; order Vicinamibacterales; family UBA2999; genus Gp6-AA40. The sequence continues at coordinate 5,108 of CAZDLW010000075.1, read as the reverse complement.
AGCCACCGATGCCGAAATCGGGTCGGCCGTGGACGCGATCCGTGCGGTGTTCGAGCATGCGCTCCTGCGGTTGGCGCGAGATGCCGAGCGTGCGGGGCGATGTTATCGCGAGGTACCTGTCACGATGCTGCGGGCCGACGTCCTGGTGGAAGGTGTGATCGACCTGGCATTCGAGGATCAGCACGGAGGACTTGTCGTGGTCGACTTCAAGACAGACGGGGCCGAAGGCGACACCTTGGCCGGATACGAGCGACAGGTTGCGGTGTACGCCGCTGCTGCCAGCGCCGCAACGGGACGTCGGGTCCGCGCCGTGCTGATGATGGTGTAGATCGCCGGGCTATCCGCCGTGCGCCGCCGCGCGCTGATCGGCGGGAAGCTGCATCAGGTCCGCGTGTGCGGTCGTATGAGCCTTGACGAGCTCGTCGGCGCGAGCCAGCGTCTCCGGCTCGCCGGCACGATAGATCGCATTGGCCTCGATGAAGTGGTGCTGGCTCGCCGGTGTGGATTCCACGCTGTCGTAGATGGCCGCAACCGGACAGGCCGGCACGCACGCGCCGCAGTCGATGCACTCCTCCGGATGGATGAAGAGCATCGGCGACTGCGCGAACTCGGGTTCGTCCTTTCGCGGATGGATGCAATCGACTGGACACACGTCGACACAGGCTGTGTCCTTGGTGTCGATACAGGGATCGGTGATGACAAAGGGCATGCCCAGTGAGCTTACACGGGAGAGAGTAAAAGAGAAAGGGGAGGGGGGAAAGGGGAGGGGGGAGAGGGGAGGGGGAGGGAACTGACGGTGCGGAAGCCGTGGTTGAAGGCCACGACTCACACCGTATCCGGCAGCCGCTCCCAGGTCAGCGTGGAGGTGAAGCGCTCGTTCAGGCTGAGAATCAGGCGACTGCCTTCGAAGCGGTACCAACGGATGAAGTCGGTCCCGATCCACGCGGGGTTGGAGCCGGCATCCACATGGTGAATGACGCGTCCGGTGGAGACATCGACGTCGAAACTCCCGTAATACGCGACCAACCCGCGTTGCGTCGCCTGATAGTCGGCCACCGTTGGTGATTGTGGCAATGGCGGACGCCCCGGGGGGTGCAGCATGGCCCACATCCGGCCGCCACGATCGTACTGAATCCTGCCGATTGGCGTGTCGCCATGCGGCTGGTAGACGGCCAGCCGATAGATGCCCACGAACGGCTCACGCTGCGAGCCGGGTGTGCTCGTCTGCGATTCCGAGGTACGAGCGGGCGCCTGCGCCCACACTGGCGCGGCGAAATCGGCAAAAACCGCAAGACTCATCATTCCAAGCAGTTCACGTCTCTGCATGTCGGGCTCCTTGCGAGGACTCGTCGTACCGTCCCGAGGACGCAGGCGCGCCATCTTTCGTCGGCCGTATATAATACTCCGCCAACCCATAGGAGACACGCGTGTCCACGAAGCGATATGCCTTCCTCGTCGTTGCCATTGGTGTATTCGGCCTGGCCGTCTCGTGCCTCGTTCTGGGTGTGAACCTGCTCCCGACCAGGGAACTGGCGCAAGAACGCGGCACGTTCGCGGCGTGGGTGTTGACCTGGACGATGATCTGGATCACCGTGTTCACGACCCTGGTCCTCGCCGGCTATGTCGTCGTGGCTGGCGTGAGGGGATCGGCGCGGAACGCCCATCCATAGAGCCCCGCCCGTCGAGGCGATGAGCGGATCGGATCGACACGATGCTCGTTGCTGAGAATTCCCTATCTAGTGCGCGTCCCCGCCCCGTGCGATCCGGGCGCCACGCTCCGACATCTGTGCCACGATTCACGTGGCCGGGACACTCATGCTAGTGGTGTGTCCACGAAATAGCTGGGCATTCGGCCGCCGCTGCATCCCGGCCGGCTGCGTTGCTCCTTCCTCAAATATGGCCAATATTCTCGGTCGTCGCGCCTTGCCGGCCGGGCGCATCGGCGCCTCGGTGCACCAGCCATTTGGTGGACACACCACTAGAACAACCCGATCAGCCGTCCGTGGATGGCAATGCTCGCCCAGAGTACGATGGAGACGAGCCCGACGACCTTCCCCCAGGCTCCCACGCGGGTCTCGTCTGCCTGCGTGATCTTGTGGCGGAGCGTGAACGTGAAGATGAGGGCTGCGGCCAGCAGGTACATCTTTATCCAGAAATAGTCGCTGTAGTACACCCTGGAGGCGTTCGACATCATCTGGGGGAGCCCGGTGATCACCATCCCGATGAGCCCCCCGATGAGCCATGGACGAGCATCCCGTGCCACCTGGGCCAGCGGCTGCCGGCGCATGCCGCTTCCGATCAGGCGGAGGTCCACTACCAGCACCGCTCCCAGGAGCACCGCAAGCGCGAGCAGATGGATCGCCTGGATGAAGGCAAAAGCCCAGAGCGACTCGTTGATGGCCCTGCTTACCGGCAGGCCGTTGAGCCATTCGAACAGCGGCAGCAGCATGAATTCGACCCTAGCGGAACCAGTTGTACGGGATGAGTCGCCCGGAGACGATGACGCCGGCCCAGAGCACGATCGAGACGACTCCCGCCAATTTCGCACCGAATGGCGGCGTGCCGCTCGTATCCCAGGCCGCCACCGTCTCGTAGGTGAGGTAGTGGAACACCAGTGCGTTGGCGCCGGCCACGACCATCATCACCATCTTCATCCAGAAGAAGATGTTGGCGTAGTACTGCATGGGCTGGGCGTACAGCAGGATGAGTCCGCTACTGACACTCAGGACCAGTCCCACCATCTGCCAGGGGAACAGGCGCCTCTGGACCTGCGAGAACGGCGCCCGCATGTTGCCCACCCCCAGCAGACGCAGATCCATCATCACGATGAGTCCGGCGAACATGGTCACGCTGACGACGTGCGTCACCACGATCCAGGACCACAGGTACTGCGAGCCGCGAAGTTCCCAGCTGCTGTCGAGGTTGTCGACCCACTCGAACAAGCTCTGCAGCGGCAGGAGAAGCTCAGACAAGTCCGTTCCGTCCGAAAAGGCCCCTGCGGACGCGGGTTACGGGATGCACCGATCCGCCTCGTCGTCCTTGTCCCGATAGACTTCGTGGCAGTTTCCGCACGCTTCCGTGACCAGACCGGCGACGTCGATCATGGCGTCGAGGTCCCGTGACTGCGCGGCCTTGTAGGCAGCAAGCCCTGCATCGGCCAGTTCGAGGCTCCAGCGGCGGAAGTCTTCCCGATCGAGGGGCACGGGTCGGCCGTTCTCACAGAGGCGCCCGGGTACCAACAGCAGATTCGCGGTCTCGGCAATGGCCAACCCGGCGTTCTCTACGGCCTGCCATCCCCCGTAGACGCCGGAAAAGAGCGCCGTCGCACCCGTGCCGGTTGGATCCGCTGGAGGGGCCGCCGGATCCTCGGTTTGCGTGTCGAAGATGATGTTGGAGTTGGGGAAGGGAATGCCGCGCATCATCTGCGCGAGGTTCGAATAGGACCGGGTTGCCGGCGCAGCCGGCTCCGTGGGCCCGCCGCACGCGGCCACGAGGATGGAGGGTACGATTAACCAACACGCGCTCTTCATGATGCCTTTTCTCCCTGCTCCGCGGCCGCTCCTGTGAGACGGAGCGTGCGCGGAGATCGCACGAGGCTGCGAAGTTGCAGCACGTCCACCATCAACATCCACTGGCCTGCCAGAACTATATTGAGGATCGGTCGCGAGTGTATATCACGGGTTTCGGGCAGATCAAGGTTCGGAGGCCGTGCGAGATGCCTGTGCTGGAGCTGCACCTCACCGGATCATTGCATTTCCGACCCGGTGATCAATACTGGAATTCGTCAGGTCGCTGGCCGATATGAACATTATTTCGGCCGCATGACGATCATTTCGTCGGCGTGGATCGACTTCGATCTAATTGTCATAGAACACAAGGGAACACCAGGCCGCTGACGGCCACTCCGGTCGGCGGTACGGCCCCACGGGGCGTTGCGCCGACGCGGGTGCCGCTGGACGCCACGGATGACGCACGAGATCTTCGGGAGCATCGCGCAGTACGTACGGCTCGATTTCGACCGCGGCGACTCGGTATGGGCCAGTCGTGGTTCGCTCATGGCCTACACCAACGGCGTGCGCTGGCAGGTGCGCGTTCCGGGCGGCCTCGCCGGTGCAGCACGTCGTTCGCTGGCTGGCGAGGGACTGTCGTTGGCCTTTCTGCAATCGGAGCTACCGGGAGGCCACGCACTGCTGTCGGCCAACGCCCCGGGCCACATCATCGCGTGGGACCTGGCGGACGGTCCGGTGGTTGCGACCCGTGGAGCCTTTCTCGCGGCGTGGGGCGACGGCTTGGACATCACCGTGACGATGGCTCGCCGGGCAGGAGCCGCGCTGTTCGGAGGAGCCGGCCTGTTCCTGCAGCGCGTGTCCGGAGCCGGGACGGTTCTGCTGCACGCCAACGGAGACGTGCGCAGGTTGGACTTGCGAGCGAACGAGGCGTCGTACGTGAGCACGGGTAATCTGGCCGCGTTTGCCGCAAGCGTGGACTACAGCATCGAGACAGTGGGAAGCGTCGGCAGGGCGCTCTTTGGCGGCGAAGGCCTCTTCATGACGCGGCTCACGGGCCCCGGTCCTGTATTCCTGCAGTCGCTGAAGGCCAAACTGCGTCAGGGGGACGGCTGAGAGGGGCGCTGCATCGACTCGCAAGCGGGCGATGAGCAACTCGCGTCACGACGGATTCGCTGACCTGTGTTGCTGGGTTGTCGGGACCGTTCGCGCACGATCCCGTACGACAGAACAGGCGAGTCGTGCGACTCGCCATGAGGGCTTCCTACCCGCCAGTCCGCGGAACCTGTGTTGCGGTACCTTTCAGTCGCGGGAACAGTTCGCACTCGCTGGGGCTCCACTTGGAGCCATCGGGTTCCTTCCGGAACTGCGAGCTGGTGATGTACTGCTGCGAGAGATTCGCCGGATCTTCCACGATCGTCTTGACGACCAGCCACTCCTGGCCATCGGGTGCTGGCACGATATCCAGATAGTCGGTGACGACCGCGTCCTCGCTGATGGGCACGCCGTTCATGCGCAGGTACTGTGGACGCAGATTGGTTGTGACGACTCGCAGACCGCCCTGCCGCGGACCCGCCGCCTGGGCGCCCCCACCCCCGCCCC
>CAZDLW010000074.1:0-21708 GCA_964505975.1 uncultured Bifidobacteriaceae bacterium | reverse complement strand
ATTGGTCGGGATGGCCGGATTCGAACCGGCGGCCCCTTGACCCCCAGTCAAGTGCGCTACCAGGCTGCGCTACATCCCGATATGGTGACCCTGGCGGAAACCACCGAATCCTGGCGCCGCACCCGATGTGCACCTGGGATTCTTCAGGGTCGTGCGTTGCGTTTCACGATGCTGGCAACGGGCTGCGCGGCGGGGTGCTTCGCGACCACCCGTGGCTTCGTCCGCATCGCTGCCGACCGTGTCGGCCTCGCCGGACGTCCGGGGGGAGGCTCCAGCCGGTACTCCTCGGCGTCGTCCGAACCCGGAGCGTTCGACAACTGCTTCAACAACAGCCGGAGACCGTCGCGCACCTGAGCGATCCGGGTTCGAGCATCGGACGCGAGCAGTTCGAGCGCATCCGAGGTCTCCTCCGTGGGCGACGGATCGCTCTCCTCCAATCTCCGGCGTGCACCTGCAAGCGTCAGCCCCTCTCCAAAGACGAGTTGCTTGATTCGCAGGACCTGCTCGATGTCGGATTGCCGATACAGCCGGGGACCGTCGTCGGACTTCTGAACCCCAATCCAGGGGAACTCCTTCTCCCAGGAACGCAGCACGTAGGGCTGCAACTCCGCGAGGGAGCACACCTCGGCAGCCCGGTACAGCTTGAAGCCCATTGGCGACTCAGTATAGCACTCGAATTCCCACAGACCCGAACGAAGTCCAGGCGAGGCTGCGCCTGGGGCCCGCGAGCCTGTCCGCGGCGGCTTCGCCTGCTGGGTGGACAGCATCCCACTGCGTCCAATACGTGATGTCACACGGTCGGTGTGGGACGACCAGTACCCTTTCGACGGGATCGCCTGGTCGACCCACGGGCGCGCACGTGAATCCGTATTGGTGTACCGACGAAGCCGAACTGCTCGCGCAGCCGATTCTCGAGGTACCGCGAGTAGGAGAAGTGAAACGTCGTGGCGACGTTGGTGAAGAACACAAACGTGGGTGGCGCCACGCCGGTCTGGGCCGCGTACAGAATGCGGACATGCCTCCGACCGGGGCTCGCCGGGGGGTGTTCCGTGGCAATGCGCTCCACGAACCTGTTCAACTCAGGTGTGCGGACGCGCGTCTTTCGCGATTCCGCCACTGCGTCAATTGTTTCGAGGAGCCGCGGCGTGCGCTCCCCCGTCGCGGCGGAAATATGCAGGACGGGAGCATAGTCCAGAAACTTGAGCTGTTCCCTGAGCTGCTCGTCGAAGGTTTTCACGAACTCGGAGCCCTGTTCCTTCATCAAGTCCCACTTGTTGGCGGCGACAATGATGCCGCACCCGGCGCGGTCGGCCTCCCCTGCAATGGCCGCGTCCTGGTCCGTGGCACCCGCAGATGCATCTATCACGAGCACCACGATGTCGGCAGCCGCGATCGAGCGCCTCGCCAACAGCACACTCACTGCCTCCACCTGCCCGCCCCGGGCAACCCGTCCCGGGCGCCGGATTCCCGCCGTATCGACAATCCGGAACTTCCGCTTGTGCCACGTCAGCACCGCATCTACGGCATCCCTCGTCGTCCCCGGCATCTCGCTGACGATCATCCGCTCTGCGCGGAGCAATCTGTTGACGAGCGACGACTTCCCGGCATTCGGTCTGCCGACGATGGCCACGGCAACCTCCACTGGCTCCTGCTGCCGTGCGCCGGCGGCCGCACCGATGGCGGCTTCGTCCGCAGCCACCTCCCGGGACCGCGACGGGCCGGCTGGCGCTCCGTGTTCGGAATCGCGAGAGGCGTATGCGCCGGGCCCCGGCAGCAGGTGCGCCAAGGCATCGAGCAGATCGCCGATGCCTTCACCGTGTTCTGCCGAAATCTCCAGAACTGGATCGAGGCCGAGTTGATAGAACTCGAGACTCCCACCCCTGGCGCGGCGATCATCGGTCTTGTTAATCGCCACAACGATTGGCGGGCCCGTCTCGCGAAGGACCCGTGCAATCTCCAAGTCCCCGGGCACGAGACCCTCTCGGCCATCGACCATGAAAATCGCTACGTCGGCCTCTGCCACAGCTCGGCGTCCTCGGTCCAGCACGAGCTCGTGAAGGGGGTCCTCACTGGCGCCGAACATGCCCCCCGTGTCCGTCAACTCGAAGCGCACGCCTCGCCATTCGACCGGATGCGTGAGCACATCACGCGTCGTACCCGGCACGGGCGTCACGATCGCGCGGCGTAGACCCGTGAGCCGATTGAACAACGTCGATTTGCCGACGTTGGGACGGCCGACGAGCACGATCGATGGAAGGGATCTGGCCATGTTCAACGGTTCAGTTGACAGCCTAAGTCACTCTCTCTATGATATTTACAGTCTTCCCCGTTGAGCAGAGGCGTGCATGATCAAGGTCGATATTGTCAACGAAGTCTCCAAGATCGCCGACATTACCAAAGTCAAGGCTGAGGTAGCTGTCGATGCCGTGTTCGACGCCATGCGCCTGTCCATGCAGAGAGGCGACCGAATCGAGCTCCGCGGCTTTGGCGTCTTTCAGGTGAAACCCCGAAAGCGTGGAATCGGCCGTAACCCCCGCACGGGGAAAGAGGTGCGTATCCCTCCCGGTCGCACGATTCGTTTCAAGCCCGGCAAGGACCTCCAGAACATCGGATAACCTGACCCTGATGGGGTCCTCTCAGCCAGCGTTGCCCACAGCAGGGTTTCCCGACGTAGTGTCGACTCCCCTCGGACCCGCTTATCCCGGTCCGGCACCAGAGCTGCCGCGGCGTCCGATCCGGCGGCACGTAATCTTGTTCCTCCTGACGGTACTTACCACGACGATGGTCGGGGTCGATCTGTACGCGGGTTTTTCGCAGGATTTCCTACGAGGACCCATCGCCCTGAGCCCGCAGTTGGTGTTGAGCGGCCTGTGGTACAGCGCCACGATCCTGGCCATCCTCGGCGCCCACGAGTTCGGGCACTATTATGCGTGCCGGTACTATCGCGTGGATGCCTCCCTGCCCTATTTCCTGCCGGTCCCCCCACCTTTCATCACCGGCACGCTCGGCGCGTTCATCCGGATTCGGCAGCCGATTCTCAGCAAGCGACACTTGTTCGATATCGGTATCGCCGGCCCCATCGCCGGCTTCGTCGTTGCCGTTCCCGCCCTGGTCGTCGGCATCAGCTTGTCCAGGGTCGTCGCGATACCCTCGGATTTCGAGGGCTTCGAGTTGGGCGAACCGCTATTGTTCCAACTCGCAGCCTGGATGATCTGGGGGACGCAGCCGGAGGGGTTCTCCATCAACATGCACCCGATGGCGTTCGCGGCATGGTTCGGGCTGCTCGCGACTGCTCTGAATCTGTTCCCTGTGGGACAGCTCGACGGCGGGCACATCTCGTACGCCGTACTCGGCCGCAAGAGCACCGTGGTCACCATGGCCACTGTCGCCGCGCTCATCGGGATGACTCTGTTCCTTTCCATGTTCTGGGTGGTCTGGACGGTGCTCATGGTGATGATGCTGATCGTGTTCGGGCCCAGGCATCCCAGCACGTTCGATGAGGAGGTCCCACTCGACCGCACGCGGATGTGGCTGGCAGCTTTCGCCCTGCTGATGTTCGTGCTGTGCTTCACCCCTGTGCCCATCGAGCTCTGGTCCGCCGGGTAGCCGTACCGGGCTCAGGGCGGCTCTCGAGCCCGCTGCGTGGCTTACAGCACGTTCAGCGGATCGACGTCCACCGTCACCCGCCTTCGGAGCTCGGGGCACTGTGCCAGAACGGTCTGCAGGGCCCCCCGCATCGCGGACCGTCGAGTGCCCTTGAGGAAGAACTGTACCCGGTGCTCCCCGCGCAGCCGGGTCAGCGGCGCGGGCGCGGGGCCCAGGACGATGAAGCGTGACGAGGCAGCCGCAGGTCGCAGTCTGTCCACCACCTCCCCTGCCGCCTGCATGGCATGCGCGAACGACCGGCCACGCACTACCGCGTTGACAAGGGCCACGAGCGGTGGATACCGCATGCCGCGACGATACGCCAACTCGCGGTCGAAGAACGCCTGATAGTCCTGGCGCGTAGCCAGCTGAATGCTGTAGTGGTCCGGAAAGAGCGTCTGCACGATCGCCTCGCCCGGACGCTCTCCGCGACCGGCGCGACCAGCCACTTGGGTCAGCAGCTGAAACGTCCGTTCGGCCGCTCGGAAGTCAGCCAGTCCGAGGCCGACATCAGCGGACACGACCCCCACCAGCGTGACACGGGGGAAGTCGTGCCCCTTGGCGATCATCTGCGTGCCGACGAGCACGTCCAGCTCGCCGCGAGCGAAGCGAGAGAGCAGTGCGGTCAATGCGCCCTTCCGCCGGACCGAGTCGCGATCGACGCGTCCGATACGGGCGTCGGGGAACTGGTCACGCAGGTGCTGTTCCACCCTCTCGGTCCCGAAGCCCGCCTGTTCGAGGTAGGGCGCGGCACACGCGCGGCACGCCTTCGGGACGGCGGCCGAATAGCCACAATAGTGGCAACGTGACAGCCACCCGCGTCGAGTCGTATGCACAGTGAGCGAAATGCTGCAGTTCGGACATTCGAGCGTGTCGCCACACTGCCGGCAGAACACTGCGGTGGCGTAGCCACGGCGATTGAGGAGCACCAGCACCTGATCGCCCCGCGCCAGCCGGTCTTCCACAGCCGCGGCCAGTGGACGGCTGATGACAACGTCCGGTCCGCCAGCCGCGTACTCCTCGCGCATGTTCACGAGTCGGACACCGGCCAATGGACGGTCCAGGACGCGCCGTTCGAGCGTCACCAGCACGTATTTCCCTGTGACCGCGTTCTGGTACGACTCCATCGACGGGGTCGCGGATCCCAGCACGACGGTCGCGCCCTCGCGGCTCGCCCGGACAATAGCGACGTCGCGTCCGTGGTACCGCGGCGCCTCCTCCTGTTTGTACGAGCCGTCGTGTTCCTCGTCGACGATGATGAGACCGAGTCGGGTAAGCGGCGCGAAGACGGCCGACCGCGTGCCGATTACGAGGTCCACTTCATCGCGCCGGATGCGCTGCCACTGGTCGTGGCGCTCTCCGTCGGACAGTCCGCTGTGTTGAATGGCCACGCGCCGTCCGAACGCACCGCGAAAGACGCCCGCCACGGAGGGCGTGAGGGCGATTTCCGGAACCATCAGCAGCACCTGGCGGCCGGCTCGGCACACACGATCGGCGAGGCGCACGTAGATCTCGGTCTTGCCGCTTCCGGTCACACCGTGCAACAGCGCAGTCTGAAACCCGTCGCCATCGACCAGCGCCGCGAGCCGGCCGAGGGCGGATTCCTGCTCCAGCGTCAGACGTCGTTCGTGGTGGCCCACGGCCGTGGGCATGGTGGCACGCTCGAACGGATCCCGTTCGTCGTGCTCGTCACGGATCGTTGCCAATCCCCGTCTGGCCAACCGCGCCACCACATCAGAGGCAATACCTCGATCGCGAAGCGTCGTCAGCGGGAGGCCAGCGGTCGCCCCGGACAATACGTCGAGCGCCATCCGCTGTCGTGAGGTCAGGCGAACGTCGTTCTCGTCCGCGGGAGGACCGGATTGCGGCGGCCCGTCCTGGGGAGTGTCGAAAGCCGTCCCTCGATCCGGGGTGTCACGCACAATGGCCAGCCCATGCGCGGTGATGGAGGCCACACGGCGTATCTTGTAGGCCGGCTTCCCCCTCCGCGTCCCGGGCGGCAACGCCGCGCCGATGGCATCGCCGATTCCCGCCATGTAGTACTCCGCGACCCAGTGACACAGATCGACAATCCGCGGCGGCAGGAAGGGGTCGGCATCGAGCACCTCTTCTACCGGTTTGACGTCCCGGATCGACTCGCTCGATGGCCCAAGCGCTACGACACAGCCCGTGACCACGCGCGGTCCGAGCGGCACGCGGACGCGTCCACCCACCGGCGGGAATGCCAGATGGTCGGGAACAGCGTACGTCAGACGATCGAGCAGTGGAACGGGGACAGCAACGGAGATGAGGCGCGGTGCAGACGGCAAGGGAAGAACTCGGGGCCGTTCGGCTGCCGCACGAACCTATTGGCGCAGCAGCGTGCGGACCCGCTTCATATCCTCCCACACCTCGCGCTTCGCACCAGGATTGCGCAGCAGGTACGCAGGGTGATACGTGGGCATCAGGATCGCATCACGGTACCGATACTCCCGACCCCGCAGCCTGGTGATCGGGTCGTTCGTTCGGAGCAGGGACTGGGCTGCGAACTTTCCGAGCGCCACGATCACCTTGGGCTTGATGGTGTCGATCTGCCGGAACAGGAACGGCTCGCACTGCTCCACCTCGTCCGGCTCCGGGTTCCGGTTGTTCGGTGGCCGGCACTTGATGACGTTGGCGATATACACCTCGTCACGCCGAAGGCCGATGGCCTCGATGATCCGTGTGAGCAGTTGCCCGGCCCGACCGACGAACGGTTCCCCCTGAAGGTCCTCGTCGGCTCCCGGCGCTTCGCCGACGAACATCAGCTCCGCGCTCGGGTGACCGACTCCGAACACGACGCGGGTGCGGCCGAGTGCGTGCAATTTGCAGCGGCTGCAGTCGTCGCCAATGTCCGCCCGGATAGCGCCCAGGGCGTCAGCGTGCGTCACGAACACGGGGACCGGCTCGATCGCGTCCATCGCGACATCGGTCGCCGGCGCGGCCACCCGGCCGTCGTCACATCCGTCCGTGGCACCCGGGGCCGAATCTGCCAGCGGGCGCCGTCGCCACTCGGGTTCGCGGCGCACGCCAGCGACGCCCAGCTCCGTGAAGAACTCCAAATGCGCGTTCAACTGATCGGCGTCCATGAGTCACTCAGGCGCGAGCCGCCGCGGAACCAGCGCCCAGGAGCGCTTCCACGCGGTCGAGCACGACGGCTGCCACGGCGTCCTTGCTCTGGAGCGGGTATTCCTGCGGCCCCTCCGCAGCGACAATCGTGATGGCATTGGTGTCCACGTCGAATCCGGCGTCGGTCCGCGACACATCGTTGGCCACGATGAGATCGAGGTGTTTGCGGGCACGCTTCTCCTGCGCCCTCCGCAACACATCGGATGTCTCGGCGGCAAAGCCCACGAGCACCGGGTGGCTCGACTTCCGATGCTCGCGCATGGCGCCGAGCTCGGCGAGGATGTCCTTCGTGCGCCGCAGCGTCACCGTCATGGGCGCATCGGTCTTGGCGATCTTGTCCGGTGCCCGCTCCGCCGGCGTGTAGTCGGCAACCGCCGCGGCCATCACGATGACGTCGGCATCGTGTGCCCCCCGCATGACCGCCTCGTACATCTCCGCGGCACTGCGCACCCGCACCAGCACATCCACCGCTGGCGGCTGCAGCCGCGTGGGACCGGCCACGAGCGTCACATGCGCCCCGCGCCGGCGCGCCTCTGCCGCCAGCGCAAAGCCCATCCGCCCGCTGGATCGGTTGCCGATGTAGCGCACCGGATCCAGGTCTTCGTAGGTGGGGCCTGCCGTCACCAGCATGCGTCGAGTGGCGAGCGAGGAGTCGGCCGGCCGCAGCACTCGCTCGGCCGCGGCGACGATGTCGGCCGGATCCGCCAGTCGCCCCTTCCCCATCCACCCGCATGCGAGGTATCCCTCGCCCGGCTCCACGAAGCGCACGCCACGTGCAGCCAGCAGCCGCAGGTTGTGCTGCACGGCCTCGTGCGCCAGCATGTTCGTGTTCATCGCCGGAGCGATGAGCACCGGGGCTTTGGTCGCCAGATAGAGGGCCGTGAGGAAATCGTCTGCGATGCCGTGTGCGAACTTGCCGATGACGTTGGCCGTGCAGGGCGACACGAGCAGCAGCGCAATCGTGTCGGCAATCGCGACGTGCTCGATGTCTGCGTTTGCGCCGGGCCGCCACTGCGAGCGAATCACCGGCCGTCGCGTGATGGCCTCGAACGTCACCTCGCCCACGAAGCGCGTCGCGGACCTGGTCATGACGGCAACGACGTCGTGCCCCTGTTTCTGGAGACCCCGACACACTTCGACGGCCTTGTACGCGCCGATGCCGCCGGTGACCCCAAGGGCAATCAACCTCACGCACACCTTTCCGCGCCGTCGTCGGCGCCACACCAGTCCCGGAGCTCAGTCGAGTTGCGACGGGCCGGTCTCCCGACGACATCGCGCGGTAAAACGCCTCCGTCCACCCCCGGCCGGCGACCCGAGCTGGGTCCAGCAACCCAGCTCGGTCCTCACGCTCCGGATGCGTTTTGCCCGACTGGTGTCGCGCGAGTCGTAGGTCGCCGCCCCGTCGCAACTCGACTGAGCTCCGGGAGAGTCGTGCTCGATCATCGAGGTGCGAACGGTCCGAGGCAGAGCCTCGTCAGGTCTCGAGCCCGTCGGCCACCCGCTGGAACGTAGCGATGATGCGTTGGGCTTCGGGACGCATCTCGCGCACGCGCAACCGCTCTGCCAGTACGATGGCGCGTAACCGGTCCACGGCGGCCTCGAGGGCGTCGTTGATGACCACGTATTCGTACCACTCGAACTCGCCGACCTCGCTGCACGCCACATCGAGGCGCTGGCGAACCTGCTGTTCGGAATCCTGGCTGCGGCCACGCAGCCGGCGCTCCAGGACCTCGGCCGACGGGGGCAGCACGAAGATGCCCACGGTCTGGAGTCCCAGACGCCGCACCTGACGCGCGCCCTGCACGTCGATGACGAGCACCACATCCTCGCCGCCCGCGAGCAGCGCCTCGGTTGCGGCCGCCGACGTCCCATAGTAGTTGCCGTAGATGTCGGCCCACTCCAGGAACTCGCCGTTCTCGACCATGGACTCGAAGCGCTCGCGGGAGATGAAATTATAGTCGAGTCCCTGGGTCTCCCCCGGGCGTTGGGGCCGCGACGTGTAGGACCGCGACAGGTGAAGATGGGGCACCTGCTGGACCAGACGCTCCGCCAGCGTCGTCTTCCCCGTCCCGGACGGGGCGGAGACGATGAACAGCAGCCCCCGTTTGTCGGGAGCGGCGTCCGCGGTCGGGCCGGGAGGCTGAGGGACCGGGCTATTCGACATTCTGCACCTGCTCGCGCATCTTCTCGAGCTCCGCCTTCGCGTTGATGATCAGCTCCGACACGCGGAGGCCGTCGGCTTTCGACGCGATGGTATTCACCTCACGGTTCATCTCCTGCAGGAGGAAATCGAGCTTGCGGCCGCACGGCTCGTCGCTGTCGGTCAGCGCGTTCCAGTGCGCCAGGTGGGCGCGAAAGCGCGTCACTTCCTCACTCACGTCCGACCGAGCCACGGCGCGCACGATCTCCTGTGCGATCATCGCCTCGTCCACGGGCAGCGTGAAGGCGAGCTCCTTGATCCGTTCGTGCAACCGTGCTTCCACGTCCGCTCGCCCTTCGTCGGCGGCCAGTGCCACACGCTCGATGACGCCGGCGAGCATCCGCGCCCGCCCGTCCAGGTCTGTCCGAAGGTGCTGCCCTTCGCGCACGCGCATGGCGTCGAGATCCGCAAGGGCCTGTTCGACAGCGGCTTCGACGCTCGCGCCGAGCTGAGCCTCCACGGCGGGCTCGGCCTCCGCCGGCTGCTCCCGAACGCTGATGGCCTGAGGCAACCGCAGGAGGTCGCCAGGACTGAGTGATCCGGAGACGAGACCCTGTGCCCGGGCCAGCTCGATCGCAGCCACGAGTGCGCGCACGAACTCCTGATTCAATTCGACCGTTGGCGCGCTCGGCTGGCGCACCTGCACGGAAATCGCCAGCTCGACACGCCCCCGTGCCAGCCGCTTCTGCATGAGGCCGCGCACGCGCTGTTCGAGATCGCCCAGCCACTGCGGAATCCTGAGCTGCACGTCGAGAAAGCGATGGTTGACGGCCCGTACCGTGACGCCAATCGTCGCGTGTTCGTCCTCGTGCGTCAGCGACGCGAATCCCGTCATCGACTTGATCATTCGCGGCTCATACCCGTGCGTGCGTACCCGGCTCGCCCTGCTCGCTCGGCTCCTCGAGCAGCTGCAGCTCGTAGAGTTTCGCATACGCATCCCCGCGGGCTAGGAGATCCTCGTGGGTACCGGCTTCGACGATCCGGCCGTGATGCAGCACGACGATCGCGTCCGCACGCCGGATGGTCGACAGCCGGTGCGCGATGACGAACGACGTGCGGTTCAGCATCAGGTTGGCGAGCGCCTCCTGTACGAGCATCTCCGACTCGGCATCGAGCGACGAGGTCGCTTCGTCCAGGATCAGAATGGGCGAATCACGCAGAATGGCTCTGGCAATCGCCAAACGCTGCCGCTGGCCGCCGGAAAGGCGCTGGCCCCGTTCGCCAATCAGCGTGTCGTAGCCATGTTCGAGCTGCGTGATGAATTCCTCGGCGTGTGCTGCCCGGGCGGCCGCCGCGATCTCCGCACGGGTGGCGTCGGGCCGGCCGTACGCGATATTGACCGCGATGGTATCGTCGAACAGCACGGTCTCCTGCGTGACGATGCCAATCTGCGACCGGAGCGACTGCAGCGTCACGTCCCGGACGTCGTGACCATCCACCAGAATGGCGCCGCGCGTCACGTCGTAGAACCGCGGAAGTAGGTTGACCAGGGTCGTCTTGCCGGCCCCGCTGCGCCCCACGATTGCGAGAACCTGACCGGCGCCGACCGTGAAGCTGACACCGCGCAGCGTCTCATCGTCTTTGCCGGGATAGGCGAAGTGAACGTCACGGAACTCGATCGTGCCACGAAACGGGGGCAGCATGGCGGCGCCAGGACGTTCCTGGACCTCACTGTGCGTGTCGAGCATCTCGAAGATCCGTTCCGACGCGGCCATCGCCTGCTGGAGGTTGGCGTTCACGCGGCTCAGCTTCTTGGCTGGCCCATACATCAGGAACAGCGCCGCCATGAACGCCGTGAACTCCCCGGTGGTCAGTCGACCCGTCTGAATCTGGCCGCTGCCGTACCACAGGGCGATCACGAACGCCACGCCCCCGATGAACTCCATGAGGGGAGGCAGCGCGGCGAGTGCGCTGGTCACTTTCATGTTCGTGCGATAGAGCTGCCCGGACGCGAGCTCGAACTTCGCCGTCTCACGCTGCTCCGCACTGAACGCCTTCACGATCCGGTGCCCGATGAAGGCTTCGGCACCAACATGCGACATCTGCGCCAGTGCCTCCTGGCTGCGCCGCGTCGTGCGCCGCACGCGCTGTCCAAGGCGCACCAGCGGATACACGACGAGCGGTGCTCCCGTCAGACAGACGACGGCCAGGCGCGCATCGTAGTAGAAGAGCAGACCAGCGTATCCGACGAGTGCCAGCGACTCCCGGCTCAAGTCTCCGATCGTCTCGGAGACGGCCTGTTGAACCTGGGCGACATCGTTCGTGATGCGCGAGAGCAGCCTCCCGGTTGTCTGGCTCGAGAAGAACGCCGCTGATTGCCCGAGAATGTGCCGGATGAGCACATTACGGAGGTCGCGCACGACGCGCTGCCCGACGTCGGCCATGAGGTACGACGACAGGTAGGCACCAGTGCCCTTGAGGAGGTACAGCACCAGCACCGCCGTCACGACCGCCGCCAGGTTGTCCCCCGTCGGGAGCACCTCGTCGAAGATGGGCTTGATGAGGTATGCGAGACCGGCCGACGCGATGCCGTAGACCAGCATCGCCGCCAATGCGCCGCCCAGGTGCGCGCGATGCGGCCGGGCGTAGGCGAACAGGCGCAGGAGCGCGCTCACCTGCTCATACTACGTCGAACGGCGAGCCCGCTCGACAATCGCGCGGGATACTCGGGAATGGCAAGGGCACGCACGGGACTCACGGCGCACCGGTCCGGGATCAGCGACGGCCGCTGAAGCCGTGCGGGTGCTCCGTGTGCCACCGCCATGCGTCCGCGACAATCGTGTCGAGCTCCGGTCGTTGTGGAGCCCAGCCGAGCTCGTCTCGGATGCGCCGGGCGGACGCGTAGAGCACGGCGGGGTCGCCGGGCCGACGTACCGCCGACTGCCACCGCACGTCGCGACCGGTCACGCGCCGCACCGCAGCGATCACGTCCTTCACGGAAGACGGCCGTTCCGTTCCCACGTTGTAGGTCGCCGAGGGTCCGCCGTGTTCCAGGTGTTCCAGGGCTCGCACGTGAGCGCTCGCGAGGTCGATCACGTGGATGTAGTCCCGCAGACAGGTCCCGTCCGGTGTGGGATAGTCCTCGCCGAACACCTCCAGCGGACTCCCCCCGGAGGCAGCCTCGAAGGCCCTCGGGATGACATGAATCTCCGGTGCATGGTCCTCGCCGAGGTCGCCATCCGGATCGGCGCCCGCGGCGTTGAAATACCGCAGGCGGATCGATCGAATGCCATACGCGCGCTCGAAATGCGGCAAGGCATGCTCGATCGCGAGCTTGGTCTGGCCGTACGCATTGATCGGGCACGTCGGATGCGACTCTCTCAACGGGGTATCGATGGGTTCCCCGTACACGGCGCAGGTAGACGAGAAGACGAAGCGCCGGCAGGACTCCCTGGCCATTGCCTCGAGCGTGCCAAGCGTTCCGCCGACATTGTTGCGGTAGTATCCGACCGGGTCCCGCACCGAATCGGCGACCGACAGCCACGCGGCAAAGTGCACGACTGCCGTTGCGCCCGTCTCGCGGATCGCTCGACGTACGGCGGCCACGTCGCGGATGTCGCCTTCGATAAGGGGAGCTCCGAGAGCCGCCTCCCGATGACCGGCAGACAGGTCGTCATAGATGACGACACGATAGCCTGCCTGCCCAAGCGCCTTGGCCGTATGACTCCCGATATACCCGGCGCCACCGGTCACGAGAACGGTCGCTCCAGACATGTCCTAACCAGCCAAGGAGCTCTGCCCCTTGATATTCCGATGACGCAACGCCCCTCGGCTGGTTGCCGTGTCTTCTGCCGCGCTTCGCGTGGCTAGGACCGCGATGCGGTCGGGGCAACGAGTACACAATTCGCGTTCCTGGCCCCATAGCGGTCCAGATCCTGACGGATGAAGCCCGCGTTCAGGCCGGGTGTTGCGGGCCTGCGGACTGGAAGTACTGCCCTCCGGTGGGTCGCGGCGAAGCGTCACTGCCGGCCAATGGAGTAGTACGTGAAGCCGCTCTGGACCATCTGCTCCGGTGCGAACAGGTTCCGACCGTCGAACACCACCGGCGACCGCATCAGCGATCGCATCCGGTCGAAATCCGGTTGCCGGAACTCGCTCCATTCAGTGACAACGGCCAGGCAATCGGCACCTTTGAGCGCGTCGTAGTTCGTCCTGCTGTAGGTGATTCGCTTCCCGAAGATGCGACGAGCCACATTCATGGCTTCCGGATCGTAGACACGGACTTTGGCACCCGCCGACAGCAGCGACCGGATGAGCGGAACCGACGGAGCCTCGCGCATGTCGTCGGTCTTCGGCTTGAAGGCGAGCCCCCAGACCGCGACGGTCTTGCCCTTGAGGCGGCCGAAGTGCTTGCGAATCTTCGCAAAGAGCCGCGTCTTCTGCCATGCGTTCACGGCTTCGACGGCTTCGAGCACCTTGAACTCGTATTGCTTGTCCGCAGCAAAGCGCATCATGGCCTTGACGTCCTTGGGGAAACAGCTCCCGCCGTACCCCACGCCGGGGAACAGAAAGGACGTGCCAATGCGTCGATCGGCCCCGATAGCCTTACGGACGTGGTCCACGTCGGCCCCCACCAGCTCACAGACGTTGGCCACTTCGTTCATGAACGAAATCCGCGTCGCGAGCATGGCATTGGCCGCATACTTGGTCAGCTCGGCGCTCGCGCAATCCATCACCATGATGGGCGCGCCAGTGCGGGTGAACGGTGCATAGAGCTCGAGCATCAGCTCCCGAGCCTGCGGATCATCGGCACCAATCACCACGCGGTCCGGCTTCATGAAATCGTCTATGGCGGCACCCTGTTTCAAGAACTCCGGATTGCTGACCACGCTGAACGGGTGCGTGGTCTCACGGCGCATCACCTCGCGCACTTTGTCGCTCGTCCCAACGGGCACCGTGCTCTTCGTGACGATGACCTTGTAGCCGTTCATGGCCCGCGCAATGTCCCGGGCAACAGCCAGCACGTGCTTCAGATCGGCGGAGCCATCTTCGCCTTGTGGAGTGCCAACGGCTATGAACAGGACCTCGGACTCGCGCACCGCACCTGCGATCGCGGTGGTGAAGCTCAGTCTCCCTTCCTGCCGGTTGCGCCGGACGAGCTCTTCGAGTCCCGGTTCGTAGATGGGGATCTGTCCCCGCCGCAGCATTCGAATCTTGGCCTCGTCCGCGTCCACGCACACGACATCGTTCCCGCTCTCGGCCAGACAGGCTCCAGCCACGAGGCCCACGTACCCTGTACCAACAACAGCGATCTTCATAAACAGCTGAGGCTATCATACCGACAGCCGTGCGGATTCTGGTCGACTACCGGCCTGCCCTGCGAGCCCGCTCGGGAGCCGGGGAGTACATTCACGAACTGGTGCGCGCATACACGGTGGCCTACGACGACGACGTGGCCCTCTTCGCGAGTTCGTGGAGAGACCGTCCAGCAGCCGGTTTATCGGCGGACCTGAGGGCACACTGTATCGACCGGCGCATTCCGGTGCACCTGCTCAACTATCTCTGGCATCGCTGGGAGTGGCCGCCGGTTGAACTGCTCGCCGGCCCCACGGATGTCGTGCACGCGGCGCACCCGCTCCTCGTTCCGGCCCGCCACGCCGCACAGGTCGTCACGATACACGACCTGTTCTTTCTGTCCCATCCCGAGCGCACCAGGGCCGAAGTCCGGCGCGACTATCCTCTGCTGGCTCCCCGCCATGCGCGCCGCGCGGATGCGGTCATCACTCCGTCGGCCTACACGAAGGGGCTCATCATGGAGCGTCTGGGCGTGTCGCCGGATCGCATATACGTCTGCCCACCGGGAGCGCCGTCGTGGGATGCCCTTGGCCACGGCCCGAATGTCCCGCCAGGGGGGTACATCCTGTTCCTGGGCACGCTCGAGCCCCGCAAGAACATCGGCGTTCTGCTCGACGCCTACGCTCGGCTGGTGCAGCGTGTCCCCGGCGTCGGCCGATTGCTGCTGGTCGGCGGCGCCGCGCCGGAGGCAGCCGTGTGGCTGGACCGCCTGACCCGAGCGCCGCTACACGGGCGTGTGGAGCACGTCGGCTACGTGCCGCACGACGCGCGAGAACGTCTGTACGGCGGGGCCCGCATGCTCGTGCTCCCCTCCCTGGACGAAGGCTTCGGCATGACTGCACTCGAAGCCATGTCGGCCGGAGTCCCCGTCGTCGCGTCCAACCGGGGAGCGCTACCGGAGGTCGTGGGAGCGGGAGGAACGCTTGTGGACCCGTCGGATGTGCAAGGGTTGGCAAACGCCCTCGAACGACTGGCGCTCGACGCGGACTGGGCCGCAGCACAGGGCCTGGCAGGATTGGAACGCGCGAAATCCTTCGCCTGGCACGACACCTCGTTGAAGGTGCGTCAGGCCTACCTGGACGCCGTGGCCCGGCGCGGGGCCCGGTAGGCCGTGCGCATCGCCATTGACGCCCGCGAACTCGTCGGCCACCGAACCGGCGTCGGACGCTACCTGGCGGAGCTGTTGTCGGCATGGAGCGAACTGCCCGCCGCTACGGCACATGAGTTCGTGCTGTGCGCGCCCGCCCCGATCGACGACCTTCCGGCATCCGGCCGAGCACTGCGGGTGTCTGTCGCGCGGGGGACGGGAACGTGGTGGGAGCAGCGTGCATTGCCGCGACTGGTCGAGACGACGGGTGCAGATGTGCTCTTCGCACCCGCGTATACCGCACCGCTGTCGTGCCGGACGCCAACCGTCGTCGCGGTGCACGACGTCTCGTTCGAAGCGCATCCGGAGTGGTTCTCGTGGCACGAGGGTCTGCGGCGGCGCATCATCACCCGCCTGAGCGCCATGCGTGCCGCGCGCGTCATCGCAATGTCGGAGTTCTCGAAGCGGGAGATCGTGAAGCACCTCCGCATCGACGCGCAGAAGATTGCCGTCATCTACAACGGCGTCACGCCAGTGTCGGCGATGGCCCGCCGGCCTGTCCAGACCCATGGACGGGCTCCGTTTGTGCTGTTCGTCGGCTCCATCTTCAACCGCCGCCACGTCCCCGAGCTCATCGACGGGTTCGCGCGTCTGTCGCGCCGGAGGCCCGAGGTCCGTCTCGAGCTCGTGGGTGACAATCGGACGAGCCCGCACATCGACATCGGCGCTCTCATCCCGCGTGCGGCAGGCGATCGCATCCGTGTGCGATCGTACGTGCCCGACCAGGAGCTCGCGGAGCTCTATGCACAGGCCACGGCGTTTGCGTTTCTCTCGGACTACGAAGGCTTTGGAATGACTCCCCTCGAGGCGCTCGCGGCTGGTGCACCGTCCGTCGTCCTCGACACGGAGATCACACGTGAGATCTATGGACCGGCGGCACTCTACATAGAGCGACCCGACCCCGCTCTCGTCGACACAGCTCTCGAGCGCCTGCTGTACGACGAACACGAACGTGCACGCATCCTCGATCTGGCGCCTGCAACGTTGAGGCGCTATTCGTGGCGAGCGTGCGCCGATCAGACTCTCGAGGCGCTTCTGTCAACCAGACGGGCAGGTCAGGCAAATGGCACGTGAGGACAAATGCCGCGCCTGACCATCGTCATCGTCAGTTACAACTCGAGGGCCGACCTCGAGGCATGCCTCCGGTCTCTGACGATGCGCGCACCTCGACTCACGCACGAGATTGTCGTCGTCGACAACGCCTCGTCGGACGGCACGCCCGCGTACGTGCGCGACTGCTGGCCGGCGGTCCGACTGATCGAGACCGGGAGCAACCTGGGCTTCGCACGGGCCAATAACGTCGCCATCCGGAACACCGCCAGTGAGCTCGTGCTGCTGCTGAACCCGGACACGATCGTGCCGGCTGGGGCCGTCGACCAGCTCGTCGAGGCGTTGGACGCCCACGCTGACGCAGCCATCGTCGGTCCCCGTCTGGTCGATGGATCTGGACGCGCTGAACTCTCGTTCGGGCGCATGATCTCTCCGTGGGCCGAATTTCAGCAACGACGACTCGTGAGGGGGAACGATCGCGGTGTCGCGTCAATCGTGGCGCGCGTGGAGCGCCTGACGCGCGAGACGAAGACGGTTGACTGGGTGAGTGGGGCCTGTCTGTTGATCCGCCGGTCCGACCTCGACGCTGCCGGACGAATGGACGAGCGGTACTTCATGTACACGGAGGACGTGGACCTCTGCGCGGCCGTTCGAGCCCGCGGACGCACGGTCCTGTTCTGCGCCGATGTCGAGGTCGTGCACCTGCGTGGGCGGTCGGCCGTCTCGGCCGCCGGTGCCACCGTGGCGGCCTACCGGAGGAGCCAGATCGCGTTCTACCAGAAGCACCATCGATTCTGGGCACCGATGCTCGAGATGTACCTCAGGATTCGCGGCCAGTTCCCCGACCCGCCGGACACCAGAGATGAGCGGGGCGGAACGCGCGATGGCGGGGCGATATAATGCCGCAGCATGCGTGTAGCCATCGATGCGCGGAAGCTGCACGACTTCGGCATAGGTACCTACATCCGCAACCTGCTCCGGCACCTCGCACGGCTCGACTGCGACACCGAATACGTCTTGCTGTGCGGCGAGGGCGACCTGGGTATCGCCGCGCAACTGGGCCCCAACTTCCGGACGGTCCTCGAGCCATCTCCCACCTACTCGCTGCGCGAGCAGATACACGTTCCGTGGGTTCTGCTGCGCGAACGTCCGGACGTGTTCCACGCCCCGCACTACATCCTCCCTGCGGGCGTGCGCGCGCCGGCCGTGGTGACGATCCACGACTGCATTCATCTGATGTTTCCCCAGTACCTGCGTCGTCGCGGGGCGTACGCGTACGCCAGAGCCTCGATATGGTCCGCCGCGCGGCGATCGAGTCGGATTCTCACGGTGTCCGAGACGTCGAAGCGCGACATCCTGCATTTCTTCAGCGTGCCCCCCGAGAAAATCGTCGTCGTTCCCAACGCGATTGACGAGCGTTTCTGGCATGCGCCGACCGAGGACGAGGTCGCCCGTGTGCGCGAGCGGTACCAGCTCGATCACCGATTCGTCCTGTATGTCGGCAACATCAAACCGCACAAGAACCTCGTTCGTCTGATCGACGCCTTCGACGTCCTGCGCCGGCGCGGTTTCGACGATCTGACGCTGCTCATCATCGGCGACGAGATCTCCAAGCTCCCGGCGCTGCGACGGGCCGTCCACGGGCACAAACTGCACAAGCAGGTCCGCTTTCTCGGGTACCTCCCCGATCAGACGCTCGCGATTCTCTACCGCCTCGCATCCGTCTTCGTCTTTCCGTCGCTGTACGAGGGCTTCGGACTTCCGCCGCTCGAGGCCATGGCCAGCGGCACGCCCGTCGTCACCTCCAACGTATCGTCGCTTCCCGAGGTCACCGGCGACGCAGCGCTGCTCGTCGATCCGTACGATGTGGACTCGATCGTCGAGGGGATCGAGCGGGTGCTCACGGATCAGGCGCTGGCGGCAGAGTTGCGCCGCAAGGGTCTCGTCCGCGCGCGTCAGTTCTCATGGGACCAGTCGGTCGCGAGAACGCGACACGTCTACTGCGAGGTCGGAGGCAGGGCCGCACGCCGATGAAGGTCGCCCTCGCTCACGACTGGCTCACGGGCATGCGCGGCGGCGAGAAAGTGCTGGAGGGCTTCTGCGACATTTTTCCCGACGCGGACATCCTCACCCTCGTCCACCGCCGAGGTTCCGTCTCGGCCGCGATCGAGCGGCATCGAATCACGACCTCGTTCATCCAGTGGTTGCCATTCGCCGCCAGCCGCTACCGCGAGTATCTGCCCCTGTTTCCCATTGCCGTGGAGCAGTTCGATCTCGACGATTACGATTTGATCGTCAGCTCGAGTCACTGTGCGGCCAAAGCCGTGGTGCCACCCGGACACGCCAGGCACGTGTGCTACTGCCACTCTCCGATGCGCTATGCCTGGGATCAGTTCGACGCGTACTTCGGCGCAGCGCGCGTGGGTCGTTTCAAGAGCCGTTGGGTGTATCGACCAGTCATGGCACGGCTGGCGCGGTGGGATGCGGTGACGACGGGTGTGCACCGATTCGTTGCGAACTCGAGCCACGTTGCGGCTCGAATCCGTCGATACTATAATCGCGAGGCGGGGATCGTGTATCCACCTGTCGACACGGTCTTCTACCACGCTGCGGACGTCCAGACAGGTCAGCACCTCCTGATCGTGTCGGCACTCGTTCCGTACAAGCGGATCGACGTGGCCATCGATGCCTGCCGGCGCAGTGGCGCGCGGCTGCGTATCGCCGGGAGCGGGCCCGAACGCCAGCGGCTCGAGCGCCACGCAGAGGTCGCAGGCGCGGAGGTGGAGTTCCTGGGTTGGCTCTCCGACGAACAGATACGCGACGAGTACCGGTGCGCGCTCGCCGTGATCCTGCCTGGCGAGGAGGACTTCGGCCTCGTGCCCGTTGAAGCACAGGCGTGCGGGCGACCGGTCGTCGCGCTCGCGCGCGGGGGCGCGCTGGACACTGTCACCGACGGCGACACGGGCGTCCTGTTCGCCGAACCCACGACCGAGGCCCTGGCGGCCGCCATCGAGCGCGTGCGCACGATCCGCTTCGATCCGGATCGGATCCGCCAGCACGCTCAGCGGTTCTCACGCGAGCGGCATCTTCAGCAGATGCGCGCCCTTCTCGCCGAGACGATGGCCGCCCCCCCGGGTACCCGATGGTAAGACGCTACAACCGCCTGCTGGTCGCCTTCCACGTGGTCACCGACAGCCTGCTGGCGGTGTGCGCGTTCCTGCTGGCCTACGCGATACGATTCGAGATCGAGGTGGTGCCGGTCACGAAGGGCTACCCGCCGATCGAGCACTACGTCGCCATTCTGCCGTTCGTGGCCGTACTCACGCCAATCGCGTTCCACCTCCGCGGCGTCTACCGTCTCCGCCGTGGCCGATCACGGGTCGACGAGTTCTTCGGCGTCTTCATCGGCAGTGTGCTGGCCGTTCTCCTCGGCTTTCTTTCGACGCTCTACATCAGCGTCTACTACCTGGCCGACGACGCCCGGGCGCGCGGAGCGTACGAGGTGTCGCAGCTCGTCTGGGCGCTCTTTCTCGTGCTGACTGTCGCGTTCACGTACGGTTCGCGGCAGGCGGTACGCGGGCTGCTCGAACGCCGTTGGCGAGCCGGCGTGGGTTTGAAGCGCGTGCTGATCGCCGGAGCTGGAGAGCTGGGTCGCATGGTGGCCGATCGGATGCTCCAACACCGCGAACTCGGGTATCAGATCGTCGGGTTCGTCGACGATCTCGCCGGCGGCGACCACATCGGCCATCGTGGTTTGCCCCTGCTCGGCACGCTGTCGGAAGTCGGGGAGATCGCGCGGCGGGAGCGCGTGGACCACCTCTACGTCGCCCTGCCCCTGGAGGAACACGCCAAGCTGCTCGACCTCGTGGAAGTCACGAGCCGTGAGTGCATCGACCTCAAGGTTGTGCCCGACCTGCTCCAGTTCATCGTGCTGCGTGCACGGCTCGAGGATCTGGACGGGTTGCCCATCATCAACGTCAACGACGTGCCCCTCCAGGGTCTCAATGCCTGGCTCAAGCGTGCCATTGACGTGGCCCTCTCGGCCGCCGCGCTGGTCGCGCTCGCCGTTCCCTGCGCGATCATCGCCGCGCTCGTGAAGTGGAGCTCGCCGGGCCCCGTGTTCTACCGTCAGGAGCGCATGGGCCTGGACGGCCGAGCGTTCACGGTCTACAAGTTCAGGTCGATGTACGAGGACGCAGAGGAGCGGACCGGGCCCGTCTGGGCCCGGGACAACGATCCACGTGCCACACCCGTAGGACGCTGGCTGCGCCGCCTGGATCTCGACGAGTTGCCGCAGCTCTGGAACGTCCTGAAGGGTGACATGTCGATCGTCGGCCCGCGGCCGGAACGGCCCTTCTTCGTCGAGCAGTTCAAGCTTCGCATTCCGCAGTACATGCTCCGGCACAAGGTCAAGGCAGGGATCACGGGCTGGGCCCAGGTGAACGGCTGGCGCGGCGATACCTCTCTCGAAAAGCGGATCGAATACGACCTCTACTACATCGAAAACTGGTCGGTCGGGCTGGACCTGAAGATCATGTGGCTGACGCTCGTGCGCGGCGTCATCCAGCGCGAGCCGGCCTACTGAGGCACAGGGGCGGGAACGCGAAGACACGTGCAGCGGAGGCGCCGATGCCCCGTGCAAAGGTATGATGGAGCGTCCCGATCGGCACGATAACCCAGACGGACGCGTCCGGATGGGCCAGGTGCGCTTCCGCTGCCGCCGTCTGCAGGCCTTTCAGCCTTCGACTTTGACGCTTCCATGCCACGTACCGTTGTAACCGGCGCCGCCGGGTTCATTGGCTCCCATCTGTGCGAGGCGTTGCTCGACCGCGGTCATTCCGTCGTCGGCGTCGACAACCTGCTCACGGGCGATCTGGCCAACGTCGCGCACCTGCGCGACCGAGACTTCCAGCTCATCCGCCACGACGTCACACGCTACATCGACGTCGACGGGCCCGTTGATTTCGTGCTGCACTGGGCGAGTCCGGCAAGCCCCATCGACTACCTGGAACTGCCGATTCAAACGCTCAAGGTAGGTTCCCTCGGCACCCACAATGCGCTCGGTCTGGCCAAGACAAAGGGAGCCCGCTTCGTTCTCGCCTCGACGTCCGAGGTCTATGGCGACCCGCTCGAGCATCCCCAGAAGGAGACGTACTGGGGGAACGTCAACCCGATCGGGCCCCGCGGCGTCTACGACGAGGCCAAGCGCTTCGCCGAAGCGCTC
>CAZDLW010000073.1:0-21936 GCA_964505975.1 uncultured Bifidobacteriaceae bacterium | reverse complement strand
GCGGCGGTCGACCGGTGCGGGACGGCGCGGCCCGCGCACGCCCTCCAGCGCATTGGCCTCTCGGCCACGCAGAAGCCGGTGGAAGAGGTCGCGCGGTTCCTCGTGGGCGCCGATCCGTCGCGAGGTGGCTGCGCCATCGTCAACGAAGGACACTGGCGCGCCATCGACCTGGCGCTGGAGCTCCCGCGATCGCTGCTCGGTGCCGTGCTCGCCCACGACGTGTGGGAGGAATACTACGACCGCCTCGCTGAGCTCATCGCCGCGCACCGGACGACCCTCGTATTCGTGAACACCCGCCGCCTGGCGGAACGCCTGACCCGTCACCTGAGCGACCGCCTCGGCGCGGAAGCCGTCACCGCCCACCACGGGAGCCTTTCGAAGGAGCGGCGGCTCGACGCGGAACATCGTCTCAAGGGCGGCGGGCTCAAAGCCCTCGTGGCGACCGCGTCGCTCGAGCTCGGTATCGACATCGGCCACGTCGATCTCGTCTGCCAGATTGGATCGCCGCACCGCATCGCTACTCTGCTTCAGCGCGTCGGCCGCTCGGGCCACAGCGTCACCGGCACGCCGAAAGGGCGGCTGCTGCCCACCTCGCGCGACGACCTCCTCGAGTGTGCGGCGCTGCTGCGCGCGGTGCGCGCCGGCGATCTGGACCGGGTCGTCCAGCACGATGCGCCGTTCGATGTGCTCGCCCAACAGGTTACCGCCGAGGCGGCGTGTCGCAACTGGCGCGAGGACGATCTGTTCGAGGTGGTCCGGCGCGCGTGGCCGTACCGCACGCTGTCGCGGGCCGACTTCGACACCATCGTGACCATGCTTGCCGATGGCTTCTCCACGAAGCGGGGACGGCGGGCGGCACTGGTACACCGCGACGAGGTTCACGGGACGGTGCGCGGGCGCCGCGGTTCGCGCCTGCTGGCCATCACCTCGGGGGGCGCCATCCCCGAGCTCGCCGATTATCGAGTCGTACTGGAACCCGAAGACACGTTCATCGGGACGCTCAACGAGGACTTCGCGCTCGAGAGCATGGCTGGCGACGTGTTTCAACTCGGAAACGCGTCGTGGCGTGTCATGCGCGTCACCTCCGGAACCGTGCGCGTGGCCGATGCGCACGGCGAGCCGCCCAACATCCCGTTCTGGCTGGGCGAGGCGCCCGCACGCAGCGACGAGCTGTCGCGCGCCGTGTCGGACCTTCGCGGGGCCGTCGAGAGGATGCTCGAGTCAAACGGGGATGCCGCGACGTCCACAGGCACTCGCGCTCCGGGGAACGAGCACGTCGCCACTGTCGGCCCCACCAATGCCGCGGCCACGGAGTGGCTCGGGCACGACGCGGGCCTCTCGCCCGTGGCGGCCGAACAGGTTGTCGAGTATCTGGCAGAAGCACATCGCGTGCTCGGCGTCGTGCCCACGCAGGACACTCTCGTGCTGGAACGCTTTTTCGACGAGTCGGGTGGCATGCAGCTCGTGCTGCACGCGCCTTTCGGCAGCCGCATCAACCGCGCGTGGGCGCTGGCCCTTCGCAAACGCTTCTGCCGCCAGTTCAACTTCGAGCTGCAGGCGGCGGCCACCGACGATGCGCTCCTGCTGTCCCTGGGCCCCCAGCACTCGTTTCCGCTCGCCGACGTGTTTCGGTATCTCCACTCCTCGACGGTGCGCGACGTCCTCGTGCAGGCGCTGCTCGACGCTCCGGTCTTCCAGACGCGCTGGCGCTGGAACACCACGATCTCGCTGGCCGTGCCGCGCAACCGGGCGGGATCGAAAGTGCCGCCGCAGTTGCAACGCATGTGGTCCGACGACCTGATGGCCGCCGTCTTTCCGGACGCCGCCGCGTGTCTCGAGAACATTCCGGGCGACCGCGAGGTGCCGGACCACCCGCTGGTGAATCAGACGATCCGCGACTGCCTCGAAGAGGCCATGGATCTCGCAGGGCTCATCGCGATTCTCGAGCGCATCCACCGCGGCGAGCTGCGGTGCGTCGCCCGGGACACACCCGAACCGTCCGCGTTTGCGCACGAGATCCTGAACGCTCGGCCGTACGCGTTCGTCGATGACGCGCCGCTCGAGGAGCGCCGCACGCATGCCGTGCAGACGCGCCGCGCCGGCGTGCCCAGGGACGAGTACGGAACGCTCGATCCGAGCGCCATCGCACGAGTGCGCGACGAAGAACGCCCGGACGCGCGATCGGCCGACGAACTGCACGACGCGCTGCTGAGCGCAGGGTATCTGACGGAGCAGGAAACGGATGCCGCGATGCTCCAGCAGCTTGCCGTCTCGGGACGGGCCACCAGCGCGACAATTGTCATGAACCGACCGGCGAGGCCAGGTCACTCCGCCATGGTCAGAAGACTACTGGTCGCCGCGGAACGTCTGCCGGAGCTCGTGGCCGTGCATTCGGACGCCTCGCTCGATCCTGTTGTCACGGCGCCGCCCTCGCGCACAGCGCGCGGCTGGACCCCCAGCGCTGCACTCACGGAATTGCTGCGTGGACGGCTCTCCATCGTCGGCCCGACCACGGCAGCCACGCTGGCGGAATCCTTGTGCGTCGACAACGAGGACGTGAGCAAGTCGCTGCTTGTGCTCGAGTCCGAAGGGGCCGTCCTTCGAGGCAGGTTCTCGCCCGGTGAGCCTGAGCTCGAATGGTGTGACCGCCGGCTGCTCGCTCGCATTCACCGCTACACGCTCAATCGTCTTCGCGCGGAGATCGCGCCGGTCAGCCCGGCGGAATTCATGCGCTTCCTGTTTGCCTGGCAGCATGTGACTCCGCCGCATCGTCTGACCGGCATCGATGGTCTCCGCGAGGTGCTGGCGCAGCTCGATGGCGTCGCGGCCCCGGCACGAGCCTGGGAGCGCGATGTGCTGCCGGCGCGACTCGAGCGATGCGATCCCGCGCAGCTCGACACGCTCTGCCTCGTCGGCGAGGTCAGCTGGGCTCGTGTCTCGACCGGGCCCACGCAGGTGGTCGGCGCCACACCCGTCGCCCTGTTTCTGCGCGAACACGCGGAACTCTGGCTCGCGACATGCGCCGCGGGAGATGTCGAAGCCATCACCGGCCGGATTGAGGCTGGACGCGATGCCGAAGGCGACGGGCCGCCGATCGCGTTCGACACCGGCGAGACCGATGATGCGACCACTGCCGGGCGCGTGCTCGCTCGGCTGCGCACGCACGGCGCGTCGTTCTTCCACGACCTGGCGGCTGGATGCAGCCTGCCTCACGAGGCCCTTCGAGCGGCACTCGGCACGCTGGTTGCCGCGGGGCTGGTCAGCTCCGACGGCTTTGCCGGGCTGCGCGCACTCGTGGGGTCGGCCGCCGGGCCGGTGGCAACACGGCTGAATCGAGTGGATGCGGCCGGCCGATGGTTTGCGCTCTCGACCTCCGGCAACACCCTGTCGCAAGACGCTGCCGTCGAGGCGATCGCGTGGATTCTGCTGCGCCGATACGGTGTGGTGTTCCGCCGTGTGCTCGCCCGCGAGGCGCAGGCCGTAGCCTGGCGCGACCTGGTGCGGGTCTACCGGCGTCTCGAAGCACGCGGCGAGATTCGCGGCGGACGCTTCGTCTCCGGGATGTCCGGCGAACAGTTCGCCCTGCCCGACGCCGTGGAGCGCCTGCGCGAAGTTCGCCGCTCGCCGGCCGAAACGAGCCTGCTGGCCATCAGCGCCGCTGATCCTCTGAATCTCACGGGCATCATCACGCCCGGCGACCGCATCCGCGCCGTCGCCGCCAACCGCATCGTGTATCGCAACGGCGTGCCCCTTGCCGCGTTGGAGGGCGACACGCTTCGGACGCTCGCAGAAGTCGAGCCGGCACTGGCCGCGGACGTGGGTGCGGCTGCCGCGGGAACACCGGTGCCCGCCGTCAGCAGCTATGTGAGCGCGCTGCGTCGCTGACCAGCCCCCCTGAGCTAGCCACGCCCGCCGATCGCCTCCATTCAGCTACGAGTTCGGAAAGTCATCCGAAGCGATCCGAGCGGCACGGGGCGATTGTGCGCGAGGGACGACCGTGTTGAATCGCTATGCGGCCCCACCAGCGAATCTCATACTCGTTGATGTGACCGCATAGCCATCCGAGCGTCACTTGAGTTCAGGCGCATTGGCTGACTAAAACCGTCCTAATAGCTGACTTGTCTCACAGCTACGGCAAATTTGTTGCCCTTTAGGTTCGCGGCAACGGTATTGTTCTTGCTGGGCGCAGTAATTCCGGATTGTGGCAAATCCGCCACTGTCCTCGGGACCGTTGCCGGCATTCGAGGCGCGATAACACCTCTCTTTCCCCAAGCGGCTGGGCTGCGAAGATCACTCTCCGGACTCATTGCTGTCAATTCCCATTTCGGAAAGTGCAACGGTCGCCCCGCTCGAGCAGCTGGCGCGACATCCGATCAACCGGTGACGACGCTCGAGGAGACGCACAATGACGAAGCTGAAACGGCGGCAGTTCGTGGAGAAGATCGGTCTCGGATCAGCGGCGCTCGTAGCAGCTGCCGCTGGCGCCCGCGAAGCGGAAGCCGGTCAAGGCCCCCCGCACAACCACGCGGTGGTCAACGGCCCCCTGGCCTCGGCCACGGTCAGCTTCGGACAGTGGCCAGCGACGGGCAACGTTCCCCTGGACAGGCATGTAACGCCCAACGCACCGGTGGCACCCAACGGCCATCTGCTGATACCGCAGACGGCGACGATCCGGTCTGGCGGCACTGTGAACTTCGTGATTGCCGGATTTCACCAGATTGCGGTGTACGCGCCTGGGACGAGACCGGAACATATCAATCCCGTGGCGCTTCCTGTCACTCCGATCCCGGGAGCGCCAGACACCGTGTTCCTCATCGACGATCCGAACAACCGCCTGTATCGCGGATTGAACCCCATCGGGCTGCCGCAAGATCGCGTCGAGGTTGTAGAATTCGGGCGACGCGGGCTGTACCTGGTGATTTGCACTGTCTCCGTACATTTCCTCAACGATCACATGTACGGCTGGGTCCGCGTACTGCCCGCCTAGGGAACTACGACTCGGCAGCTACGCCGGAGCGATGCCAGGATCGACGGCGCGTCCGGCGTCAACAGTCACAGCGACGGGCAGCCGCCTTAGCGACCTGGCACACGGCTGCCAGCTCGCGATTGGAGTCCGAGCACGACTTGTACAACCCGCATTGCGCACCGCGGATACCGTCGGACGCGCGGACCGACATCAGCTCGCACTGGCCGGGCTAGGCGGGGGGCTAGGCGGAGCCGCCCGCCGACATGCTCGACGATCTCAGGCGGGAGCCTCGCTACAGTCAGCGGAAGATCTTGCCTGGATTCATGCGGTTCTCTGGATCCAGAGTCTGCTTGATGGCTCGCATCACGGCCACCGCCTCGCCGTGCTCTTCTTCCAGGTAGTCGATCTTCCCCTGCCCGATGCCATGCTCGCCCGTACACGTGCCACCGAGGGCAAGCGCGCGCCGAACGAGGCGCGCGTTGAGCGCCTGCATCTCCTCCAGCTCGCGCGAATCGTCGGGATCGATCAGGAAGATGAGGTGGAAGTTCCCGTCGCCGGCGTGCCCGACCAGCGTGGCCAGGAGCGACGAAGCCTGCACGTCACGCCTCGTCTCGAGGATGCAGTCGGCCAGCTTCGAGATCGGCACGCAGACGTCGGTGACCCACGCCTTGGAACCAGGGCGAAGCGCCAGTGCCGCATAGAACGTGTTGTGGCGCGCCCGCCACAGGCGTGTACGATCCTCGGTCGTGGTGGCCCACTCGAAGTCCGGCCCACCGTTGTCCGAGGCAATCTCCTGCACGGTGTTCGCGTATTCGGTGACGGCGGCCGTACTCGTCCCGTGGAATTCGAAGAGGAGTGTCGGCCTGACGGCATAGGACAGGCGGGAATAGCGGTTCACGGCGTCGATCTGCGCCTCGTCCAGCAACTCGATGCGCGCCACCGGAATCCCCAGCTGCATGGTTGCAATCACCGTCTGCACGGCACCCTCCATCGAGTCGAAGGCACATACGGCGGCGGCCACGGCGTCCGGCAGGCCGTACAGACGCAGCGTCACCTCGGTGATGACGCCGAGCGTGCCTTCGGAGCCGACGAAGAGACGCGTGAGATCGTATCCGGCGGCGGATTTCCGCGCCCGCCCTCCCGTGTGGATGACGCGCCCATCCGCCAGCACGACGGTCAGGCCAAGGACCGTCTCGCGCATGGTGCCGTACCGGACGGCGGTGGTCCCCGATGCACGCGTGGCGGCCATGCCACCGATGGTGGCGTCGGCACCCGGGTCGACCCAGAAGGCGAGACCGGCTTTCGCCAGCGTCGTGTTCAGCTGGCGATGCGTGACGCCGGCCTCCACCGTGGCATCGAGATCCTCCGCACTCACCCGGAGGATCCGATTCATGCGCGAGAGGTCGATCGACACCCCGCCGGCCAAAGCGTTGACGTGTCCCTCGAGTGACGACCCCGTGCCGAACGGTACGACCGGCGCACCATGGCGCCCAGCAACCGAGGTCACGCGACTGACCTCATCGGTGCTGACAGGAAACACCACCACGTCCGGCGTCGCCGGCGGATGCCACGATTCACTATGACCGTGGTGCTCGAGCTGGGTCGGGTTCGTCGTACAGCGATCACCCAGGAGGCTCCGGAGATCGGCAACCAGCGCCGCTCGCGCGTCGATACTCAGCAACTTCACCCCTCCCCTTCCCCCTTCCCCCTTCCCCCTTCCCTTCCCCCTCCCCCCTTACAGTTCATAGTCCATGTTCATCGCACGACGGATCTCCCGAAGTGTGGCGTCCGCCACACGGTTGGCCTCGGCAATGCCTGCCTGGAGCGTGTGCCGCACGACCGCGGGCGCATCACCGGCCAGCTGAACCCGGCGCGCGC
This sequence comes from uncultured Bifidobacteriaceae bacterium, assembly GCA_964505975.1. Lineage (GTDB taxonomy): Bacteria > Acidobacteriota > Vicinamibacteria > Vicinamibacterales > UBA2999 > Gp6-AA40. The sequence continues at coordinate 15,092 of CAZDLW010000073.1, read as the reverse complement.
GAATCGGCGCCAGGTACGCGTTGAGGGCCTCGGTCAGGATCTTCTTGAGCGTCCCGCTGCCACCGTCGCCAATCCTCGCCGCGATGCTCCCAGGCTCTTCGCCCGTGCAGAGCGAGGTCAGCAGCAGGAGGTTCGCGACCTCCGGCCGCGTCTCGGGGTCGTAGGTGATGTGCCGGTCGGTATCACTCTTGGCCTTCCTGACCAGCGCGGCGGTCTCGTCAGCGCTGGCACTCAGCAGCACTGCGTTGTTGCGGCTCTTGCTCATCTTGTACTGCCCGTCGAGGCCCAGAATCTTGGGCGCATTCGACAGCAACGCATCGGGTTCCGGAAACACCGGCTCGGAGGCCGTGCAGAAGCGCTGGTTGAAGCGCCTGGCAATCTTCCGGGTGAGCTCGAGGTGCGGGAGTTGATCCCGGCCAACCGGCACCACATTGCCCTTGCAGAAGAGGATGTCCGCGGCCTGGTGTACCGGGTACGTGTACATCGCGGCATTGACGTTCGTGAGCCCTGCCGCCTCGATCTCTTCCTTGACGGTGGGATTCCGGTCGAGCTCTCCCATCCCGACCAGCGTCAGAAAGGGCAGCAGCAGCTGATTGAGCGCCGGCACGTGACTGTGACAGAAGATGTGCGTCCCGGGGTTGTCCGGATCGAGTCCTACGGCCAGGTAGTCGAGCACCAGGTCGCGCACATTCTGCGGGATGCTCTCGACGGAGTCGCGATCGGTCAGCACCTGGTAGTCGGCAATGACGATGAAGGTCTCGACGCCGAGTGCCTGGAGCGCGACGCGATCCTTGAGCGAGCCGAAATAGTGGCCCACGTGCAGGGCACCAGTCGGACGGTCGCCGGTGAGCACGCGGTAGCGTCCAGGATGACGCACGAAGTCGGTCCGCAGCGCGGCCGATCGCCGCACAGCCTGTTCGAAGGTGCCACCAGTCCTGTTGTGGGTAGCGTCGGTCGTGGACGAGGACATATAAATGAGTGTTATCCAGCATTTCCGCGAGACTCGCAAGCGTTCGGCCGCAGCGGGTGCATGTGTCCGTTGCCGGCAACAGGTTCCCTGACCCACGAGCGCTCGCCACGAGGACACGGCATGAGAGCGCCCGAACGAATCGAGACGGACCGGCTGATCCTCAGGCGCCCACGACCGGCCGACGCGGCCGCGGTGTACGAGCGCTATGCGCGCGACCCCGAGGTCACCAGGTTCCTGTCCTGGCCCACGCACCGCTCGATCAGTGAGACGCGGGCGTACCTGACGTTCAGCGAATCCGAATGGCAGCGCTGGCCGGCAGGGCCCTACTTGATCACGTCACCCGACCAGGGCATTCTGGGCAGCACGGGGCTTGGCTTCGACACGTCATATCGAGCCGCTACCGGGTACGTGCTCGCCAAAGACGCCTGGGGCCTCGGTTACGCGACCGAGGCCCTCGGGGCCATGGTCGACGTGGCGCGTCTGGTCGGCGTGGCCCGCCTGTACGCGCTCTGCCACATCCGGCACCATGCATCGGCCCGCGTCCTGGAAAAATGCGGCTTCTGCCTCGAGGGCACGCTGCGCCGCCATACGAGGTTCCCCAACCTGTCCCCGGATGATCCTGGCGACGTGCGCTGCTACGCATTGATCATCGAATGAGACTGACGGTTCACTCGAACCGACGCATATGCTCGTCGGCCGCAGCCTGAAACACCGACAACGGCTCCCCGAACGCCGCAGCAAAGTTGCCAAGCCTGTCCTGTGACACGGCAAAGCGCCCGAAATAGTCCAGCACCGCCTCGACACTGTGCCGCTCGACGAGGAACTCGACCGCCAGATACGCCTTTCCAACGAGCGCGGCGGGATTCGTCTCGGCAACGAGTGCCACCCAGTCGGGAAACGTGGCCATCCGCTCGAGCGGCGGCAGACTCGGCCCCTGGCGGTAGGCGCGCACACGCTGCTGGAGGAACGCGTCGAGCGGTATGACTCCGATGGCGGCGAGCACGCGCCCACCAACCCAGTCGGCAAAGCCTTCGCGCAGCCACTGATCGGACGCGCCACGGACGCCACCACCCAGCTCGTACTGCAGCGTGTGGGTCAACTCGTGCGCGAAGAAGCCGGCCCGCTGCGGGTAGGGGAGCTGGGCGAGTGCGGCGCTGTTGAAGAACACACGGCGATGTCCCGCGACGGCATCCAGGCGAGCCGAGGTGTCCTCCGCGAACGACGCGTCGTAGCCATCGTCCCTGAGCGCCTGCCGGAACGCGTCGCGGTTCGGGAGGAAGTGCAGGGTGACGTCGAGCCTCGGCAGATGCAGCTCACGCTCCATCACGGCCATCGCCACTGCCGCCGCGTTGCGGTCGCTGGTGATCCAGTCGGCCGCGTATACCGGGCGCTCGGGCAGGTCGCGCACGTGGATGAGGCGCGGACCCGACGCGCACGCGGCCACCGACAACAGCGCGGCGGCGCATGCGCTGGCGAATCGCCGTGTCGCACGAGGACGGTCGATCATGATTCGGCGTGCCCGATCCCGGCTGTCCCAGCGGGCTCGGTTCGGCACGCAGATGCTACCGATCCTCCGCCCGTGCCGCGGACAGCATGTTCCGCATCGCGATGTTCCCTTCGTGGCACGCGTACTCGAAGAACTGGTAGCCCTGGTCGCGTCTCAGCTCGAACGCCGCCGTCCAGGGGCCGGTCCACGTCTTCGGGTCGTTCACGGTGACCTCGTACTGCAGCGAGTCCGGGCCCGCCTGTGTGAACCGTTCGACGATTTCGGCTTCCTCGCTCATCAGCAGCATCATGCCGTTGCCCTGCGCGCCCGTCTCGCCGTTGACGTTCGTCGTGCGCACGACCAGCGTATTTCCTTCGAAGCGGCCTCGCGAATCCCCCATCCACGATCGGATCGCCGGCGACACGTGCGGCCGTCCGTCGAGCGGGATGATGCGCGTTTCGTGAATCATCTCGTTGTGAAACGCCACGTAGCCGGGCGACTGGACGATCAGATTCCCGTTGTTGTACACGACCGGCATCATCGAGCCGACGACGCCGCGCGAGATGCAGCGATCGTAGGGCCCCACATCCGCGGGACCGCGAAAGCCGGTCTGGTTCACATAGGTGGCCTTCACATTCTTCTGCCGCGCCTCCCCTTCGGGAGTCATCCGCGGCAGCCGCCCGTTCGGAGGATTCACGACGAGCGACGACTGCCGGGAGGGCTCGCCTCGCTCCAGCCAATGCGGTGGTGGCGACGTCGGGCCCCCGACATCGCCCAGCGCCAGAATCTCGTCGGGTGGATTCTCGAGGTCGAAGGAGAGCACGTCGAGCTCCTGCTGGCGTTCGGCCTGTGCCTGGCGGGCCCTGAACTCCTCTTCCGTGAGGTACAGACGATTGCCGAACTGCGGTGGACGCTCGAACGGTACGCCCACCATGTGCGTGCTCGGCCAGGTACCCTGCAAATCAGGGTCGCCCCACGGCGTGCGCGGGGGCGTGTACGTGTCGGGGGTTGCGGCCGGCGAACCTGCCTGACCAGACACGATGACTGCAGCACAGGTGAGTGCGGCAGCCAGCAGCCCGACCGTGACCCGCGTCCGACATCTCATGATTCCTGCCTCCAAGATCACTGGACCGGCAGTGAAGCTCCGCCTCAAATCGCCGAGACTCACAAAGCCGGAGTGGCTGCGCTTCACTGCCGCCAGGATTGGCTTTGCCCCGCTTCGCGAGGCTGGACATCTCCTCACGCCGCCGCACGAACTTGCGTCGTTCGTGACGATCTCAGCGTGAGAAGTTATTTAGGCGGCCCGAAACGCCAACTCTGTGAATTATAGGGGGAGGCGGCGTCAGCCGTCGTTCAACCAGCCAAGGGCTCTTGCCCCTTGATGTCCCAGCAGTGCCTTGGCCGGTTCCCAGTGTCTTTTTGGGCGCGCTTGGGGCGCCTAACGTGGTGGCCCGACTTTCGTGCGTCATTGCTCACGCGGGGAGCCGGGCAGCCGTGTCATCATGGCGGCAGGTGCTGCCGAACGAAGGCGCGCACATTTTCGATGCTTGGCCCCCTGCTCTTTCGCCCCGTGTATCAGACCCGCGTGTGGGGCGGCCGCGCGATTGGCACGGTCTTCGGCCGTGAGCTGCCGGAGTCTGGAAGAATCGGCGAAAGCTGGGAGATCGTGGACCGACCTGACGAGCAGTCGGTCGTCGCGCGCGGTCCCCATGCCAGACGCACCCTGCGTGAGCTGATTGCAACAGAGGGCGCCGCCGTCATGGGCGCCGCATGGGACTCCCGGCGACGCTTCCCCATCCTCGTGAAGTGGCTCGATTGTCAGGACCGTCTCAGCCTTCAGGTCCACCCGCCCGCGGCGGTCGCGGCAATGCTGCACGGCGAGCCCAAGACTGAACACTGGTACATCGCGCGCGCCGAACCACACGCGACATTGCTCGTCGGGCTGCGCCGCGGTGTGACGCGCGAGCGGTTCGAGCGGCATCTTGCGAGCGCCACGCTCGAGGGCCTCGTGCACCGGTGCCCGGTGCAGGCTGGCGATTCCATGCTGGTGCCGAGCGGCCGCATCCATGCCATCGACGCCGGCAACCTCATTCTGGAGATCCAGCAGAACTCCGATACCACCTACCGCGTCTACGACTGGGATCGCCGGGGCGCCGACGGAAGGCTTCGGGAACTGCACGTGAAGGAGTCGTTGCGCTGCATTGACTTCTCCGACTTCGAGCCGCAGATCGTGCGCTCCCGCGGTGGCGATGCGCTCCTGGCCGAGTGCGCGGAATTTCGCATTCATCGTCTGGAGGGTGGACCGGGGCACGCCTTTCGACTGCCGGTCGAAGCATCCCAGCCCCGGCTGTTGAGCGTCATAGCCGGTCAGGTGGTGGTGACGGGCACGAACCTGAGCGAGCGCTATGGCGCGGGGCACAACGTGCTGCTGCCCGCCGATACCCAGTGCGACATTCACGCAAAGTCGGCGGCGACCGTCTTGTACACCGACAACTTCACACAGTCGTGAACGTGCGGATCGTGTCTTTCGGACCGCTATGTAGTCACGCCGCGCTTCGCGCACGGCGCCGGGTGAAGAGCCTGTTTTCTGAACAGGATCTGACGCCAACCCCCACGACTTGGAGTCAACCCCGTTCGTACGTGGGCGCCCACGTTCCACCTTCACACAAGTTCCGCGGCAGAAGGGTACGCACTTCGGGCGCGTAACGCCACGCATTCCCTCCATTCGAGATGTCCGGCGGGCGGCCGGTGCATAATGAGGAGGTCGACGCCGCCGTCACTACCCCTGGTTGATCGAAGTGCTGCACCGCGCGGCACGATGCCGCTGTCCAGCATGGCTCACGGATATCGGAGTGAACGGAAGATCGCTGTCTGGCTGGCCGCCTGGGCACTGTTGCTGTGTGTGGCGTGCGGACCGGCCGTCGGCACGCAGCCCGACCTCCGCGAGATCACCATTCTCCATACCAACGACCTGCACGCGACCCTCCTGCCGCTCGAGGACGGCAGCGGAGGCTTCGCGCACCTCGCCACGGCCATTCAGCGAGAACGTGCCCGGTCCAGGGCGTCGCTGCTGGTGGACGGCGGCGATCTGGTCCAGGGGTCGCCCGTCTCCACGCTTTTCGAAGGCGTGCCCATGTTCGAGCTTGCCAACGCCCTGGGCATCGAGGCGGGGGCCATCGGCAACCACGAGTTCGACTATGGCTGGCAGCGCATCGCCGACTTCCAGCGGATGGCCCGCTTTCCGCTGCTTGCGGCCAACATCGTGAACGACGCAGGACAGCAGCTGACGCCCCCCGGCTACGTCATCAAGGACGTGGGCGGCGTGCGCGTGGGCATCATCGGGGCAATGGTCGCGGACACGGATGACCTGCTGCGCCCTCGCCATCTGGGCCCCTGGCGTGCCTCGCCGGTCGTGCCAGTCATCGCGTCGATTGCCCGATCGCTCGAGTCGCAGGTCGATTTCGTGATGGTGCTCGGGCATCTCGAGTACGAAGACGACCGCGACGTCCTGGAACACGTGCCCGAGGTGGCCTTCGTCGTGTCCGGACACAACCACGACGGCCATGAGATGCCGATGGAGATGGACAGCCGCTTTGCCGTCAAGGTGAAGAGCCATGGACGGGAGCTGGGTCGCATCGATCTCACTGTGGACACGTCCGGCGACCGGATCGTCTCCTGGAGGTGGACGGTCGTACCGGTCCACAGCGGGACCCACCCGGCCGACTCGCGCCTGGCGGCTCTCGTCGACAGCTGGGAAGAGAGAGTCAGCGCGCTCGTGGACGTCCCGATTGGCACGGCACCGTCGGCGCTGTCCCGCGAGCGGCTGCGGAGACTCTTCCAGGACGCACTCGTGCAGGAGCTCGGCGTGGACATCGCCTACCTGAATCCCGGCGGCATCCGCAGTACGCTCCCCGCCGGCACCATCCTCGCGCGCCACGTGTGGAACGCCCTCCCCTTCGATAACGACATCGTCATCGCGAACGTGCGCGGAGCCGATCTCCCGGAGGTCGTGAAGAAGGAGAACGCGATCGACCCTGCACGTACGTATCGATTCGGCACGATAGACTTCCTGGCCGAAACGGCGTTCGCGTCCTCCGGCATTCACTTCGAGGCGCCGGGCACACCCATGCGGGACCTGGCCATCGAGTGGGTTCGCAAGCAGAAAACCCTGCAATAGCCGCGGGGCTCAGCGGGGAGATCATCCCTGGACGGCTTGAACGGCCGAAATCGGGTAAACAGGCGGGATCGACGCAGATCCCGCCCCGAGCTCGCCGCCAATCTTCAAAAGCTCACTCGCAGGCCGAGCTGTACTTGACGCGGGCCGCCGAATCGCGCCGTTGACGGCGCGAAGAGCGGCTGGCCGGCCGTCGCCACGGGCGAGGCGGGCGTGCCATAGACGCTGATGGCATCGTTGCCGAAGTTCCTGTTCGCCGCCCGCGTGACGTTGAACACTTCGATCAGCAGGTCGACCCGGCGGCCACTCGCATTGCCGAGGGACTTCACGACGCGCGTGTCGAGATTGAAGAAGCTCGGCTGGCGCATCGAGTTGCGTTCCGCCACCCGGCCGTCGATGATCGCGCGGTCGTTGTCGTCGTTGCCGTCGCGCTGCGTGTCGGTGCCAATGACCGGCGTGAAGGGGAAGCCCGATCGCGTCACGAGAATGGCGCTCCAGACGAACCCGCCGGGCAGGTCCACCACGGTGCTGGCGTTGAAGTTGTGGCGCACGTCCTGCTTCGACCACGCCCGCTCCGATGCAAGGTCGAACACGTTCAACGCCGGCTCCTGGCTGAAGTTGCGCTCATTGGAGTCGTCATCCTTGTTGTAGGCAAGCGTGTAGTGCATCTGCGCCTGAACGCCCGCGGAGAACCTGTGGACGATCGACGCCGTCAGCGCATGGTAGCGCGCTCTGGCTGTGGACTCGTTGATCGACAGCTGGGCGATCCGCGAATCCGGTCGCGTCGCCGGATAGACGGGCATGCCGAACTCGTTGATCGTCGGCGGAAACAGGTTGCGATCGAGCCGCCGCTGAAGATGCCAGGCGTTGGAATGGACGTAGCCGAGGCTCATCTGCATTGCGCGGCCGACTTGTTGTTCGATCGTGATCGCTCCCTGCAATGTGCGCGGGTTGCGGAAGTCGGGATCGAAGCCGAAGATGCGTTGCGGTGCCGTCACGGTTCCATCCGGCAGCAGCGGCAGTGCGTTGGGAAATGTCAGCGTCTGCAGAATCGTCGGGTCGACACGGCTGTCAACCGCCTGACTGGTCAGCCCGTTGTCCGTGAACACGCGCTGGAACAGGTTGGCGGGCGTCCGCGCTGCGTAGAGCCCGGACGACAGGCGCACGATGGTGCGGCCGGTGCCGCTCGCATCCCACGTGATTCCGAGACGCGGCTGCCACATCGCCAGGTCGTTCGGGATACGGGAGGTCTGCGGATAGTCCGGGTTCGGGCGTGTCGGCTGCGGGTTCCACTGGCCTTCCCAGCGAAGTCCGGCATTCAGCGAGAGACGGGGGCTCACCTCGATCCGGTCCTGGATGAACAGCGCCAGTTCCTGGCCCGTGCCCCGGAACGTCATGTCCTCGGGATTGAATCCGGCCACCGTCTGGCGGTACCGGCTGATGTTGCCGGCGAGGTAGTTGGCGAAGTTGGTGAAATCGTAGCGTCCTTGAATGTTGCTCGCCCGCCTCTGGCGGAAGTGATTGATGTTCGCGTCCCACCCGAATCGCGCCTGATGCCGGCTCGTCGTCCAGCTCACGTTCTGCGAGCCCTGCAGGCGGCGCGCGTCGAACTGCCGCGGGCGCCCGCTGTCGCCGCCGAAGGTGCCGAACCCGCTGATCGTCACCTGCGCGAGGGCGGAATTCGGATCCTCCAGCCGGTCGTCGGTCGCCACCTGCATCCGCAGGTCGCTCAGGAGATGGTTCGTCAGGACCGATAGCAGTGCGGCCTTCACGGCCACACTCGACGCCCGGCGTGTGTAGTTTGCGGTCGCGGCGGTCGTCTGCCGCGGCGAATCGAAATTGAAGTTCTCACCCGTCAGTCGCGTGTACATCGGTTGCAGGTTGAACGTGTGTCGGGGCGACAGCACTGCATCGACGCGGCCGAAGAACGCCGTCGGGTTGTTGGTGCCATAGTGTTCCCCCTCCAGTGCCCGCAGATCCGCGGGCACCTCGACGTTGCCCGGCTGTGGCTGGAACTGCACGACGAAGGGCACACGCAGCAGGTTCTGCTCGGCTGCGGCGAAATAGAACACGCGATTCTGCACGATCGCTCCGCCGATCGATCCGCCGAACTGGTTCTGCCGGTTGTCGAGACGCCGATCGAAGGCGTCGGGCGACGTCAGCGTCCTGTTCCGGTTGAAATAGAAGGCATCGCCACGCATGCTGTTGGTCCCGGACCGTGTGACCACGTTGATGAAGCCGGCGCCCGTGCGCCCGACTTCCGCGCCGGCCCCCGTGCGCACGACCTGGAACTCGCGCACGGCCGACTGCGGGAAGAAGAACACGGTCTCGTTGCCACCACGCTGATTGCCCTGCAATGGATCGTTGAAGTCGGCCCCGTCGATCGCCACGTTCGAGTTGATCGAGCGTTGCCCCGAGATGATGAGACCTGCGCGATCGGACTCCTGCACGACGGCCGGCGACAACTGGGCGAACTCGGCGAAGTTCCGCCCGCGCATCGGCAGGTCCGCGATCGCCCGATCGTCGATTGCCGTGCCGGTCGCCGCACCCGCCCGGTCGATCCCGCCGGCCACCGCCGACACTGTCACGACCTCTTCAACGGCGGCCGGGACCAGCACGGGCGACAACCGCTCGAGACTTCCAACGGCTAGCACCACGCCTTCGTAGCGCACGGTTGCGAACCCGGCGAGCATCACCTCGACGGCATAGCGGCCCACCGGCATCGCGGGCAGGTTGAATCGCCCGGCGTCGTCGGTGACCACCGTACGCATGGCACCGGTGTCCACGTGGCGTGCGGTGACGGTGACACCCGGGACGACGGCATTCTGTTGATCGCGGGCCGTGCCGGCAATCGCGGCGCTGCCCGACTCCGACTGCGCGAACAGCGGCGTCGGGACCATCAGAACGAGAGCAAGAAGGACACGGTTGACAGTCAGAGGCAAGACACCACTCCTTTCAGACGAGACATGGCTCCCATCCTGAAAACTTCGTGCGACAACGGCACGGCGGCTGAGTGACGTCTCTGTAAACTCAGAGGAGTCCACGAACGCTCGGCGCCCTCGACGACCTCGTCCGTGGGTCGGATGGTGATCACACCTGCTGTCGGGCTTGACGCCCTCACTGCTTGGGAGCAGACTTGCACCTGATCGAGCCCCCTCCCCAACTCGACCCGCACGTCCCGGCATCACGCACCACCAGGCGTGGGACCCGGGAACTGATGTGATTCACCTGGAATATCAGAGGAGATGACGATCATGCGTCACATGCAGAAGATGTCTGGAGTGTCAGTCGTTCTCCTGTTCGTCGCATTCACGTTTGCGATCGATCGGGTACCGGCGAGCGCTCAGGGGGCCGGCGCCGGTCAGATGCCGGCGGGCGTGCACGAGATGAAAGCCGCAAACGGCAGTATGGTGTTGGCGGATGCGAAGGGAATGACGCTCTATACCTTCGCGAAGGACACAGCGGGCGTGTCGAACTGCAACGACAACTGCGCCAAGAACTGGCCGCCACTGATGGCCGCCGCCGACGCGAAACCCATGGGCGACTGGACCGTCGTCACCCGCGCGGATGGCATGAGGCAATGGGCCTACAAAGGCATGCCGTTGTATACATGGGTGAAGGACTCGAAGCCTGGCGAGACGAGCGGCGACGGCGTCGGTGGTGTCTGGAAAGTAGCCGTTCGCTGACCGCGGCTGACGATCGAGGCCGGCACACGCAGGTCGGGGGGTGCCGCCTCGACGTCACCGCAACTGCTCCGATCACTCCTCAGGACGACGTCTCGCGGCCGTCGATCCGCGCAAGGGCTTCCTCGATGGCGCTCGCGCCGGACGGACGAACCAGGCGCGCAACTTCCTGACCGTTGCTCAGGAAGATCAACGTCGGCCAGAGCGTGACGTGGAAGGAGCGCCCCAGCGCACGCCCCCTGCCGTCCTCGAACTTGAGATGACGCACACCAGGATGGCGCGTGAAGGCCGCGGCAATGAGCGGTTGGGCCGCGCGGCAATAGCCGCACCAGGCAGTTCCGAACTCGAGGACGACAGGTCCTTCCAGCGCATCGATCTGGGCGCGCGCGGGTTCGACAGCTGCGTAGGCGTCGGTCATGGCCATCCTGTGTCTGACGTGCGGCATCTGGTGCCGCACATGCCGTAGATCAGGGCGAGAGATGCGTGTGGGCTCCTCGTTCCGGACCCCTGGATACTGCCGTGCGCCCGCACGACTCACGTCGTGGCAAAGCTGGCGATCGCCTCGGATTCCTCGTCGTACGCATCGAACACCGTGAGCAGCTTCGTGACGACCAGGAGGTCGTGGAGCCGCTTCGTCAGGTGCAGCAGCTTGAGCGAGCCCCCCGCATTTCGCGTCGTCGCGTACACCTGCACCAGCTGTCCGAGTCCGGCGCTGTCCACATAGCTCACGTCGCCGAGATCGAGCAGGATCTGCCGATGCCCCTGCTGCAGCAGGCTGCGAATCTTGTCCTTCAGAATCACATCGGCCCCCCGGTCGAGGGTGATGTCTCCCGTTATCTTCACAATCACGATGTTGCCCGTGATGCGCTGCTCGAGCTGCATGTTCGCCTCCGCGCAAGAGTGTGACGGGATGCCCCTTACCAACGCAAGGTTTTCCCGTAGATCGCTCGTCCGGGGGGACGACGTGTGCGAGAATGGGGCATGCCCGCGTGCCGCCCCACGGCACCACGACCGGCAGCTGCATCGAGCGCCTTCTCCCCGGCGCCCTGGCTCGCGGCTTTCGTCGCACTGACGACCGCTGCGGTCGTCTGGACCAGTCGTCCCGCCGCCCAAGCGACCGATGATCCCTGTCACCTGCGCACCAGCGAGCGCGTCGTGGCCATTGGCGATGTGCATGGTGCGTACGACCAGTTCGTCGAGTTGCTCCAGGCCGCCGGGCTCGTCGACAGGCGCCAGCGTTGGAGCGGCGGGCGCGCCGTGCTCGTGCAGACTGGCGACGTGCTCGACCGCGGGCCCGACTCGCGCCGTGTGCTCGATCTCTTGCGACGGCTCGAGCGCGATGCATCGAGGGCCGGCGGTCGCGTTCACGCGCTGCTCGGGAACCACGAGGTGATGCGCATGGTCGGCGACTGGCGGTATGTGAGCGATCGCGAGTACGCCGCCTTTCGAAACGCCGCGTCCATGGACATGCGCGAAGCGGTCTACGAAGTCCTCAACACGCAAGCTGCCGAGCGCGCACGCGGCGAGGGCCGGCGGCACGATGAAGCGGCCTACCGGCGACAGTTCCTGGAAGAGGTCCCGCTCGGATTCCTCGAGATGCGGCTGGCGTTCAGCGAAACCGGCGACTACGGGCGGTGGCTTCGCACGCGCCCCGCGGTGATCAGGCTGAACGGGATCCTGTTCGTGCACGGCGGTATCAGCCCGGACGTAGCCGAGATCGGCTGCGAGGGCATCAACGAGACGGTCCGGCGGGAGCTCACGGGACCGCCGCCAGAACCCGAGCGACTGCTCGAGCTGCTGTCGTCGAGCGAACATGGTCCGCTTTGGTATCGCGGGCTCGCGCAGGACCCGGAAGACGCGTTCACCGCGACGCTGGAGTCGATTCTCGGTCAGATGGACGCCAGAGCCGTCGTCGTCGGACACACGCCTGCGTCCGGCGGTATCGCGACGAGGTTCGATGGTCGCGTGATTCAGATCGACACGGGAATGCTGGGCGGCGAGTTCTACCCGCGGGGCGTGGGCGCGGCTCTGGAGATTCACGGAGGCGTGTTCACCGCCATCTATGTGGACCGCCGAGAGCGTCTCTCCGTTCCCGCACTCGACGAGGTCTCGGCGCGTCGGGTGGTCCCTTGAACGAGCGGGCTCTGCCCGCCTCACGGCTTCACGACGCGGTCGTGCGGTCGGTCCGGCTGGCGGCCACCGGCAACGTCATCACACCACTTCCTGTGCTCCGCGCGATGCTACCGACGGCTGAGACGCGGACAGCGCGAGTACGCCGCTGAACAAGCCCTGCAGCAGCTCCACGCGATCGGCCAGGATGGCGAAGAGCTCATCGCGGTCGAGTCGAAAGGCGTGTCCACTTCGAACGACGGTCGCGCGCCAGCCGGATGCGACACCGGCAAGCGTCTCGGCCGCGCAGAGCGTCACGCCAGCAGGAGCGAGCAGCGGGTCGGTCTGGCCGCATTCCAATCGCACATCGCCCTCGAGGATGTGGTAGATGGCCGCGGGCGCGTCCTCCGCGAAGAGCGTCTGCCCCGCGATCAGGGTCACGTGGCGCGTGATGCTGACGAGCGCGAACAACTGTGCGGGCGCCGCCCGAGTGAAGAACGGGTGCTGGCGCAGCAGCAGCACCGTGTCGATGGGCTGGAGCGGCAGCGCGCGCACCACCCGCGGCAAGGCGTCAGGTGGCGGTATATAGACTGTGGGCCACGCACGTGCGGACATTGCCAGCAGCATCCGGAACAGCCCCTGGGCCAACGCCACGTTGTCCGACAGCATCGTGAGCACATCGCCGCCCCCGATTCGGAGACAGACCGCACCATCGACCGAGACGATGGTGTGGCTGCTCGGCTGGCCCTGCAGGGCGTCCTCGAGCCCGACAACCGCTGGGGCGTCGACCTGCCGCGGCAGCTCGTCCGGACGTTCGACGCGCACCATGCCATCGAGAAGCACCCATACGTGGTCGGCACCCGAACCCTCCTCACAGAGGGGGCGCCCGGCTGCGTAGCGCATCTGCTGGCCCGCCTCCGCCAGCCGGAACAGCTCGTCCACGGTCACATGTTCTCCCAACGGAGACACGCGCAACCGGTCGGCCACATCGACGACCGTCAGCTCCCCGTCATCTCCGGGCGACCGTGCGGGCACCTCCCGGGCCGCACGCGCCGACAGTGCGGCCTCCAGCACGCACCGATCCTGCGCGGGGCGATGCGCGAGCACGTACTCGAGATCGTCGGAGAGCGACCAGCGGCGCTGCTCCCCGACGAAGCGGATGGCGGCCGCAGCGACGACAGGATCGCCGTCATGTACGAGCTGGGCGAGCGTATCGTCGACGTCCCTCGGTCGGCTCTTGAGCACCAGGTTCGCATGCCGCACCTTGTCCTCGACAGGTATCTGCTCCAGGATCGGCGTCACGCGACGGCGGATCGTACCGGCGAGGAGCGTGTCGAGGTACTCGATTGCGGCTGCCTGGCGCCGCCGCTCGCCGCGCTCAATCGCATGGCGAGCCTCCTCGACGCCGCGATCGGGATAGAGCAGCCGCAGCATCCGGTAGACGCGATCGAGCAGCAGCCCGAGCTTGTCCTCCAGCGCGCGGGACAGCAGCGACCGGTCACCAGCGGGGTGTTGCAGGAGGTTGTATCGAAGCGTGAAGTAGTTGTAGTACCGCGATGTCTCCTTCAGAAGAAGCCGTTCGACCACGTCCGGGACGAACGTGAGCGAAGGGTCCTCGCGGCGAAGCCGTTCGAGCGCCTCGAGCGCCTTGAAGCGCAGGAAGCCGTCCGGATCGTCGAGTGCTTCCATGAGAAGATCCATCGACTCCTGCGACGGCACGTACGCCAGTGTGGCCGGAACGTGGCGCCGCACCCAGACGTGTTCCCGTCGATCGCCCAGGACATAGCCGAGCATGGGAACCACGTCGGTTCCGTAGCTCACGAGCGCGTCCCGGGCGGCCCGTTTCAGTACGCGGTGCCCGAGCAGCGACAGGAGCCCGGGCACGAACAGGCCATCGGCTGCCCCCAGATCGCGCGCGCTGCGGATGGCTTCTCGAGCCACCTGCATGTCGCCATCGTGGAGCAGCGGGACGACCAGCGGGCGGAACCGCGGATGTCGCACATGGGCCAGAGCACGCGCAGCTTCGAGGCGTCCGGCGGCGGCGGAGGCTCGCGTATCCGTCACCAGCCGCTGCAGCGTCTCGAAAGCCGCATCGACGTCGGACTCCGACTCGGAGTCGGTGAGGCCCACGGCGGCCGTGACCGCAACTCGCGGCTCCGGATCGTCGAGATACCCTCGTACCAGTGCCTTGGCATCCTGCGGTCGAAGCACCGTCAGCGCTCGCATCGCGGCGGCGCGCACGCCGACATCCTCATCCGTCAGCAGGCGACTGACCGCCTTCGTCCATCGGGCGCTCGCGTCCGGACGCCCGGACCCGAGCGCCACGAGCGCGCGTGCCCGCACCTTGGGCGACTCGTGGTGCAGCAGGAGCGGGGTCACGAGGTTTCGTTTGTCGAGCGCCTCGAGCATGCCGATGGCGTACAGGACCGCACCCTCGTCTGGACTGGACAACTCTTCGACAAGGGCCTCGATGGTAGCAGCGTCGGCCACGTCCGCCCGTACGGCCTCGGGAGCAATCGCTCGTGAACCGATGCTCACTCGGAATGCCCGCAGGTACTCGCGGCGCGCGATGAGTGCCGCACCCACCCATGCAAGCGTGACCGCGAGACTGGCGTAGCTCAGGCGTCGCCAGTCGAGCCCGAGTCCCCAGGGCTGGACCAGGACGAGCAG
>CAZDLW010000072.1:0-22014 GCA_964505975.1 uncultured Bifidobacteriaceae bacterium | reverse complement strand
AAGATTCGAGGCGATGTCGAATGGTGCCTCAGGCGTTCCCGGAAATCCAGCGCAGTTGCCCGACACGGCAATCGACAACGCCTCGGCCGAGTCGGCGTTGGACTTGCTCACGAAGGGCACCAGCGTCTGTTCTGGGAGGTCGCGAACGACCGGTCCGATCCGGTCGCGAACGTCCTGGGCGGCCACGTCGATGTCGCGGTCGAGGCTGAACACGGCAAAGACGTTGGACATGCCCGCCCCAGTGACCGACCGGAGCTCGGTGACACCCTCCACCGTGTTCATCGCCTCTTCCACGCGCTCGGTGATTCTGACCTCGGTCTCCTCGACCGATGCGCCTGGAAGACCCGAACGCACCACCACCTGGGGCAGATCGACGCGGGGGAACCGATCGGTGCCGAGGCGGAAGTAGCTGGCCGCGCCGACGACGACCAGCGAGAGGATGATCATCGCGGCGAAGACCGGACGATCGATGCAGATCGAGGCAAGCCGCTTCACTCGCCGCCACTCACGCGAACGGGCACGCCGTCCACCAGATCGCCCGGATCGCGAATCACGAGATCCCCGGCGTACAGGCCCTCGATGACCTCGACCCAATCGCCCTCGCGCCGGCCCGTTCGAATGCGCCGCTCCGAAGCGCGTCCATTCGACACGGTGAGCACCTTCTGGACACCGGCAAAGGTCACGATGGTGTCGCGGGGGATCACGACCGCCGGGTCGTCCTCGCTGACGATGATCTCAGCCGACGCGAACTGCCCGGGACGCAGCGCCCCGCCGGTGTTGGGTACGACGGCCTCGACCGGCAACGTGCGATTCGTCTCGTCGATGGCCGCCCCGATGCGGGCGAGCCGGCCGCTGTACGTCTGGTCGTCACCCTCCACCTGGACCCGGACAGGCAGACCGACGCTGAGGTTTGGCGTCTCACGTTCGGGAACGGAGAGCTGCAGTCGGAGCGGGTGCGTGCGGACGATGGTGAGCACCGGCGTACCGGGCGCGAGGTACTCGCCCGCCGTTACCTGACGCTGCCGGATGGCGCCGTCAATCGGCGATCGCAGCACCGTGTCCTCCAGTTGCTGGCGGGCGAGATCGAGCTCGGATCGGCGTTGGGCGAGCAGGCCTTCGCGGTTGCGGATCTCCTCGAGCCCGTCCTGGTACTGACCCTCGGCAACCTCGAGAGCGGCCTCGGCCGCCTCGAGCGCCGCCCGCGGCGAAATCCCCCGTTCCACGAACGTCTGCATCCGGTCGCGGCTGAGCCTGGCTTCCTGCATGATGGCTCGCCGCTGCCGCACGAGCGCCGTGCTTTCGGGCACCACGAGGTCCTCCTCGCCCTCGGGTGTCAGGCCGAGCCGCACGCGCGCCTGCACCAGCGCGGCCTCGGCCTGCCGGACCCGCAGTTCGAAGTCGGTCGGCACGAGTGTTGCCAGAACCTGCCCTTCCCGGACGACGCTCCCCAGATCCACGCGCCGCCGTCTCCACCGTGAGCCCCTCCACACGCGGCCCCATCGCCGTGATCGTGACCACGACGGAGGGCGGCTGGGGCACCGTGGCCGGCTCCGTCAGCGCGATCGCGCGAAACCGCGGCCGCAGCTGCAAGCGGCGCATCCAGCGGTCCAAGCTCCACGGCGCGATGCCCAGCGACACGGCGATCGTCCGGAACCCGTGGCCCTGCTGTCGCGGCACGTGGCAGTAGTCCACCGCCTGTTGTTGAAGCGTACGTGAGTAGCGGCGCCGAATCGCCCGCCGCCAGCGGTTCTCCCGCTCAGCCGCCTTCCGGAAGCGAACCACCTCGTCGTCCACCAGCACCTCCTCGTACGGAGAACTGTGGACTACTTCATGCGCGCTGACCAGACGAGGTGGCGCGAGGTCTTACGAAAGGCCCAGCGTTTCACAGGAGCTCAGCCTACAGTTGCGCAATCGGTGTCGCCTCGCGCACACAGCGCGTCTCTGAGCCGCAGTGCTTGCTGACCACGCGGCCGCCCGACGCCCAGCGACAGGGAGCGAACGCAGCAGATACGGGACGACTCCTCCACGCTACAGCTCACGAGCGCCCGGGAGCTGATTCCCCGCGACATCCGGGGTGGATGTCCGCCAGGCGGCGGCGCACTGCTGCGCGAATCCGCGTCTTCGAGGCGCCGGCCTGGCGGACGTGCGCCGTGACGTGCGCCGCAATATCGTCCAACGTGCGGTGTCCGTCAATGGCCGACACCACGATGCGAGTCAAGGGATCCGTCGCCCAGATAAGGGACTGACCGGCAAAGACCGGTATCGGCAAGTGCCTGAACAGCAACCAGCTGGGCGGCTGCCGATCGGTTAAGTCGTCGCTGTTGGGCGGGTCGAGCTTTGTCGCCGCGAACGCCAGCACCCACTCCACTTTTCCTCGTCCATTAATACTGGAGACGAGATGGGGCGTCGTACCCGTGTGCCACGTGCTTATGCCAAAGCCCCCTCGATCAAGCATGTCGAACACTTCTTCACGTGTGACGCGACGCGCCACGGGCATGTCTGGCCTGTAGCGCAAGGGACCGTAATTGAGCCACCGACCTCCCGGCTTCAGCATCCGGTGTACAGTGCTCACGAAATCGCGCAAATCGTCTGGGACCAGATCGATGAACCAGGACGTCACGAGGGTGTCGAATGCCCCCGCCGCAAACGGGGGATCCAGGCCATCCGCCAGCACGAAGTGAAACCGCTCGACGTCGATGGCGCCGTGAGGGGCTGCCAGTACCCACGCTCTGGACACATGCCCCATCTCATCGATATCCGCATTCGCCTCTCGGAGCGACACCGTGCCACCGCGAATCACGGCGTGAGCTACCGCGAAGAGAAACGGATCCACGTCGACCACGAACGTCTCCGCGCCGCTCGTGTGGCGATGCAGGTCGTATGCGAGTCGACACCCTCCTGCCCCCACCACAAGCGTGCGTCCGGGTGGCCAGCCTTCGAGTACAGCCTCGATGGCGGCGAAGGCGCGCTCATTCTCATCCCCCGGCTCGGAGGGCCAGGCCCAATCTCGATAGAGATAATCAATACCCTTGAGTGGCGAGGGCACGTTGACGATCGGCGCACCACTGTCGCTATCGGCACCGTCGGCCGGCAGCAAGGGCCCCATAACGGCACGCACGTCGTCCACCTTGCCCCTGACTGCGTCGATGGCGGCTTGGCACCGTCTTCGTGTCAGAGGCAGCAGATCGCGCGCTCGCAACTCCTCCTCGATAGCACGCACAACCGCTCCGGCCTGCTCCTCCAGCAGTGCCAGGGAGCGACGATACGAGGTCAGATAGGCTTCTGGCTCGTGAACAAGAAGCGGAATTTGCCCCAGACGAGGGTAGGCCCGGCCGCAACCAACGCACCCGACACGGCCGTCGTCGGCCTCAATCTTGGCCCAGCAGTGCGGGCATCGTGCCGCGTCGAGCAGGTGCCGTGAAATATCCGCGCGGCCCACGGGCTGTTGTGCAGACGAGCCACCGCCGGTCGCGCACTCAACACATTCCGTTGTCGTTCTCCGCGGTGACGGGAACCGTCTGGAACGTGTCCCAGTGCTCCACGACCTTCTCGTTCTCGAGGCGCATCATTTCAAAGACGCACCACCCCTGGGCATCAGGTGTACGTCGTGCCCGCACGTGCAGCACGACCAAATCGCGGTCGGCAAAAGCCCGCCTGATCTCACCATGATTCAATGGAAATTGCTCTCGCAGCCGCTCGACGAGCCCGCGGAGTCCCTCAGGTCCATCCTGCATGTAGATGCTGTGCTGCGTGTACCTGTCGCCGATGAATGAGACCGCCTTGCCCCAGTCTTTCTCATTGATTGCCGCGTTGTAGAACTCGATGGCGATTTGCTTGTTGCGTGCTTCCTGCGCTCTGTCGCGGGCTTCTTGTGCCCCGGTGTGCATGCTGAAGCCGCCGATCGTCGCGATCACGACTAGCGGCGGCACGGCAGCGGTAAGGTTTCTCATGACTCCTCCGACCGGTAAGAAGGACTGCCGCGACCGACGCGACGGCGCGGGCGTCCGTTACGCAAGCACGCGGTCAGAACATCGAGTTCGGGTTCTGCGGATGCGCTTCCGGAACCCTCTGCGTCATTCCCCAATGCTCGACAATCCTTCCATTCTCCAGGCGATAGATATGTGCGATTGCATCGCCCCTGGTCCCGGGCGCGTTCACGGCATGCACGTGCAGGATGACATGGTAGCCATCGGCGAGCACACGCATGATCCGGCGCTCGGATTGCGGGTATTTCTCCCGCAGGAGTTCGATGTGCGCCTTCAGTCCCTCATGGCCATCGGCAATCGACGGGTCGTGTTCCGTGTACCTCGGGCCGAGGAACTGAGAGGCGGCTGAGAAATCCTTTGCGTTGAACGCTTTCTCGTAGAACTCCAGCACTGTCTGCCTGTTCGTCAGCTCCTGCGGGGTGTCCGCACGGACAACCGTTGTTGCGATCACCAGCGCAGCCAGAGCAGCACCCGTTGTGCGCAATGCGTGCATGATGCACTCCCTCCGAACCGGCAGTCTTCCACAGGGCGCTCCGCGCGACAATACCTCGCCGGAGGTATGCCCGCAGGGCAGGGCGGCTGACGCGCGCGCGCTCGTCACATGTGGATGATGCCGCGGCGAAGCGCCACAGGAATTACCGCGGCGCGATCCTTCACGCTCA
The DNA here is from genome assembly GCA_964505975.1 of uncultured Bifidobacteriaceae bacterium. Taxonomy (GTDB): domain Bacteria; phylum Acidobacteriota; class Vicinamibacteria; order Vicinamibacterales; family UBA2999; genus Gp6-AA40. The sequence goes on along the minus strand of CAZDLW010000072.1, from coordinate 17,366 downwards.
GTTTCGCTAGGATGTTCTTCACGTGGACCTTGACCGTCTCTTCGCTGATCCCGAGAGCCACGGCGATTTCGCAGTTCCGCAGCCCGTTCGCGACCAGTCGCACGACATCGACTTCTCTCGGCGTCAGGGAGGACTCCGTCTTGCGAACCGCAAGCAGCGCCTGGACATCGGCCGGCACCGGGCGGCCTCCGGCATGGACATCTCGGATGACTCGGACTAAGTCGTCCGATAGTGTCTCTTTCAACAGGTAGGTCCGGGCGCCGGCTTCGAGCGCGCGGTAGATGTCCTCATCGCCGTGATGCATCGTCAGCACGACGATGCGCGCGTCCGCGTGGATGCGCCGAATCGCGCGAATCGCCTCCAGGCCGCTCATGGTCGGCATCTGCAGGTCCATGAGGATGACGTCCGGCTGATGGCGGGAGACCAGATCGACCGCCTCTTCTCCACGAGTGGCCGCCGCGACGACCTCCATATCCGGCTGACGGCCGATCAGCACGGCCAGCCCTTCGATCAGCAGGCGATGGTCGTCGACGCAGAGGACACGGATGCGGCGGGCGGGCTCAGACATTGCGCAAAGGTCTCGTCTAGTGGATGCCGACGACCGTTTCGACCTCAGTGCCTCGTCCCGGCCCGGTCACGATTCTGAATTTCGCGCTCACCTGTGCGGCACGCTCCTGCATGCCAAGAATGCCGTAATGACCGCCAACACGCTGCACTGCGTCGAGATCGAACCCGCAGCCATCGTCGCCCACCCGGAAGCGCAGCTGGCTCTCCTCATAGTGAAGCTCCATCGAGATCCGGCTCGGCCGGGCGTGGCGGACCGCGTTGTGGAGTGCCTGTTGACCGATGTGGAGCAGCTGCTCCTCCGTCTCGCGCGGGCACGGCCGCGGAGCCCCACTCACCACGACGTCGAGTTGGATGTCGGAGCCCTCGACGGCGCGTTCGCCCGCCTGTCGCAGCGCGTCCGCGAAGGTACACGTCTCGAGGACCGGCGAGCGCAGATCCCAGATGGAATGTCGGGCTTCCCGAATGTATGCTTCGATATTCCGGCGAATTCGAACGACACGCTCCCTAACGGGCACCGTCGATGCCGTGAGGTCGTGAGACAGATCGTCGACCTGCAGGGCTATGACGACCATGCCCTGCAGAAGGCTGTCGTGTATGGTGCGGCTCATCCGGGCGCGCTCCGCGAGCACGAGGGCGAACTGACGCCGCACCTGCCGCACCCGAAACCACCATGACGCGGACAGCAGCAGAAGAACAGCCAGTCCGCACGCGGCGTAGAACCACGCCCTCTGATGGAATCTCGGCTCGATTGCGAAGTCCCACATCGCACCGCGTTCGTCCCACACGCCATCGTTTCCGGCGGCAACCACCCGAAACCGATACGCCCGCGGCGGCAGGTTAGTATAGGACGCTTGGCGGTTCGTGCCGCCCTCTATCCAATCCCGATCGAACCCATCCATCCGGTAGCGAAAGCGAACCCGCAGCGGATCCGTCATCGTCAGTGCCGTGAAGGCGATCTGGAGATGCGAACTCCCAGGCGGCAGACGGGTCTGCGACACGTGATCGTCGACATCTCGGCCATCCACCGTCACGCCTTCGATCAGCACCCGCGGCGGGGGAGGAGGCGGACCGAGCGTGCGGGGATCCACAATGGTCACACCCGCACTGGTCACGAACCAGAGCCGGCCATCGTTGGCCCGCACAACGCTGCGGCTGCCTAGCACTGCGGGCGAGCCCGCGACGCCGTCCGCCGTGCTGAGCAGCCGGTACCGCACCTGCTGCGGCGTCTCGCTCGCCGCCTTGACGAACTCCGTCCGTTCGAGCCGCACAATGCCGGAACTGAGACCGAGCCAGAGACAGCACTCCTCGTCCGCAATCGCTCGCACCCTTCCGGGAAAGCCGTGCTGCCCGTTCACGGTGAGGAACCGTCCTCCCGAGAATCGACTCAAGCCAACCTCTCCGCCGATCCACAGTGCGCCGGTGGCATCTTCGTGGATGGCCATGATGTTCCCGACGTCCAGCTCATAGGATCGGAACTCGCCGTCCTGCTGAATCACCCCCAACACGCCCTCGACGGACCCGATCCACAGACGGCCGCCGGTGTCGGCATAGACTGTCTGGACCGTCCGCCGGAAGGGCGCGGGCACGCCGTCGGCCGGTGCCAACTTACCATTACGCCACCGAAAGAGCCCTTGATAGAAGTCCCGAAACCATAGCGTGTCGTCAGCGCTCGTGATGGTGAAGATCCGCTCAATCTGCCTGCTGCGCGCGACCACCAGCGGAGAGAGGCGTCCGTTCGTGAAGCGGGCCAAGCCGTGTTCCGTGGCAACCCAGAGCGTTCCGCGTTGATCGGTGTGCAGCGCCAGTACAACGGAGCCTGACAGCCCCTCGCGCTCGCCATACTGCTGTCGTCCGGAGGCAGAGAACCTCGTCAGACCTGCAGCCGTGCCAACCCACACGCTGCCGTCTGGCGTCGTCTCCAACGCACGGGGAATCGGCAGGTCCGTCAAGGGCGTGACCCTGCGTGGCGACAGGCGCTGCAGGCCGGCGCGCGTGCCCACCCAGATGTTGCCCTCCCGATCCTCCAGCAAGGTTTGGATGGCATCACTCGAAAGGCCGTGGCGGGTAGTGGCCACCTCGACAGTGGGAGGCTCCGGCGACGTGTGTGCACGCACGCGCCACAAACCCTGTCCGAACGTCGCGACCCAGAAGTTCCCACGCCGATCGTGCAGCAGGCGCGCCCCCCACCCACGGTGTCCCAACCACGAAGCCGCCAGTCTGCCGTCGACGGCCCTCCTGAAACCCTTCTGAAAGTCGGTAATCCAAATCGTACCCGACGAGTCCTCTGAAAAATGCTGCGGCGTGTCGCCTGAGGTCTCGATCGCCTCGATCAATTGAAAGCGGCCGCCATCGCTCGGCTTGCGAAGCACCGTGGTTGGCGTGGCGACCCAGAGGCGCCTCGACCGGTCCTCGTACACGCCCACTACGGGCAGCGTGTTCAAGCCGTGCCCGGAGTCGAGCCTTTCCCACCGTTCGCCCCGGAATCTATAGAGACCATGAACCGTGCCGGCCCACACCGTGCCGCGGTGGTCCTCGAACAAGGAAAAGACGAAGCCGCGGTCGAGGCCTTCGGATTCGGAATGAGCGCTGAGCGTTCCATTCCGGATGTGAGTCAGCCCCCTGTCGCCCAGCCCAACCCACAAACTTCCGTCGCTGGCGCTCAGCAGGGCGCTAATGCTACCGCCGGGCGGTCCCGCCGGCCCCCGCACCTCCCACGGAACGAAGCGCACACCATCGAAGCGAAACAATCCCGCATCCGAGCCCAGCCAGAGGTACCCCTCGGTGTCCTGCTCTATCGCTCTGATTCGTCCGGCCGGCAGACCCTCCTTGTCACCCCACGTCGTAACCGTGTAGTCGCCAAGTGGATCCTCGGATGCATCCGCCGCGCTCCGCGTGATGGACGCTGCCGCCACGGCCAGCGCACAGAGTACGACCACGAGCCTGCGCCCGCTTCCAGCGTCGACGCCATCGCAAGCACGGATCGGTGCGGTCATCGGAAAGGTGCGATTTCGGCTGTCCTCAACCTCAAGTCACGGATGCGAGTCCGCCGGCCCGTGGCTACCAAACCTGAGGTTGGTTCACAAGGAGCGCCGGGAGGCGGAGACAGATCCGTGACCCCAGCGCCTGGGTATGGTCCGGCTTCATGACGACTACCTCGGAGCGTCATCGCCCCTGGACACGGCGATCGCGAGCTTGACGCGCTCGGGAGTGAACGGCACCTGACGAAGCCGTGCACCCGTCGCATCGAAGATCGCATTCCCGACCGCCGCGGCCACCAGCGTGATGGACGTCTCGCCCGCACCCGTGGCCTTGCCGTCCGGCCGATTGATCAGTACTGTCTCCACCACCGGGATCGCTGTACCAAGCGTCAGTGTGCGATAGGTACGCCAGTCGATGGACGTCACACTTCGATCGTCCCAGGTCACCTCTTCGAGCAGGGTGCGACTCACGCCCTGGAGCGCTCCTCCCTCAAGCTGATTCTTCAAGCCGTCCGGATTCGAAATCGGACCGCAATTGATCGCAATGACCAGCCGCGTGACGGACACCTCACCCGACTCCTGGTCCACCTCCACGTGTGCGACCAACGCGCAATACCCATTGTCGCCGTAGTACAGCACGCACGCCATGCCGCGGCCCGCGCTCACGCCCGTCCGTGGAATGCCCGGGCGCGGCGACGGTCGGCTCTCCCACTGGGCCGCGCCGGCGGCAGCGCCAATGACCTCCTTCAAGCGCGGATCCGTGATGTGGCGCACGCGGTAGTCAATCGGATCCGACTTCACCAACGCGGCGATCTCGTCCATGAAGCTTTCGTGCGCGAACGTGTTCTGGAGGCGCTCGGGCGCCCGCAACTGACCGGTCCACAGCGGCGACCGTACGTTGTGAATGACGACGCGCTCGCTCGCCACAGTGCCGGTCCCGCTGCAGCGCCCTTCAACGCAGCCTCGTACGTAGGATGGCACGGCGTTGGTGTTGTTGGCGAAGATCGTCGGCTCGGGTGCCGGCGACCTCGGAACGAGGGCCCCAGGTTCGAAGCCGGCCAGGAATCCGGTAATCACATTTCCCGGCGTGCCCGACCCTGGGCGGCCACCCCGGCTCGGAAACCACGCCTCATGGTCCCATACGATGATCTCGCCGTCGGCGGACAGGCCCGCGCGGTCCTCGATCAGGTAGGCGTATCCGTAGTTTTCCCACGCCATCTCGTCCTTCCGGGACAACTGCACGCGCACGGGCCGCCCGGCGGCCCGCGACAACAGGGCCGCATCGTACGAGACCGTGTCGGCTCCATTGATCCCGTAGCAACCTGCGCCCATGGTGTAAATCACGCGCACGCGCTCAGGCTGAACGCCAAGCAGCCTCGCCACCGACGCCTTCAACGGATGCACAGCCTGTGTCGCCGACCAGATCGTCACGCCGTCGGCCCTGACGTCGGCCACGGCGCACGAGCTTCCAAGGGATCCGTGCATCTGGTACGGATAGCGGTATGTGGCCGTGATCACGGCCGCCGCAGACGCCAGCCGTTCGTCGACGTCCTTGGAGTCCACCACCCTGGTATCGCGTGTGGGTTTCAGCGCGCGGAGATGATCGTGCACCTCACGGTGTGGCGGCAGACCGGAGCCGTCCGTCCAGGCGACCTGCAAGGCGCCAGCGGCCTGCATGGCCTGCCACGGCTTCTCTGCGACCACGCCCACGAAGTCGTGCTCGATCACCACTTTGATGACGCCGGGAGTACCCTGCACCGACGCCTCGTCGACACGAATCAGGCGCGCGCCCACAGCGGGCGGTCGCACGACCGCCCCGTGCAGCATGCCGGGAACCTGCACGTTATGGACGTACTCGAACTGCCCCGTGATCATCGCTGGAAGGTCGATCCGCGGGACGGCGGTCCCAAGCACGGTCCACTGGCTGGACGGCTTGCGCCGTGCCGTCGGTCTCAGCCTCAGACCGAAGCTGCGGCCACCGATCAGTTCGTCGTATCGAACCCTTCTCGACGCGTCCGATCTCGCGCTGATGACGCCGTCGCGCACCTCCAGCTCTGCGAGAGGAACGGACAAGCGCGCCTGTGCGAGCTCCAACAACGCCTCCCGAGCCGTGGCACAGGCCAGCGCCAGGTTGGCGACGTTGAAATTGGTCGGATGCGACTGCGCGCCGGAGGTCGTGCCCTGATCCGGGGTGAGCGCCGTGTCGCACTGGATAAGCGTGACGCGGCCAATCGGCACAGACAGCTCCTCGGCCACCAGCTGTACCTGCGCTGTGTACAGACCCTGGCCCAGCTCGCACTTACCAGTGTACGCCGTGACCGTGCCATCGGCCGCGACGGCAATCCAGGCATCCAGGCGTTCGCTACCAGGACCGTCCACCGCGCCGCGCTGCGCGAGAACGCTCCCAGGCACGAGGGCCGGCAGAGCGCCCGCAGCCGCGAAGCCCACGACCAGCGCGCCGGAGTTCCGGATGAACGTCCGGCGGGAGATGGCGCGCTCGAGCGCGCAGCGCGCCTCATCGCTCAGCGAGTCCGCCAGCGACGCGGCTGTCCTCATCGGTTCACCTCCGCGAGATAGCGCCGGATGGCGCGGAAGATTCGAACGTGCGCGGCACAACGACACAGCACACCCGCCATCGCCTGCTGAATCTCTGCGTCCGATGGGGTCGAATGGTCGTCGAGGAAGGCCTTGGCGGTCATAATTACGCCATTGGCACAGAACCCGCATTGCATTGCCTGCTCGGCGATGAACGCTTCCTGCAGTAGGTGGGGCTTTTCGGTCGTACCAAGACCCTCCAGGGTCGTAATCTCCGACCCCGACACACTGCCCACTGGCGTTAGACACGATCGCACGGCCCGCCCGTCCACGATGACTGTGCAGCATCCACACTGGCCAACACCACAGCCGAACTTCGGCCCACGAAGTTCCAGATCGTCGCTCAGGATGTACAGCAGGGGCGTCGACGGATCCACGTCGAGTCTGTGCACCCGGCCGTTCACTCTGATATCCATCATGGGCATGCGCGCATCTCTAGAGGTGTTCGCGACTCAACACACTTCCGGCCCGACATCGGTCCGGCCATTCACGGCTCCGAACGCCTCCAAGAACTCCGCGTCCCGTACAGAAGCCGGGCCTCACGGCGAGACCCGGCGTGCCCACTCCGATGCACTGCTTGGACGGGTGCCGACCGACGATCCAGGTTAGAAGTCGAACTGCACGCTGATCTTCGCGAATCGGGCTAGGACGATCTCTTGAGGCCGCTGCCACACCGCGAAGTTGTTGTTCTGTAGTACGACCGCACTCGTATTCAGCGCGTTGTAGAGGTCGAAATTCAACGCCGTGCGGCTTCGGGCAACACGAAAGACTTTCGCGAGGCGCACGTCGAGCCGGTTCATCCGCTCGCCGTACATCGTGCCAGGCTCAACGAGGTTGACGGTCACGTTTGCGGCGTTGGCCGACAGGTTGCGTCCGAGGGACGGGGCGACTTGGGCATTGGGTGCGTTGTAGTTCGCGAGGATCTGCGGTCCCGGAATACTCTGGAACGCAGCGCTGAGCTGTACGTCCAATTTCGGGAGCAGATACGAGCCCAGGAACTTGATCTGGGTAAGAAACGCCGTCTCGACGTGGCAATAGGGTTGACCCGTAGGGCTCATCTCGGGCAGCTGCGCCAGCACCGCGCAGTTGTCGGTCGTCGTGCGTCCGGTGCTCAGACCGCCCTGAAGCAGCACTCCTCGCTGGAGTCTCGCGTTGGCGGTAACGTCCACACCATTCCAGCGCTCGATTTGCCTACCGTAGTTGCTTGCGAGAGTGAGGTAGTTGTCGACCTGTCCGACCTTTGTGGGATTGAGATTGTAGAGTCCCCCAATCACATGTCCACCCCCGCCGGGCAGCCTCGGGTCCGACGGCGCCGTGATGCTGAAGGGATCGTAGTCGGCCGCAGTCACCGCTTGGTTGTCAGTAGCGATGAAGTTGCCGTACCAGCGGCGGAAATAGCTCACGTCGACCGCCATGCGCGGCATGACTTCGTGCTGGATGCCGGTCGAGAACTCCCAGTTGTAGCCTCGGTTTGCGGTGAGGATCTCGGGATCGTAACTGGTGCTCGGTGCCGGCTGCCCGAAGCTCAGATTCGACATGGCGCCGCATTCGCCGTTGGCCAGAGGGTTGAGCAGATCGCAATCCGGCACGACGTTGCGATTGGCGTCGTTCCAGTTGCGCGTGACGAAGTTTGCCAGGCGGTTGACCGGGTTCCCCGCGTCACCAAAGAGCCCCTGAAGCCCGAACGCGATCATGTACTTATTCAGGCTCGCCTTGACAGCCGTCCGTCCGGTCCCAAAGAGATCGTAGGAGGCGCCCAGTCTCGGCGTGACGTCCTTCCAACTCGCCCATGGTGTCTCGGGTAGCGTCAGATCGCGCGTCGGGAGGAAACGGGCGGGTCCCAGGTACTGCTCCGGGAAGTAGTTTGCGTAGTAGTCGAAGCGGACCCCCAGGTTCAGCGTCAGGTCACCGGCCGTCCACTTGTCCTGCGCGAAGATCCCGAGGTCCGCCCGCTGCCGTTCGACCCGCTGGAAGGGCGTCGCGCCCATGCGGAGCTGGTTCGGAATACCGTTGTTGAAGCGGTAGCTCAGGCTATGGATGTTGTCACTGACGTCGGACGTGCGGGAACCCAAGGTGTCAGTCACACCGATCTTGAGCGCGTGTGCGCCCGTCACGTACGACATGGAGACCAGGAAGCTTGTGAGATTCGCTTTGACACTCGCGTACGGTGAGGTACTAGGCTGGGAGATCGTTCCGTAACCGCCACCGCGATACAGGAGCCCGGTTGACTGTTCCATTACAGGTATGAGCTGATCCCCCTCCGGCGGAGCGTTGTATGAGTACCGCTCAAGCCGATTCTGGACACGTGCCTCGAGCAACAGCCGGTTCGTAACCGGCGAGGTCCACGACACGGATCCCAATCGATTCACGGGATACTCGATGTGCATCGCCGCCTCGGGCGACCGGTTCGCGAACACGTTCGGGCACTGACAGCGATTCTGGTCGTCGTAAAAGACCGCAATCTTGTGCTTCCGCGCAGCCTGCCAGGTGAGGCGAAGGTTCGCACTGCGCTGCCAGGAGTCGTTGTAGGCGGGCCGACTCGTGTCGGGGACATACAACCATTCATCGGGGTTTCCAGCATTGAGGTTGTAGTACAGCCCGGCCTGATTGGTCTGATGGCCGTGCCATCGTGCCGCGGCATAGAACCACAATCTGTCACGCACGATCGGGCCGCCGACCGCGGGATTGATGTCGTAGTTCTTCCTTATCGAGTTCGGCGTGCCCAACCCGGCATCCTCCAACTCCTGAGTGTAGTTGCTGCCCTGGAACGCCGAGTTCACGGCGGTGCCGAAGAACGACCCGCTGAAGACGTTCCCGCCTTCGCGTGGAATGATGTTGATCCTGACACCACCTGTCCGGTGTTCAGCGGAGTTGGCGGCGTAATCGATCGCAATTTCCTGTGTGCTCCCCGCATTTGGAATGAAGTTGCTCGCCTGGCCAGCCAACTCTGCATTAGCAATCGAGAGTCCATCGAGCTCCACCCGCAGGTCACCCCCCCGACTCCCGTGAAGCGACATCGAGCTCACGATGCCTATCGTGCTCGTGCCCCCAACGTCTGCATTGGACGTGGTAATTCCCGGGATCAGCTCGGCGACGTTCAGATGCGTCCGGCCGCTCGGAATCACGTCCAGCACGTCCGAGCCCATGACACGCTGTCGCGTAACGTTTCGAACGTCGACCACCGGGGTCTCACCGGTTACTGTGATGGTCTCTTCGAGCGCACCGAGGGTGAGCACCACGTCCACTGTTGCCGCGAACGAGCCGACAAGTTCGATCCCTTCGCGTCTAACAGTGGAAAACCCCGGCAACGTAAAGGCGATCGCATAGGTGCCGGGGCGTAAATCGACGACCTGATACTGCCCCGTTCCTCCGGTCACGACCGTTCGGACCTTCTCGATCAGCACCGGGCTCGTCGCTTCCACCGTCACGCCGGGCAGCGCCGCGCCCGACTGATCCCTCACGACTCCGGCGATGCTCGCCTGCGCATACAGGGCAGCAGGCACGCCCATGAGCCATATGGCCACAATCACTCCAACGCGTCCCACTATGCGCATGTTCGGCTCCTTCCGGGGCCGCGACGACACGGGCCCTGGTGTACCCTCGTGGACGATGGACGAACGATTGCCTCGATCGCGATCAGCCCGGACAGCTCGAGGAGACGGCCTGGAGCGATCTGACGGTCAGCAGCCGCTCGCCCGGAGACCGGTACAAGAGTCCCGTCGCCTCCACGGTATGACCGAGGTGCGATGCCGGATCGAAGCGCGCGGCGCCGATCAAGGCGTACGATCCGGCTCCACGGCTCGCACCGGTACCTGCGGCGATGACAACAGGGGACGCCGCAGTCACGACGACGGGCTCGCTGGCGTCAACGAGACTCCAGGAGTGGGCCGGAGTGGCGGTGAGGCAACCCACGATCCGAACCAATGCAAAGTTACGCACGGGGCCGCGCTGCCCGTCCGGCCTCACGATTTCGATGCTGGCGAGATAGCCCTCGTCGATCTCGAGCTCGTGCCCCCCGGCTGGAAAACCGTTTACCCGGAGCAGATACGCCACCACGTCGATCTTCTCCTCGTCGCTGATGATCGCGTTTCCGATTCGCGGGGGCATCGAGTCTCGAACCTTCGTGAATAGCCCGTCCAGCGTGTCGTTCTCCCAGCTCGCCAGGAACGGCTCGCCTCTGAGCGCCGGACCGTTGTTTCCGCTCAAGTCGGCCAGGTGGCACCGCACGCAGGCGAAGGCGAATACTGCCTCGCCACGCTCGGCCTGCGCAGCGGTGTAGACGCCGCTCAGGATGTTCGCCTCCTTCTCCCGCACTGCCTGCGCGGCGCTGGCCGTCGCCCCGAACTGCCCTAGGGCCGCCAGGGCACACGCTGCCACCCCCATCCAGCACGGTACGGCTCGGCACCCCCATCCTGAGCCGGCGCGGCGGCGCCAAAGCAGCGCACGACTATTGCCCGTCCGACGTGTTCGCATCGTCAGCTCCCAACATCCGGATCAGTGAGGCCGTGCGCTCATGAATGACCGGCTCCCCGCGTCCCCGGGGTCCGCGGCCGAGCGCCAGATCGATCGGTGTCAGCCCCTGTCTGTTCACCAGGGCGAGCCGCGCGCCTCGGGCGGCAAGCACCCGTATGATCTGGTCCGCGCCTCGCTGGGCGGCGAAGTGCATCGCCGTCATCCCGTTTCTGTTAAACACGTTCGGATCGACACCCTGCTCCAAGAGAAGGGTAACCGCCTCGACCTCGACTTCGTCGCTCACCTGGAACGGCCTGATGTCGTACGCGAGCGCCCGTCGTCCTCCCGCCGCGGCCAGCATGAGCGCGTTCGTGAAGTCCTTCTGCGTCAGGCTGGCGTCCGCACCCGCGTCCAACAGTGCGCGCATCAACATGACATCGCTGCTCCGCGCGGCACGCATCAACGGTGTCGCGCCCTCGCCCAACGACGTATCTCCCGCGCCGTGATGTCGTCCCAGAATCGGCGTCTTGAGCTGCGCATTCGGGTCCGCACCGTTGGCGAGGAGCAACCTCACCATATCGGTGGGGTCGAGCGTGTCCTTCAGCGTGAGATTCGGACGCGCCAGCATCGGCGCCAGCGTGTGCATGTCGACCGCGGCGTACAGAGCCGCCATCCCGGTCTCGTCGGAAATGTTCGGGTCGGCGCCCTTCGCAATTAGCTGCGCGGCCAAGTCGAAGTGCGTGTTGATGATCGCCAGCACGAGTGCGGTCGATCCCTCCTCGTCCTGCACGTCCAGATCGGCCCCCGCATCAATCAGGGCGTGGGCTGCGTCATGGGCATTCTGCCGGACCGCGTACATGAGCGCCGTCCACCCGCCGCGGGGCAGAACCGTCGACACCATCCCGTTAAGCGTCCACTTGAACAGCGGGTAGTCCAATGGAACGGAGCGGACGTCAAGATCGGCGCCCGCCGCAGCCAGGACCCGGACAGCTGCCGCATTGCCCTCCGCCGCCGCCCACATGAGCGCCGTTTGTCCTTGGGTCTGTTCCCTGGCATTCACGTCGGCACCGAACTCCACCAGCGTCACGACCACGTCGGGATTGCCGGCTCGTGCGGCGAGCATGAGAACGGTCTCGCCATTCGGCAAGATGGCCTTGGGATCCGCTCCGGCTCGGAGCAACATGTCGACGATGGTTGCACTTCCGTTCGTCGCCGCGACCGCTAGCGGCGTGACGCCGTACCGGTTCGTGGCGTTAGCGTCGGCGCCCGCGCGGATGAGCAGCTCAATCATGTTCGGATCGTCGCCGCGAACAGCCCAGTGGAGCGCCGTCGTGCCATCGGCTTCAGGCGCATTCACGTCGGCCAGCGTCAGGACTGCACGCAGCGTCTCCCGATCTCCGAGCCTCACGGCCTGAACGAGTCGCGCATGCTCTTCTGCGGCGGTGAGGCCACCGATCGCCACCAGCACCCCAGCCGCAGTCATGGCCGGCACGAACCTGTTGCGCATCGCACTCATCTCCGGTCCCTCTAAGCTTCGTCAGATCTCCAGTCTTCCCGTGCTGAGCGCACCGAAGCTCTCGCTCTCGACGCCGAACTTGTTGACGACGTCCAGCATGAAGTTCGCGAACGGCGTCTCAGGCTCGGCGTGAATCACGCGGTTGCCTTCGTGCGCTCCCGCCGCGCCGCCGACGACCAGCGTCGGAAGGTCGAGCCGGGAATGCACGTCGGCCTCACTCATCCCGCTCCCGTACAGCAGGTAGGAGTGATCGAGGAGCGACCCGTCGCCATCCGCCGTCGAGGCCAACTTCTCCACGAATCTGGCAAACAGCTCGACATGATAGATGTTGATTCTCACCATTCCCGCGATCTTCTCCGGGTCCCGGGCGTGGTGCGACATCGCGTGGTGCGGCTCCGTCAAACCGAGGTTCGGATACACGCGTTGGCTTCCGTCGCGGCTCATCATGAAGGTGAAGACCCTGGTGAGGTCCGCCTCGTAGCCAACGGCGAGCAGATCGAACAGCAGCGCGACGTGCCCCTCGAACGAGTCGGGCACCCCAATCGGCGCCTCCGGGACGGCGATCTCCGCAGCTGCCTGCTGCTCCGCCCGCTGGATGCGTCGCTCGATCTCGCGGATGTTGGTGAGATAGTCGTCCAGTCGCGCGCGATCGCGCCGTCCGAGGTCGAGCTCGAGATCGGCCAGGTCCTCTTGCACGGAGTCGAGCAGGCTTCGATCCTTCCTCATGCGGGCCCGGCGCTGGTCGCGACTCCCAACCGTGCCGAACATCCTTTGGAACAGGACGCGCGGGTTGATTTCCATCGGCAGCGGCGTCGTCGGGTTCAGCCAGGCGAGCGTGTTGGAGTAGGCGCAGGCGAAGTTACCGTCACAGCTCCCGATATAGCCGCTGAAATCCTCGGTGGCGACTTCGAGCGAGGGAAAGACCGTTTCCCGGCCGATGTGTTCGGCAACCACCTGGTCCATCGACGTACCCGCGCGTACGTCCTCTGCGAGCGTCTGCTTCGGGACACTGCCCGTCAGCCATGCGGCCACAGTGACGGCGTGGCCATCCCGCGGCGCACACAGATTCGTGACCACCGTCATGTAGCGCTTGTACGGCTCCAGTGGCTTGAGGATGGGTGACAGGTCAAGCCCGACGCTCGTGACGTCCGGGATCCACGCCCCGGTACCCGCCGGCGTCCCGTGCGGGACGAACACGATGCCCAGTCTCCGCCGCGGGTTCGCCACCGTTCTCGCTGTGGCTGTAAGAGCCGGCACCATGGCGTCCAGAAACGGCAGGGCGACGGTCGCGCCGATTCCGCGAAGCGCCGCACGACGCGACAAAGCCTTCTTCCACACAAACATGTCGGAGCTCCTTCCCTTTTCCGAACCAGTCAGCGAGCGGCGGCCTCGATCGGCCCACCCGGCGTGTCGCGCACCTCCGTCATCCGCATCTGAAACGGCAGGCTCTTGGCAATGCCCAGCACGAGCGACGAGAAACGGTACTCGCGCCGCCCCGACTCCTGGACAATGGCTCGTACTGTAGGCATATCGTAGGCACCCAGCCCCCGGCCCAGGGCATAGGTCAGCAGCTTTTCAGTCAGTGTCCTCACGAAGGTCTCCGGCTCGCGCAGTAACGCCTGTCGCAGCGCCACGGGGCCGTCCACCTCCGTGCCATCCATCAACTGTCCCGAGGCATCGATCGGCGACCCCCACGTGCCGCCTTCGCGTGCGCGCCAAGCACCCACCGCATCGAAGTTCTCCAGCGCCAGTCCGATCGGGTCCATGATCCTGTGGCAGCCCGCGCAGGCCGGGTTCTTTCGATGTTCCTCCATGCGCTCGCGCATGGTCAGCACCCGCCCCCCTTGTTGATTGCTCTCGCTGAGCGGAGGCACGCCCTCGACCGGAGGCGGGGGTACGGCTCCCAGCAGGTTCTCCAGGATCCATTTGCCGCGTACCACCGGGGAGGTCCGATTGGTATAGGAGCTCACTGTGAGGATTGCACCTTTACCTAGGAGACCCCTCCGCGCCTCATCTGCGAGCGTCACCCGGCGAAAGTGGCTGCCGTTGATGTGAGGAATGCCGTAGTGGCGCGCGAGCCGTTCGTTGACGAACGTATGCTCCGCCGTCATGAGGTCGAGGACATTGCGGTCCTCACGCATGATGCTTTCGAAGAACAGCTCCGTTTCGCGCTGGAGGGCCTGCCGGAGGTTGTCATCGAAGTCCGGGAACTCAAGCGAATTGGGGACGTGGCTCCTCAGGTTCCGCAGGTACAGCCACTGGCCAGCGAAGTTGGTTACGAGCGCCTGGGACTTCGGATCCGCCAGCATGCGTCGGACCTGCTGCTCAAGCACCTCTGGATCGCGGAGTCTTTCCTGAAGCGCCACCTCGAGCAACGCCTCATCCGGGATGCTACTCCAGAGGAAGAACGACAGCCGGGAAGCGATCTCGATGTCGCTGAGGCGGTACGATGTGCCTGCCGCCGTCGTAGCGGCATCACGCTCGGCACGCAGTACAAACTTGGGGCTCGCAAGAATCCGCTCGAGAGCGGACTGAATGCCGGCATCGAACGTTCCTCCCTCCTCCCGGCCCTGCAGGTAGAACCCGAACAGTCGCCGTCGGTCCTGCTCCGTCGCCTGACCGCGATAGGCACGGTGGGCCAACGTCGCAAGTATCGCCCTCGCGCACGGCTCCTCTTCACTGCGCGCCGTGGGTCGACAGGTGAAGATCCTGCGCCGGCTTGGCGTGTCGCCGGACCCGGTCGGATCGTACGGACCGGTCACTATCACCCTGTCCACGTGAGGCCAGCCCGAAGTGTCCAGCGTGTCGACCGAACTCCGCAGATGCGGCTGAAGGCGCCAGGGCATCAGCGGAGTCCGCTGGAGGAAGGACGCGCTGATCATGCGCGGGCCAGCCTTCAGCCGCAGCCTCACGGCGAAGCGACTGTCCACCTCGTCCCCTGCCATCGTTGGATTCGCGAGCGACGCATTGAAGTCGTCTCTGCCTCCAAAAACGCCGAGGTACACTCGCTCGCCGTCGACCGAAATCTCCAGGTGATGCTCGTTCTCGAGCCCGCGCACAACCCCTAGATTCGTGCGATACAGCTTCACCGCAATGATGTACTCGGCATCCAGCGGCAGCGTGACCCTGACCATCGTTCCGCCAAACGTGCCGAGTGGGAGATCGTCGATGTGCTGGTCCTGAGACGCATCTTGCCGGACGACGAAGGTGTGCGCGGCAGGTTCGATGCCTGGATTCCCGATCGCGAGTGCGCTGATCTCTCCCGCCGCAGCCACGTAGCGCTCGATCAGCACGGGAGACGCGCCCAAGGCGTCGGCATTATTGTCGAACCCGTAGGCGGCGTCATCGGGCGGCAGCAGAGCCGCCGGGTCGACTTCCAGATCGAGCAGATCCCAAATGGCGTTGACGTATTCCGTGCGGTTCAGACGCCGGATGGGCGTTCGGCCGGGATTCGGGCTTGCTGCGGCCGCACGATCGAGTGTCGTCTCAAGCCACGACACGAGTGCGCGCCGTGTATCGGGATTCAGCGGCGCTGCGCCGGGGGGCGGCATCATGCTCGTCCGCACTTTTCTCGCGACCTTCTCCCAAAGCTCGGCCTCCTCTCCGGCTCTCGAGAGATCGGTCGGGTCGAGGACGAACCCTGCCGTCTTCAGGCGGTCGTTGTGGCAGGTGACGCAGTACCGGGTGAGAACATCAGCGACATCCAGGGTGTCGGCGGACGATGGCGATAGCTGGGCCAGGGCACTGGACGCGTGTGGTGCGCTCCAGACGACCGAGGAGAGCCACAGTCCAGCGGCAATCGATACGTAAAAACGACGCATGACCTCGCGCTCTTTGTACCGGCGACGTCAACGGAATAGGCTCACCATTGAGGTGATCAGACCGATCACTGATCGGAGGCCGAGTGTTCCACATGGTGAAGGACGTGACAATACCTCGTCAGAGGTATGTCCACTGAATAGGTGCATGTCGTATGTTGCTGCCGATCGCACCGAAGGAATCCGACGTCCGCCGATCCCGTGGCGAGACCACTTGAGAGAGGAAGGACTCCCATGACAGACCGCTCCCTCCGACATCGTCGGTCGACCCACCGTGTTGGCGGTCGGCGCAGCTTTCTCGGAAGTCTCGCGCTGTTTGGGGCGGCCGCGTTGAGCCCCATCGGCCGATCGCTCGCGCAGGAGGCGAGCTACAGGGTCACGGCAGAAGGGGGCTCAATTGACGTGCACCACCACTTTGTTCCGCCCACGCTCACCCCGGGTGGCACAGCCGGCGCCGTTGCACCCACAGCCGGCGCGAGGGGCGCGGCGCCCGTTCCGGCCGGCAGAGCAGGCGGGCGCCCCGGTGGGGCGCCCTGGACGGCCGAGCGCTCGATCGAACAGATGGATGCGCACGGTATCGCCACAGCGATTCTCTCGATGACCCAGCAGGGCCACCTTCTCTACGACGGGACGCCGAAAGGGCGTGGCGCAGTGCGCATGTGCAACGAATATGGCGCGACGTTAACGCGAGACCATCCGCGACGTTTCGGGCTGTTCGCGTCAATCCCCTTCCCCGATGTCGAAGGCTCGCTCCAGGAAATCGAGTACGCATACGACACCTTGCGCTGCGATGGCATCGGGATCTACACCAACGACAACCATGGCCGCTGGCCTGGCGATGCGCATTTCGAGCCCGTCTGGCAGGAGCTCAATCGCCGTCGGGCCATAGTCTTCATTCATCCCTGGGTACCGGCGTGCTGCGCCGACCTCAACTACGGAGCCACGCCGTTCATGGCCGAAGTGGACTTCGAAACCACACGGGCGGTGACGAGCATCATCGCCAACGGCGTTATGTTCCGCCATCCCGACATCACGCTTATCACGGTGCATGCCGGAGGGACTCTGCCCGTTCTCGCAGGTCGCATGCAGGACCGCTGGCCGGCGCAGAGCGCAAAGTACATCCCGAACGGGCTGGCGGCCGAGCTGCGGAAACTCTATTACGACGTGGCGCATGCGACGTTTCAGATGCCGATCGCCGCACTACTGAAGCTGGTTCCTCCCACGCAGCTTCTGCTCGGGACCGACTACTTTCCTGAGGCTATCCAGACAACGGTGGACGAGATCCCGAAGCTGGGCCTATCGCAGGAGATTGTCCGCATGATCGAACGCCGCAACGCGGAGCGCCTGTTCCCCCGTCTGATTCTGAGTCAGTGATCTTGCTTTGCCTGTTAGCGGCTCTCGCGACGTGTTCGCAACGAATGTGGTCGGACACGCCGCATT